>CAXXWL010000003.1:0-300000 GCA_963662855.2 uncultured Caenibius sp.
GTGACGCCGATCCATGCCCCACGCCCCGGCGCACGCGCCAGCGCATCGGGCAGCACCTGACAGACACCGTCCGGACCGGCAGGCGAAATCGCCAGGCGCAGCAATTCGTCACGCGAACCGTTGCGCCCGGTGAGCACGCACTTGCGCTCGGGAGTCGGCTCCTCCGCCCCGGCAGCGCGGTTGCGCGGCGGGCGGCGGCCGGAAATGTCGGAACCTAGCGGCTCATTGCGGGGTGTCCGCATCGGCGGCCTCCCCAGAATTGTCCGATCCGGCATCGACTGCCGTATCTTCGTCTTCGAACCAATGCGCGCGGGCAGCCATGATGATCTCGTTGCCCTGTTCCTCGTTCAGGCCATATTCGCCCAGAACGCCGCCCTTGTCTTCGGTGCGGGCGCTGCGGCGGGCCGGAGCGGGGCCATCGCCGCGGCGGCGCGGTTCGCTCCGCTTCTTGGCGATAAGTTCGTCGGTGGCGAGATCGGCCAGATCGTCCAGCGTCTTGATCCCGGCCTTGCCGAGCGTGACCAGCATCGCTTCGGTGAGGTGCGGGATTTCGGCCAGCGCATCTTCCACGCCCAGGGCGCGGCGTTCCTGACGGGCGGCCTCTTCCTGGCGGTCGAGCGCTTCCTTGGCGCGGTTCTGGAGTTCTTCTGCCAGTTCCTCGTCGAAGCCTTCGATGCCGGCCAGTTCGTCCACGCCGACATAGGCGACTTCTTCCAGCTCGGCGAAGCCTTCGGCCACCAGCAGCTGCGAGAGCGTTTCGTCGACGTCGAGTTCTTCCTCGAACATCTTGGAGCGCTCGGCGAATTCCTTCTGGCGCTTCTCCGAAGCTTCCGCCTCGGTCATGATGTCGATCTGGCTGCCGGTCAGCTGGCTGGCAAGGCGCACATTCTGGCCGCGGCGGCCGATTGCCAGCGAAAGCTGGTCATCGGGCACCACCACTTCGATGCGGCTTTCTTCCTCGTCGATCACCACGCGGCTGACGGTGGCGGGCTGGAGGGCGTTGACCACGAAAGTCGCGGTGTCTTCGCTCCAGGGGATGATGTCGATCTTTTCGCCCTGCAGTTCCTGCACCACCGCCTGAACGCGGCTGCCCTTCATGCCGACGCAGGCGCCGACCGGATCGATGCTGGAATCGCGGCTGATCACGCCGATCTTGGCGCGGCTGCCCGGGTCGCGGGCGGCGGCCTTGATCTCGATGATATTGTCGTAGATCTCGGGCACTTCCTGCGCGAACAGCTTCTTCATGAATTCGGGATGCGCGCGGGAAAGGAAGATCTGCGGGCCGCGATTGTTGCGTTCCACCTTCAGGATCAGCGCCCGCACGCGCTCGCCGGTACGGGCGGTTTCGCGGGGGATCTGCTGATCGCGGCGGATCACGCCTTCGGCGCGGCCGAGATTGACGATCACATGGCCGAATTCGACCGACTTGATCACGCCGGTGATGACTTCACCCGCGCGATCCTTGAATTCCTCGTACTGGCGCTCACGCTCGGCATCGCGGACCTTCTGGAAGATCACCTGCTTGGCGCTCTGCGCGTCGATGCGGCCCAGGTCGACCGGCGGCAGCGGATCGACGATGAAGTCGCCCAGCGCAGCATCGGGATCGAGCTTCTGGGCCTGCTTGAGGTCCACCTGCTTGAAATAATCCTCGACCTCTTCGACCACTTCCACGACGCGCCACAGGCGCAGATCGCCGGTCTTGGGATCGAGCTTCGCACGAATGTCGTTCTCGGCGCCGTAACGGGCACGGGCCGCCTTCTGGATCGCCTCTTCCATCGCCTCGATGACGATCGACTTGTCGATCATCTTCTCGCTGGCAACGGAGTTCGCAATTGCGAGCAGCTCTGCCCTGTTGGCGGAAATCGCACTGGCCATTGGTATCAGCCTTCCTCTTCTTCGAGAAATTCGTCTGCGTGGTCATCCACTTCCTCAGCGCCGGAAGTGTCGAGTGGGCGGGTTGCGGCAATCAGCCGGTCGGTAAGGACCAGCTTGGCCGAATGAATCATTTCCAGCGGGAATTGCACCCGGCCGACCTTGATATCCTCGACAGTGACCACGTCACCCTCGATTCCCGCAAGGTCGCCCTTCACTGTCTTGCGCGGCTTCCCATCCTCGCCAGTGATGGCTTCGGCAAGGGTGATCCGCACTTCATGCCCGGCCCAATTGGCAAAATCCTTCGGGCGGGTCAGCGGGCGATCGATGCCGGGCGAGCTGACTTCGAGGCGATAGGCGCCCTGAACCAGCACTTCGCCCGCATCCTCACACTCGTCCATCCGGTCGGAAATGCGGCGCGAAAGCTCCGCGCATTGTTCGATCAGCAGCTGCCCGGTGGCCGGGTCTTCCGCCATGATCTGCAGCGCAGGCTCCCCCTCGCCGGCTTCCGCACCGATGATCTTCACGCGCACGAGATCGAACCCCAGGGCTTTCGCCTCGGGCTCGATCACTTCGGTAAGGCGCGCGATATCGGCCATGCGGACTCCAGTGGAAAGACAGTGCCAAAGAACTTCGGGGCCGGCCCCTAGCGGCGCCAGCATCCAAACTTGATCAACAATGTCGGGATGGCGGCCAGATAGGCGTACAAGGTGCAGATTGCAAGGGAAAGTCACACGGCCCGCAATGTCTTTCCCGCAGGCACCCGGCCGCCGCGCGCGCCGGCCTGAAGCACCCGCTTGACGGTGGCGCGCAGGGCTGCTTGCAAAAGCACGGCGAAAGCTGCGGACTGGAGCGACGAATGACGATTCCCGAGGACATTTTCACCGAACAGGAAGATGTGGACCCCGATACGCTGGCCAATCTCGGCCCGCTGCGGCGCTTCGCCGGCATCTGGGAAGGCAATCGCGGCACCGATATCGCCCCCAAGGCGGAAGGCCCGGACGAGAGCGAATATTTCGAACGCATCGTGATGGAGCCGATCGATCCGCAGTCCAACGGGCCGCAATTGCTCTATGGCCTGCGCTATCACCTCCACGTCAACACGCCGGACGAGGATATCACTTTCCACGACCAGATGGGATATTGGCTGTGGGAACCGGCCACCGGCCTTATCATGCAGACGCTGGCGATCCCGCGCGGGCAGGTGGCGCTGGCGGCGGGCCACGCCGGGCCCGACGATACGAAGCTGGTGCTGGAAGCGACGCGCGGCACCACCGAATTCGGCATCGCCTCCACCACTTTCCTCGAACAGGCCTTCCGCACCGATTCGTACCGGATCGAAGTTGAATTCCACGAGGACGGCAGCTGGAGCTATGTGCAGGACACCGTGATGATGGTGCGCGGCCAGACCGAACCCTTCCACCACCGCGACAACAACCACCTGACCAAGGTGGGCGAAGTGGACATCAACCCCTGGCTGAAGATCGTGCGGGGGCAGGCGACGGGTTAGATTGCCCCGCCCTCACCGCGTCATCCCGGCGAAAGCCGGGATCGCTGGCGGGTGGGCGCCTCCCCTTCATCATGTCCGGCAACCGGCCAGTTCGGACACGACGTTATTGCGGACATTCCCAACCTCCGCTCATCCTGAGCTTGTCGAAGGACGCGCGCAGGCGCTCGCCCAACAAGGGGTATGGGACTGACGGTTTCCCGTGTCCTTCGACAGGCTCAGGATGAGCGGATGTGGATGATTGCGGGAGAGGAGTTTCGTCCGCCCACAACAACAAACTTGCCCAATGCTGCCATTCCGGAAACGACAACTTTGTGGACTCTCGGTTTCAGCTAGCTTTGAGCTGATTGGAGCGTTAGGAAATCGAGGTGCCAAGACTAAACAAGCCTCGCTTAGCATCTCTTCCAGACGAAACGACCGCCCGTGATCTGCTAATTCTGCACGAAATTGATCCGACAGAAGTTAAGGAAGTTCAGCACTTTTCAGACGGGTCGATGTCCGTAATCGCTGGACGCGGGGAGGACCTTTGGCATACCGGGTTCGAATTTGATCCTATGCTCACAGCTGAACTGGCGCTTGCGTTTCGAGCGCTTGGCATTCGTGTTGATAGCAGTGCAGGCTGATAGGCAAACGTCCCCTTCCCACCCCAATTCGGCCATCTACGTCGCTCGCTCGATCGCCTGAAACCGGCCGAGCAGTCGGGCTGGACCGATGGCAGATGTGTGCCGCTCTGTCATATATCGGCCGGGAGAGGTGCCGAGCGCCTTCTTGAACATCGTAACGAAGCTGGGGACACTCTCATAGCCGAGGTCGGCTGCAACCGCCTGGATGGATGCGCCGTCGGCCATCCATTTCACCGCAAAGACGATTGCGATCTGCTGGCGCCAGCGCCCAAAGCTCATGCCGGTTTCACTGCGCACCAGCCGTTCCAGGGTCCTCTCACTCATGCCGGCGCGTTTGGCCCAGTCCTTCAGCGTACTCCTTTCGGCCGGTGCGTCCATCATGGCATTGGCAATCCAGCGCAGACGAGGGTCCGTCGGCATCGGCAGGTGCAGGGTTTCGACGTTCGCAACGGCAAGCTCGTCCAAAAGGACGCCGATCAGGCGGTTGTTGGGCCCGTTTTCCTCATACAGGAGCGGAAGATGCACCGCGCGCGTCAGGACTTCGCGCAACAGAGGTGTCACTGAGACAGCGCAGCATCTGGCCGGCAGTCCACGACTGGCTTCAGGCGATATGAAGGCATTATACCCCTCCAGAGCCCCTGTTGTGAGCTTGAGTGAATGAAGCGCCTCGCCGGGGATCCAGATGGCGCTCCCCGGCGGCACGATCCACATGCCGCCCTCAATCTCGCAGCTCAGAGCGCCGCGCTGGACGAGAATGATCTGGCCTTTGATGTGGCGGTGGAAATCGAGTTCGACCCCGGCGAAATCAGACGCCACGAAGCCATAGCAGATGACCGGTCGCGGCACTTCGTCGGGATTGACCCAGTCCCCCTTGTCGGGAAGCTCGGTAAGAAGCGGCAACGATCTTTCCTCCGCGGATTGGCGTTATTGAATAATAATCTGTCACGACTTCGGAATGACGTCAACGCCGGCGCCGATTATCCTTCGCCCATCAGCCGGGCATCCGGCATGCAAGGAAAGGACCGCCCCTTGAGTTCATTGATGTACGGCCCCGTCGCGGGCACGCCGGAGCACCCCGCCAAAGTGGGCGGCCGTCTCAGTCAGGCGCTCATCAGGTTGATGATGCGGCAGGCCAGCGTCGTTGCAGCAGAAAGACTGGCCGACCGTTTCAAGTTGATCACGCTCGAAGGCGAGGCGCTCAGGGGCGTGACGTGGATACCGGGACAGAAAATCCAGATCGCCATGGGATCGGCCTTTGTCGCGCGAACCTACACGCCGATCGAATGGAACGCGGCGGCCGGCCGGACCTGCATTCTCGCCTTCGAGCCGGGCCACGGCCCTGGAAGCGATTGGGTTCGGAACGTCGAGCCCGGAGGCACATGCAACCTGTTCGGCCCGCGAACTTCTCTCGATCCGCGCGGGATGAACGGTCCCGTCGCCGTGTTCGGCGATGAAACGTCGATCGGGCTGGCTTATGCGCTGGCTCAAGCGAGGCCGGGACAGGTGGCCTGTGTTTTCGAGGTCGACGACGTGGCCGCAACCCGGAGAGTTCTGCGGGACCTTGAGCTTGATGATGCCGAACTCGTTGCGAGGCATCGCGAGGAGGCGCATCTGGATGCCATGGAGGCGAAGCTTCCACATCTCCTCGCCGCCGGCATGAGCTTCATCCTGACCGGCAGGGCGAGGACCGTGCAGCGCCTGCGGCAAAGCCTCAAGCAATATGGCTGCCCAAGGACGAGCGTTCTTGCCAAAGCCTACTGGGCTCCGGGCAAGTCAGGTCTCGATTGAGGGCACGGAGCACCGCGAAACGCCAGCGGCCACCTGGCATCGTCTGCTCCTATTGAACGAACAGCAGGTTTCGAGCCTCTCCATCGACGGTTCGTATGGCAGCTAATGAGGCGGCAGCGGTCAGTTGATCTGCACCCGATCGGAATGGCAGATTTCTGGGTTCTGGCCTGCTAGCTGCCATTCCGGACACGACAACATAGCTGCCCTACCGTCTCCATGCGCTACCGCCTGAAAAGCGGCCATTGAACCGCCCGAACCGGCTTCCTAAAATCCGCCCTTCGTTCACCGAACTAGCGTGCTGTGGCGAGCGACTACACTTGGGACAATGCAGCCATTCGCAAAGGCTTCGTCGAACGACAGGGTTTGCCGTGAGCCGTCATTCCGAACCAATCCTGGCCGTGTCGTGGTATACGCAGGAATAGTAAACTGTCCGGCACTTACTGCGTAAAAAAGGGGTACTCCCTCTCGCGACCGCTCCAAAAACGATGGTGTTTCGGGAATTGGTCTAGATTGCCAAGCGCCGGGCGTCTTGGATAGGCGCCGCCGCGCATCGAGAAGCCGGACGTGCTGGCGGGAAGCGAGCGGCGTGTGCGACGTGATAGCGCGGAAATGGCGGAGGAAGGAGGTGGAAGCCTTCCGCCCATGACTTTCTGATCTTCATTGGCAGAGAAGGCAAAAAGCTCGCTTTCATACTGCGCTTCGCCCGCCGTTCAGCTAGCATCGCGCGGCGAGACAATAAGGGAAGAATCCGCGGTACATGAGCGAACCTGACGACGAATCCGATCCGCTGACGAACCAAGACGAACCGCAGTCGGAGCGAGACTTCGACGAAAGCCTGCCCGCTCGGGACATCGTCAGGATAAGTTCTGTGGTGAAAGCGCTGGGTGCCCAGCAGAGCAAGTTCGATGCGATCACGAGGGTGACTCAGGTGGGCGCACTTGCCAAGCTGAGCACCGGCGCCCAGATGTTGGCCATGTCAGACAAGGTCTCTGCCCTCACCAACATCGGCGCGACGAGCAGGCTTGCCTGGATGCTGGATGAGACAAACCGGCATTCGCGCCATCTGCAGGACATGACCAGCACCGCGCGCCTGCTCGCGCAGAGCGGTATACTCGCGGAAAATTCAAAACTGGCGGCTCTCGCGAGCGGCTATCCAGGCAGCACGCTGCCGAACTGGGCGATCTTTCAGGACCATTCGAATATCGGTCGGTTGATGCGCTCACAGCGCTGGGCCGATCACTTCTCGGCCGACTCCTTAGGCTACGCAACGGGCCGAGCCGGCAGGTTCGCAACTGGTGGGCTGGTCAGCGAAGAGCTTCGGCTCGTGGCGGAACGCGCAGCCCGCATCAGGGGTGGCGCTGGGATAGACGCGCTGAAGGTCTTGCCAAGGGTCGAGGCGATGCTGGCCCGCAATGTCCGTATCGGCGAAACACTCTCCAAACTTTCGGTTTTCGCTGGCGCCATCGATACGATCGGCGCTTTCAGTCCGGCCAGCAGCGCAGCCGTAGGTTCGCTGCTTGGCAAATGGCAGACCCGACCTGACCTTCCCGAAGAATTCTGGCACCGCCGTTCGGTCCGTCAGCGTTACTATGAGGAAGCGGAGGTCGACCGCGGCCTCATCGACACCCGCAACACCGAGATCATCGAGGTTCTCGTTGAGAGCGGACTTGTCGAAGGCCAGGTTCGCGGAAAGCGCGTCACCGCCGTGATTGAGGCCGGCCCGCTGAGCGTCGAAGTATCGGCCGCGCGCACGCGCATCGGGACCTATCGCGCGATCACCGGCTTTGAAATCGCGATGCGCGGCCTCGTCAGCCGAGTGCTCGTGCAAGCCCAGATCGACGTTGGCGAAAACCCGGACGCGTGGTTCAAACAGCGCGTTCCCGGCGATATTCTACAGCGAGCAAAAGAGCGCAAGGCAGATGCAAAACGGGCTGGCGAACAGACTGCCGATCTCATAGCGTTTGTCGACCTGGGCGATCTGATCCCAATCGTGACGCTTAAAAAGAACTGGCCGGTATTCCAACCGATCTTCGGCAACGCCGAGGATTTCCGGGTGGACATGCGCCGCCTGAACGCGCTCCGCAGGCCGGCAATGCACTCCCGTTCGATCGATCCTGTCCAGTTCACCGAGATGGTCATCGTCATCGACCGCATCAGCTCTATGATAAGGGGCAGCTTTGGCTGGATGGCTGAGTGGGACGAAGAGGACTGACGGTGAACCTGCGCACCTGCGGCCGGATGAGATCGAGGCCTTCGCGGTTCAGGCGACCGTCCCTTTGCGCGCCCTCTCGCGTTGGCGAACGCCCTTGACGAAATCGGCGCCGACCCCGTCGTCGGCATCCAGATCGAGCGAGCAGTTGACCAACGCAGCGAGGCTTGCGTCGCTCAACTTGAAATCGAGCGGAAGCAGGATCGGGAGGCCTTCGCGCCGGGTTTCGATCGCGGCAAAGATCGCCTTGAGATAGTCGGCGAGCCCCTTGCGGCTGGCGTTGGTCGCCGCCTCGGTAATTTCGTCATTCGCCTCGATCCCCGCCTCCTCGGCATCGCGCCCCAGAACAGCGATGCAATCGGCGATCCGCGGCCAATATTTGAGGTCATAGGTGCGCGTCGCCTTCAGCGGCTCCCGCACATAGGATTTGTAAAGGTAAACGTCCTCGCCGGCCCGATCGATCAGGTTGAGCGGATGGTATTCGGTGTTGGAATAGAAGCCTGACTGATTATGCAGTTCCTCGCGCTCGCGAAGAAGCTGAACGAGCTCCGCGGCAGTGTCGGCGATCTCGGCATTGACTTCCTCCAGGCGTGCGCGAGCGGCGCGCGCCTCGGCGATCGCTTCGAGATCCCAGAATGTGGCCGAGAGGATCATGCCGAGAAAGACGCGGATCGCCCGCTCATCAGGGGCGAGCTTCCTGTGTAGCTCCGCATAAACGGGGCCCATTTCGAGGCTACGGCGCAACAGCCGCTCGGCGACCGCGCTCTCGCTCGGGACAACGTTGTTTTCGGTATTATAGGCGATTTCGCTTCGCAGGATCGCTTCGCAAAATTCGGTCGGGTCAAGTTTCGTCATCTGTCCGCCTTTTTTGGCAAGTGGGGTACGAATCACTTTTTGGCGATTCGCAGCGCGCCTGTCGGAACCTGATGCACAGAAAATCCGCGGCCTAAAAATACCTGTCCGGTGGCGCTTGATGTTCACCGGAAAAGGCGACCGTCTCGTAAGCAACAGAGCATGGCGCGATGCCGATGCCGGCCTAGTCAAAATCAACTACAGGTTTCCTCAGTACCGGCAGTTAGGCACCGGCAGTTTGTATGACCGGCTCTGGTCGTGAGGCGCCGGTTCCGGAAGACACCGACGCCGTGTCCACAGGCGCCAACTTTGCTGACGTTTGCGGGCTCGCTGTGGCCCGCCGGAAGCCGTCGTACATTCATGCCTTCGAATGCATCGAACTGGGCCGCGAAGTGACTGCCCGGTTCAGGGCCACAGAGACGGGGTATCCGGAGCTAACGCAATCGCATGTTGCCACTCCGTGGACTTGAAGAAATAATAAGAAAAAAGGGCAGAATCGATCATGAGCAGCGACGATCACTCGCATGTCTTTATGCTCGCCAGGAAACGGCAGTAAGGGATGGCGAAGGGCAGATTGGCACCTAAATGCGGGAAGTGCGGCACCGACATACCCTATGCGGTGCGCAACTGCGTCGGGTGTGGTCGAGATGTGGGTTGCCCGAACGTCAGAGCTGCAGATGCCAAGGACGAGATTGAAGCACTGCAGGAACGCGTCCGGTACGCGCAGCTTGCTGCGAAACAACGCGGCTGCGCGGACGAGCTAGAGGCCTTTGGAACCGCGAGCTCGGACTCCAGTGCGGTCACCGCCCTCAAGATTTCCGCGCTAGATAGTCTCGTTTCGCAAAACCTGGGAATGGTGTCCTATTACAAGATGGTACGCGCCGGCATCCGCAATCCAGAAGACAATGAGTTCGACACCAATCGCGGCCGGATCGACGGCACGGTCAACCCTCACGGCGTACATGAAGAGATCCAATATGCTGTCCTGTCGCTCGATGGCCGTGGCGTGTCGTGGTACGGCGATTATTCGGTCACGCTGAAGGAAAATATGGTCGGGGACCGCGCCAGCGTGTTCGAGGAAAATCCGTTCCGATTCTGCGACAAGCATCCGATTCCGCCAACCGGATCGGTGCCTCCCGGATTCCGAGCCAGCTGGACGCGTCGCGGCGAACTTGCCATGGCCAAGCTCCATCCGCGCATCCAGGCCGGAATGACCGATGCCGACTTTCCGCCGATACTGGTCGAACAGGGAGGCAAGTCGGCCGACAGTGACTTTATCGAAGTTCATATATATGGCGTGCTACACGCGCGTGCGATCGAGAGGGTCATCGCCCCCAAGGTCGTCAGCAGGCCGGATCGAGCGATCTGGAAACGCACCAAAGCCAGGCTGCTGGAACTTGGCGCAGTGGTCGATGAGGGTTAAGTGCAGTTCATAGCCTCCGGCCAGGCCGGGACATTCGCTGTTCGCACCGCCACGGGCTTCCTAGTCGAGCGCGTCGACACTGGCGAGGCACATGAAGCCGGCGCGCGCGACATCAGCTATTATTTCAGCAACTGCAACGACCTAGCCGTTGGCCAGGTCCGGTCGATCGCCGAGGCGCGCGATGCCACGAAGATAAGCTGGTCGGCTGATCGCGCCGTCCGGCTGTTCGTCATCCTCATCGATCCGTCCGAGCAGGCCAGCGAGCTGGTCGAGGTCGGCGAAGCGCTCGATGAGCTGCTCGAGGTCGGCGGTGTCGTCGAACGCGTCGAAGCGCAATTGTTCGCTGCTCCGTTGCCTGAGGCGTTCGACGTGGCGGCGTGCCGCGAGGCGATCACCGGATCATCCGCAGCACTCGCACTGCTGGATCGATTCTTGGCCCTGCAACCCTTTATCGCGCAGGTTCGCGATGCCTTCGAGGCGATCGAGGAGAACGCCTTCGAGACATCGCGCTATCGAATCCGCGTGAGGGAACAGGCGATCGACCGAGGCTGCTTCAGGGACCTCGTGATCGCTCTCGACCAGGGCGCGGGAATCGACAAGGCGCTGTTCGGCCTATTCGCCAAACTCAAGGGCCTCGAGAACAGCCGCGCCATCGTCCAGCTTTGGACCGAGTCCTTCAAGCGCGTCCGCCACCAGTTCGAACCGGTCGCCGAGCCTGAGCCGCAGACTTCGAGCTGGCACGACACACATGCGCTGGGCGGGCGGCAGGCATTCGAGCGCGCCATCCAACAGCAGAATGCGATCGTCAAGCAGATCAAGTCTGGCGATTTCGACACGGCGCGACGCTATGCGCGTGATCTTGTCGCCGATCAGCGTAAGACCAGCCTCGACGAGCATATCGCCAAGTCGCTCACCAATCTTAGCCAGAAGGCGAAGGAGCTGGAAGTGCTTGAGCTCGCCCTAGAATGGGCGCGCGAAGCGCTCGATTTCAAGGACGACGACGGGCAGGCCCATGGCCAGCTGGGGGACCTGCTGATGCGGATCGGCCATTATGCCGAAGCGCATCGCAGCCTCGATCTCGCCGAATCCTTCGGAGAGGTAAGCTTTGCCGCATCCGGACGGGCCAGGATACTTCGCTACCAGGGCCAGTTTGACGAAGCGTTAGACGCCTATCGCGCAGCGCTGAGGCATTTCGAGGCCGAGCCCGAGCGCAAGCAGTTCAACCTCGCCGGGATCGCCGAATGTTTGCGGGACCTAGAACGCCTCGACGAAGCGCTCGCCGCTTATGATGATGCGATCGTGCAATGTCCCTATGTCGCAGCACTGCACGCCGGACGGGCCGCGACACTGGTCGAGATGGGACGGTTCGAAGAAGCCTTCGAAGGCTATAACGTTGCGCTTAGACTGGATGATTCAAATGTCGTGCCGCGCAATGGTCTGGCGACTTTGTATCGGCGCGTTGGCGACTTCGAGCGAGCCGAGCAGGCCTATCGTAATCTCCTCGAAGACTATCCCTTCGACCCGCACACGCGTGGTGGCCTAATCGCGACGCTGCGCGATCTTGGTCGCTTCGAGGAAGCGGTCGCGGAGGCGGAAGCGTTCGTCGACCAACTCCCGGGATCGCCCGATGCCGCCTGGTCCCTGGTGGACGCGCTGATTGACGCCCGCCGGTTCGACGAGGCGGAGAAGGCGCTCGAGACGACAAAAGACGATTTTCGTCATGTCGCCGGCCTGCGCACGGGTCTGGCCCGCATCGAGAAAGCCAAGGGGCATTACGCGAGGGCGCTGGCGCTGTTTGATGACGCGGCGCGCGATTTTCCCTCTCATCCAAGCATCCAACTCGGCCGCGCGGACATGTTACGAAGGCTGGGCCAGGTCGACGAGGCCTTGAGCATCTATCAGGGCGCATCCGACCGTCATCCCCAGCGGCTGCCACTCAGAAACGCGATCGCCAGCATCTATATTCATCAAGGCCGCCTTAACGAGGCGCTGGCGCTTCTCGTCATCGACAATCCAAGGACCGCGGACGAGTGGCGCAACTTCGTGCTGCGCGGCATGCTCGATAGTGCCGCCGACCATCTGGATGAAGCTTGCGAGCGGTTCGCTTGGGCGATCGAGCACTGCCCATTTCGTCGCGAGCAGAACATGCTGCGCGCGGCGCTCAGCCGGGTGTTGCTGGCGATCGGCGCCGCCGAGGCCGCCGTCGAGGCCGCGCAACCTTGCGACGACCCGGTGACAGAGCTGCTCAAGTTCCACGCTAGCGCATCGCTTCCCGACAAAGAACCGGCGCGAGCGCTCTATGAGCATCTCCAGCGTAGCCTGCTGCCCGAACCCTATCATGAGCTGCGCGACGAGATTGCGAGCCAGTTCAATGTCGTCGATCTCGCCTCGTATCGAAACCACGCCTGGCTGCTCAAGCGTGAGCAGGACATATTGCTGCTCGAGGCGGCTTGACTGAGCGCCGGTAGCTGCCGCAGCCAGCTGGCGCCGGGAACGGCAGCTAATCCATTTCCCGGGTTCCAGAGGCGACGTTCCGGACTGTCCGACATTCCCGACGTCAGCTCGGTCGGAGCCAACGTCCGCTTTCCACGACAAATCTGCCGAACGCCGCCATTTCGGACACGACACCATTGCGGACATTCGGCGTCGCGTCGGCGTCTAGCCAGCGAGAATGGTGGCGGCTGTTTCCTCGATGCTGCCGGTGACGAGAATGGCGTCGCTTCCCACGATGCCCACCTTGGTCTGGTCATTCTCATGCGAGCGCAACCAGGCGATGTTCTGGGCGATGACCATATAGTCGCCGCCGCGTGACTTGAGCAGAATGAATTTCATGGCTGACTCCCCTGAACCGAGACGCCTGAGCCATCGGTCTCTGTTTCACGTTAACGTCGATCTGCTCTGCACCCACTGCATTTCATTGATGGGGCCGGCCGGCAGGACATCTTCCTGCGCCCGACTATGCGCCCGCATCAGCCCTGCAGCCAGCCCGAACCCGCCTCCCCGCCCGGCGGCGATTGACTTGCCGCTCCGCCGGTGACAGCCTGCGCGCATGAACCGGCACTTCTTCCGACATCTGGGTGGTCAACTCCTCGCGGGCATCTAGCCCCGGGTCCGGTGCGCACAGGCCCCGTGCCCGGGGCGAACTTCCGAAGACCGATCGCGGCGCAGCGCCGCACTGATCCCCTTTCTGAAGGTGCCAGCACCATGACGCATATGAAGGCCACACGCAGGCCGCCCATCCACATGATCGACAGCGAGGCCGAAAGCCTCTCCAACCTCGCCATCGGCAATGCCGAGCGTTTTCCCGAAGCCAGCGACCTGCTGCTGCGCGAGATCGACCGCGCCCGGCTGCATCCGGCGGGCAAGGTTCCGCCCGGCATCGTCACCATGATGTCCACGGTGGAATTCGCCGACGATTCGCATGGCGTCTCCGTGGAGGCCGGCCACAGGGTGCAGCTGGTCTATCCGGGGCAGGCGGATATCTCCGCGGGCAAGCTCTCCGTCCTCACGCCGGTGGGTGCGGGGCTGATCGGGCTGGCGGAAGGGCAATCGATCATCTGGCCCGCCCGTGGCGGCAGCGAACGCGTGCTCACCATCCGCAAGGTCACGCAGCCGGGCTGAGGCTCACTGCACCAGCCCATGCTTCCTGATGCAGTGGCGCAGCTGGTCATAGGTCAGACCGAGCGCCTTGGCCGTCTGCCGCTGGTTCCAGCGGTAGCGGCCGAGGGCATTTTCGAGGATCGCCTTCTCATGCGCGTCCACTGCGGCGCGCAGATCGGAGATGTCGTCATAATCCGGGCCTTTCACCGCAGGCTCCGGCCTTTTATGCGCGCTCTCGGTGCCTTTGTGCACACTCTCGCCAAGGGGCTTCCAGGGGCTGTCGAAGGGGTCGAACTGGACGTGGCCGATGGGTTCTTCCCAGTCGTCCCAACGGTAAACCGAGCGTTCCACGACGTTTCGCAGCTCGCGGACATTGCCCGGCCAGGCATAATCCTCGAACTGGCGCTGGACATGCGGGGCATAGCCGGGCCATGCCTCCCACCCCAGTTCGGCGGCCATCCGGCGGCCAAAATATTCAGCTAAAACAGAAACATCCCCTTCCCGCACCCGCAGCGGCGGCAGGGTGATGACCTCGAAACTCAACCGGTCGAGCAGGTCGGAACGAAATCGCCCCTCCTTGGCAAGACGCGGCAGATCCTCATTGGTGGCAGCCACGATCCGCACGTCCACCCGGATCGGCCGGGACGATCCGATGCGCGTAACCTCGCCATATTCCACTGCACGCAACAAGCGTTCCTGCGCCCCCATGGAAAGCGTCGCCAATTCATCCAGAAACAGCGTGCCCCGGTCCGCCTCCTCGAACCGCCCCGCCCTCGCGCGGGTGGCGCCGGTGAAGGCCCCGGCCTCATGCCCGAAGAGTTCCGCCTCGATCAGTGTTTCGGGCAAGGCCGCGCAATTGAGCACCACCAGCGGCTCTTCCCAGCGGTTCGACAGGCGGTGAAGGCGTTCGGCGATCAGTTCCTTGCCGGTGCCGCGTTCTCCGATAACAAGCACCGGGCGGCGCATTGGCGCAGCGCGGCTGGCACGCTCCACCGCGTCAAGGAAAGCCCCGGATTGGCCGATGAACTGGTTCCCCCGATCCATGCACCAGCTTATAGCGTATTTTCCCAACAGGTGGCAATATTCACCAACACCCATTGGCCTTAAGTCGCGGCAATTGCCCGATTTCCGCCCTGCACGCAGTTTGGCACGCCCCTTGCTATTTCCCTGCCATGAATTCTGAAGGGAACCGAACCATGTATGATCGCCGCTTCTTTCGCAGCAAGCTGGGCAAGGCAGCCGCCATCAGCGTCGCCGCGATGCTGGCCCTCAACATGCTTGCCCTGAGCCAGCAGCTGCAGGCCACCCCCACCCCGCTGGCCCTGGCCACGCAGACAGTGGAACTGGCGTGACCAAGCCGGACAACAATCCGCTCGGCCCGATCGGGTCGGAGCGCCGGACAATCCGCCTCGATTCCGAAGTGGAACGGCTGCGCCGGAGCCCCGAACCGACCCGTAATCTGAACCTTGGAGGAGTCCCCTGGATGGGCATTTTCTCGCGTACCCGCGACATCATCGCCGCCAATTTCAGCGATCTGCTGGATCATGCCGAAGACCCGGCCAAGATGATCCGCATGATCATCCTGGAAATGGAGGAAACGCTGGTGGAAGTGCGTGCCAGCGCGGCGCGCACCATCGCGGACCAGAAGGAAATGCACCGCCACACCATGAAGCTGGAACGGCTTCAGGCGGATTGGGGCGAAAAGGCGCAGCTCGCCCTGTCGAAAGACCGCGAGGACCTGGCCCGCGCCGCTCTGGTCGAAAAGCGCAAGGCCGCCGACATGAGCGAACAACTCAAGGCGGAGATCACCGTGCTCGACGATGCTCTGCGCGCCTATGAGGACGACATCCAGAAACTGCAGAACCGCCTGCGCGAGGCCCGCAGCCGTCAGACCCAGATCGCCGCACGGCTCGAAAGCGCGGAAAACCGCGTGAAGCTGCGCACTCTGCTCGCCACCGAGCGAGTGGACGAGGCGATGGCCCGGTTCGACCAACTCGAACGCCGGGTCGATTACGCCGAAGGCCGGGCTGACGCTCTGCGCATCGCCGAAGGCGGCCAGCCGAGCCTTGCCGACGAGATCAACGCCCTCGCCGGTTCGGACAAGATCGATGAGGAACTGGAAGAAATGAAGCGCGCCCTCGGCTTGGGCGACGAAGGCAAGGAGGGCTGATAGATGGAAGACGTCCTCGTTCCCCTGTTCGGCATCGTCGGCATCTTCGTCGGCCTGCCGTGGATCATCCTCCACTACATAACCAAGTGGAAGACCGCTGCCACGATCACCACGGATGACGAGGCTTTGCTGGAAGAACTCTACCAGCTTGCCCGCCGTCTCGACGAACGCATGGATACGGTTGAGCGGCTGGTTGCGGCCGACAATCCGGATTTCAAGCCGCCGCGCATCCACCACGATCTGGACGTCGATAACGAGCGGCTGCGCGAACTGGATCGCCTGCTCGCCGAAAAGGGAGACCGCAAGTGAACAGCCCACGTACCTCGCTTTACCGCGACATCCAGAACGGCAAGATCTTCGGCGTCTGCGCCGGGATCGCGGATTACACCGGCGTCAACGTCCTGTGGGTCCGCCTCGGCACGGCCGCATTGACGGTAATGGGAGTCGGCTTCGTGCCGGTGGCCTATATCGTGATGGGCATGTTCCTGAAGAAAAAGCCGATCGAGCTTTATGGCGACCGCCAGGAACAACGCTTCTGGCAGGGCGTGCGCCAGTCGCCCAAGCGCACCACGCGCGAGATCCGCGCCCGCTTCCGCGACATCGACCGGCGGCTGGCAGAGGTGGAAAGCTATTACGTCTCCAGCAATCCGCGCCTTTCGGCCGAAATCGAGCGCCTGCGCTGAAGCGCGGCATATTCAGGGGGAAATAGGATGGACGCAGGAAGCCTTGCGCTGCTGATCCCGATCCTGGGCATGTCGATCCCGATCATCGCGATCTGGACCCGGCATCGCCAGAAGATCGCGGAAATGGAAATTCACGCCACGGCCGAACTGAGCGCTGAAAAGGCCGCGCAATATGCCAGTCACGTCAAGGAGCTGGAGCAGCGCGTGCGAGTGCTCGAACGGATCGTGACCGACAAGGGATATGACGTGGCCAGCCAGATCGAAGCCCTGCGCGACACGCGCAAGGTGGAGACGCTGCAGCGCGGCCCCCAGATTGAGGGAATTGAATGATGGACGGAGGATTTCAGAACTTCCTGCCCTATCTGGGCTGGATCGTGGGCGGCGCCTTCGTGGTCAGCATCGCGGGAATTCTCGGCTGGGTCCAGACCACCAAGTTGCGCATCCAGCATGGCTATCCGCTGGAAGGCATGTGGGGCCAGTCGCTGAAGCCGGAGATCAATTCGCAAGGCATGGAGCGCGTGCGCCTGCTGACGCAGGAAAACGCCGCCCTGCGCGCCGAGATGGCATCCGTGAAGGATCGCCTCGCCGTAGTGGAGCGGATCGTGACCGACCGGGGTTTCGACGTTGCGCGCCAGATCGAGAGCCTGCGCGATGCCGATCCTCAGCCGCTGGCAGAGGCCGGCCGCGACAAAGCCGTGAACTGACGCCCGAGGAATAGGGGAGTTCGATAGATGCAATATGGTGCCGAATTCGTCCTCGCGATCATAGCCCTGGCGATGCTTTCGGGGGTGATCAAATCCGCGATTCGCGCCAGGCACGGCTCACCGGAACGCGGCGGCCCCTTCGGCCACCGCCACCGTGGCGGCCAGCACGAAAGCGAGGAAGTGGAAGCGCTCAAGGCGGAAAATGCGCGCCTCGTGGACCGGCTCGAGTCTTCGGAAGACCGGCTGGCCGTGCTGGAGCGGATCGTGACTGATCGCAGCTACAATCTGGCCAGCGAGATCGAGGCACTGCGCGATGCGGACGAGGCCGCCGCGCGAAGCAAGGCGCTGCGCGACCAGCAAAGGAATTGAGGAGAAGCCCGATGATTAGCCAGATCCTGAGTGACGAGCTGCTGATCGCCTGCACTTCGCTGCTTGGCCTGCTGATCCTGTCGGCCACCGCTCTGCGCGGCTGGCAGGGCTGGCTGGCGCTGAAAGGCAGGGAACTGGAAGCCCGCCGCCCCCATGCCGAGATAGAGGGCCGCGCCAGCGAAGGCGCCGCGCGGATCGAGATTGCTGACCTGAAGGAACGCATCCGCAAGCTGGAAGCCATCGCTTCGGGGGTGGACCTCTAGCCCAAGCTTGCTAGAGGCGCGCAGATGCGCAGCCTCGACGACATTCGCGAAGAGTACGAATTCCTGGAAGGGGACGAACGCTATCGCCTGCTGATCGAGCTTGGCCGCGAGTTGGAAGACATGCCCGAAGCGTTGAAGACCGACGCCACCCTGGTGCGCGGTTGTTCGGCCAAGGTATGGGTCTATCCCACCCAGGCGGGCGATTCGCTGCATTTCCTGGCCGACAGCAATGCCGCGATTACCAAAGGCATCGTCGCGCTGGTGCTCAGCGCCGTGCAGGACAAGCCGGCCGCCGATGTGGCCCGGATGGACATCACCGCCGCGCTGGAACCCTTCGAGCTGAAGAAGCAGCTCAGTTCCAATCGCACCCAGGGAGTGCCCAACATGATCGCGCTGGTGAAGGAACACGCGGCGCGGATCGCCGAACTGTGATACAGGACGGCCAGCACCCTATTTATCGAATCCAGACAGGAATAATTACATGAAGGGTTTCAAGAACCCCAGTTTCCAGGACCGTGCATCCGCCTCGGCCCTCGCAAAGACCCGCGCGCTCGAAAAGATGAAGGCGGCGCCCAAGCCGACTGCGGAAGAACTGGCCGCGCTAAACGCGCGCCGGCTGGAGCGCGAAGCCCAGCAGGAAGCCAAGCGTGCTGCCGCTCGGGAGGCAAAGGCCGAACAGGCCCGCAAGGAAGAAGAAGACCGGCTTGCAAAGCTGGCCGCCATTCCGACCGAGGCCGACCGCAAGGCCGCGCGCGATGCGCGTTACGCGGCCCGCAAGAAGCGCAAATCCTGATCAGGCGCCTTCCGCCTCGCGAACCACGGCGATCCCGGCCTCCCGCTGGCGCTTGAGCTCTGCCTTGAGCGCCGCCGGGTCGCGGGCGATCACGAAGCCGAAGCTCACCCCGCCTTCCTTGCCGATCGTCGCATGGTGGAGGTTATGCGCCTGCACCAGCCGCTTGAGATAGCCGCGCCGCGGCACGAAGCGGAAATAGCGCTGATGCACCAGCCCATCGTGCACCAGCGTATAGATGATCCCGTAAACCAGAATACCGAGGCCGATCCACGTCCCCGGCCACCACGCATCCGCGCCCATTACCCAGGGGCTGCCGATGGCGAACATCGAAATGCTCATCGCCGCACCGACGATGGCATAGAGATCATTCTTCTCCAGCAGATTGTCATGCGGCTCGTGATGGTCGCGATGCCAGCCCCAGCCCCAGCCATGCATGATGTATTTGTGGCTCGCCCAGGCAACGCCTTCCATGGCGGCGGCGGTGGCGATCACGATCAGGAGAGGAGCAAGCGCGTTCATCGCGCCAGCCTATAGATCATTCCTTGGGCGGGAAAAAGAACCGGCGCACTTCTTCGCCGATCCGCGCCGGGCGCAAGGTTTCCGCATCAATGCAGCACCAGCAGGATTGCACTTCCGCCAGCACCTCTTCCCCGCGCTCGATGATGGTGTGGTAGAAGGCGCGCGCGCCGTGCACCTTTTCCAGCACGGTGCGGGCAATCACCTCGTCATCGAGGAAAGCCGGTTTGCGATAGGTAATCTCGTGCTTCAGTGCGACCCAAAGGCGCGAGGCAGCGGTGTCCGCCGGGGCCAGCTTCTTCCAGTGCGAAAGCACCGCGTCCTGCACCCAGCTCAGATAGCGGGCATTGTTCACATGACCCATGAAATCGATATCGCTGGGCAGGATGGTGATCGGGAACCTGTAGGGAGCTGCTGACATATATGTAAGTTACGCTTCCCAATGCGTCGTTTCAATGACTCGCAGCCTCATCGGAGAAGAAAGACACTTTGTTACAATTCGCCGCAATGCTGCGACCGTTCGTATCGCCGACGTTCATCTGATCGGCCTTATTCCTGAACATACGGAATGACCCGTTACGTTTTGAAGTTCCAGAGGATGACTTTCATGAACA
The DNA here is from genome assembly GCA_963662855.2 of uncultured Caenibius sp. Taxonomy (GTDB): domain Bacteria; phylum Pseudomonadota; class Alphaproteobacteria; order Sphingomonadales; family Sphingomonadaceae; genus Andeanibacterium. The sequence continues at coordinate 19,987 of CAXXWL010000003.1, forward strand.
AGCTCACCAAGCTGATCCCCCAGGCGCCCATCGCAATCGCCGCCGCAGCCCTGGCGCTGGGCGCCGCCGCGCCTGCCTCTGCCGCTCCGCACTATGGCCGCGACAATATCCGCCAGGAAATAAACCAGCTCGACCGCCAGATCGACCGCGCGCAGGAACGCCGCCTGATCTCGACGCGCGAGGCGGACCGTCTTGATCGCAAGGTCGATCAATTGCGGGACCTGCACGTCCGCTACGCGAAGAACGGCTTCACCAGGACCGAGCTGCGGATTCTCGACCAGCGGATCGACGGCGTGAAGCGCCAGATCGCGAGCGAAGTGGCCGACCGTGACCGTGCCCCCAAGGGCCATCCCGGCGACCATCGCCGGTGATGCCCAAGGCCCGGCTTGAGCCCGGCCAATTTTTCCTCCCTTGTCTTGCGGGGCCGGCCAGCCTAGTTCGCCGCCATGGCCAGCCGACCCCGCACCCTTTACGAAAAGATCTGGGACGCTCACGAAGTTGAGCGCCGTGAAGACGGCACCAGCATCCTGTTCATCGACCGCCACCTCGTCCACGAGGTGACCAGCCCGCAGGCATTCGAGGCGCTTCGCATCAGCGGCCGCAAGGTTCGCCGCCCTGAGCTGACGCTGGCGGTCCCCGATCACAACCTGCCCACCACCGCGCGCATCGATGCTTCTGGCAAGCGCATCCCCATCGCCGATGTGGAAAGCGCCCAGCAGCTTGCCGCGCTGGAGAAGAACGCGCCCGAATTCGGTGTGCGCTATATCGGCCCGACCGACCTCAATCAGGGCATCGTCCATGTGGTGGGGCCGGAAACCGGCTTCTCCCTGCCCGGCGCCACCATCGTTTGCGGCGATAGCCATACTTCCTGTCACGGCGGTGTCGGCGCGCTGGCTTTCGGCATCGGCACCAGCGAGGTGGAGCATGTGCTGGCCACCCAGACGCTGCTGCTCAAGCAGTCGAAGACAATGGAAATTCGGGTCGAGGGCGAGCTGCGCCCCGGCGTCACCGCCAAGGATCTGATCCTGCACATCATCGGCGTGATCGGCACTGCCGGCGGCACGGGCCATGTGATCGAATATCGTGGGCGCGTGTTCGAGGATATGTCGATCGAAAGCCGCCTGACGGTGTGCAACATGTCGATCGAAGGCGGCGCCCGCGCGGGCCTCGTCGCTCCCGACGAAAAGACCTTTGCCTATCTCAAGGGCCGCCAATATGCGCCCCAGGGCGAGGAATGGGATCGCGCCGTCGAATGGTGGAGCAGCCTGCGCACCGATGAAGGCGCGACCTTCGACAAGAGCGTGGTGATCGACGCTGCCGACGTGCAGCCCACCGTCACCTGGGGCACCAGCCCGGAAGACACGGTCGCCATCGGCGGCGTAGTGCCTGCGCCCGAGAGCTTCGCCGATCCTTCCAAGCAGAAGGCCGCGCAGGCCAGCCTCGATTACATGGGCCTCGTACCCGGCCAGAAGATGGCCGAGATCGAGGTGCAGAACATCTTCATCGGCTCGTGCACCAACAGCCGCATCGAGGATCTGCGCGCCGCCGCCAAGGTGCTCAAGGGCCGCAAGAAGGCCGACAACGTCAAATGGGCCATCGTCGTGCCCGGCTCTGGCCTTGTGAAGCGCCAGGCCGAGGAAGAGGGTCTGGACAAGATTTTCATCGAGGCTGGGCTCGAATGGCGCGAACCGGGCTGCTCGGCCTGCCTGGGCATGAATCCCGACAAGGTCCCTGCCGGCGAACGCTGCGCCAGCACCAGCAACCGCAATTTCGTAGGCCGTCAGGGCCCCGGGGCGCGCACTCATCTCGTCAGCCCCGCCATGGCTGCCGCAGCCGCTGTCACCGGCCGTCTTACCGATGTCAGGGAGCTGGTGGATTGACCGCCGGCGCGGCCTATCCCATCTTCCTGCCATGAGCGAAAAGACACCGAAGAGCGAAACGCCGAAGAATGGGGCCGAAAAGCCCGACTCCGGCATGGGCGTGGGAACCAAGGCCGCCATCGCGGGCGCGGCGATCGGGATCGGCTCGGCCGCTGTCGCCGCCGCCCTGATGTTCGCCAGCCGCCGCAAACAGAAGACCAAGCCCGAACAATTGCCGCCCATCCCCTCGGGCGAGCCCCCGGAGACCGATTGATGGAACCCGTGCGCCAGGTTGAAGGCCGCGCCTATCCTTTCGGGATGAAGAATGTCGATACCGACATCATCATCCCTGCTCACTGGCTCAAGACGATCAGCCGCGAAGGCCTCGGCCGCGGCGCTTTCGAGGCCCTGCGCAAAGATCCGACAAACATCTTCGACCGCGAAGACGTCAAAGGCGCGCCGATCATCGTCGCGGGTGACAATTTCGGCTGCGGATCGAGCCGCGAGCATGCCGCCTGGGCCCTGCTGGACATGGGCGTGAAGGCCGTGATCGCGCCCAGCTTTTCGGACATTTTTTCCGGCAATGCCTTCAAGAACGGCATTCTCACCGTCGTTTTGCCGCAGGAGGCGATCGACCGACTGATGGAAGTGGCCGAGACCGATCCGATCACGATCGACCTTGAAACCCAGTCCGTCACTACGCCGTTTCAGGACCGCTACACTTTCGAGATCGACGCTTTCCGCAAGCACTGTCTGCTCGAAGGGCTCGACGAAGTGGGCCTCACGCTTGCGCGCGGGGATGCGATTTCGGCCTATGAGGTGCGCCAGGCGAAGGACATGCCCTGGTTCGCTCACGGAACCGACCTTGCGGCGTGAGTGCGCTGCGCGTTATCTGACTGCTACATTCTTTCCGGGGATTCTCTGATGACCGATTTCAACGACCGCGAACGCGCCGAGGAAGCCCGCTTTGCGATGAACGAAGACGCCACCTTCCGCGTGGCTGCCCGCAGCAACAAGCTGCTGGGCCAATGGGCGGCGGCCAAGATGGGCCTCACCCCCGAAGAGACTGACGCTTATGCCAAGTCGGTGATCCAGGCCGATTTCGAGGAAGCCGGCCATGAAGACGTGATCCGCAAGGTGCTGGGCGACCTGATCGGCGCGGGTGTCGATATCGACGAGGCCGGCGTGCGCGCCGCGCTGGAACAGAAGACCGTCGAGGCGCGCCGCCAACTCATGGGCGAAGTCTGATCCGATGGCGATGGCGGCTGACGATATTGCGGCGCTGATCAAGGCCGCCCTGCCCGACGCGGCGGTGGAGATCACCGATCTTGCGGGCGATGGCGATCATTATTCCGCCCGCGTCACGTCGGCCGCCTTCACCGGCAAGAGCCGCGTGCAGCAGCACAAGCTCGTCTACGAGGCACTGGGCGGCCGCATGGGCGGCGCGCTCCATGCCTTGCAACTGACCACTGCCGTTCCCAACTGACGGTCAGATCAGAAAACAATATTTCGGGACCACACCTATGTCCGACGTCAATGCCCGCATTTCCGATATCGTCAGTTCGAACGATGTCGTCCTGTTCATGAAGGGCACGCCGCTCTTCCCGCAATGCGGCTTTTCCAGCCGCGCTGTGGCGATCCTCGATCATCTGGGCGTCGCCTATGACAGCGTAGACGTGCTGCAGGACATGGAAGTCCGCCAGGGCATCAAGTCCTTCTCGGACTGGCCGACCATCCCCCAGCTCTATGTGAAGGGCGAATTCGTGGGCGGCAGCGACATCATGATGGAAATGTTCGAAGCGGGCGAACTGCAGCAATTGATGCAGGACGCACAGGTCGCCAAAGCGTCTTGAGTTCAGGCCTCAGGCATTGGTGGGACCTCCGCAGGTCCCACCTGAACCAAACCAATTAAGCGCAATTGATGCAGAGCGTTGCCGTCGGCAGTGCTTTCAGCCGCATCTCGCTGATCTCCGCACCGCAATTGGCGCATTCGCCATAAGTCCCGTCCTCGATCCGCTGGAGCGCGGCGCGAGTGGCGGCTACTTCGTTGCGCAGCACCTGATCGACCCCGGCCAGCGCCTCGTCATCCGCAAGATCCATGGCCTGCTCTTCCGAATCCGCATCGAGCGGGTGGCGCAGATCGTCCTCGATCACCTCCGCGCGTTCGACCAGTTCGGCCAAGCGTGCCTTCAGCGCCTTTTCCACTTCGCTGTAATCGCTCATCGGTTGCATCCTGTCTTTCGCATCAGATCGCCATCCTGTGCGGCTTTCCGGGATAGGACATTGCGCCCAATCAAAAGGCACCGTCAAGATTCCGACACCGTTTGCGCCCGGATCGACGACTTGTGTCGGCAGGCCTTACAATCTTCGATGGCCTTAATCCGATGCAAACCATCATGATGCGCAGAAAAGCGAAATAGACATAAACTGGCACGCGGGTTGCAATAGTAATGGCGTACCTGTCTCCTGGTACACCCACAGTCTTCGAACAGAGGCGGGACCGTTCCCTGTCCCCCAAACCTGGTCTCCCGGTCCCGCCTCTTGCTCGAGCCCCTTCCAGCCATTGTCCCATATTCCGCCCGGCCCATAGCTGAGCTAAGGTCCGGCGATGGAGCTGAAGGACTTCTCCCTCAACAATCTGCGCGCCTTCGAGGCCGCTGCCCGCTATCTCAGTTTCACTCGCGCAGCGGATGAATTGTGCGTCACGCAGGCAGCAGTGAGCCATCAGGTTAAGGCGCTGGAAACCCATTTGGGCAAGGTCCTGTTCCGCCGCACGACGCGCGGGCTCGTCCTGTCGGATGAAGGGGCCATGCTGGCGCCGGTGGTGCGCGAGGCACTGGGCCGGATCGGCGGCGCGCTGGCGGCGGTGAGCGGCAGCGGCGTGCGCGAAGTGGTCACCGCTGGGGTCGTCGGCACATTCGCCGCCGGCTTCCTGCTCGAACGCCTGCCCGGCTTCCATGCGCGCCATCCGGGCATCGACGTGCGGGTGATGACCAACAACAACGCGGTCGATTTGTGGACCGAAAGCCTCGACTGCGCGATCCGTTATGGCGATGGTGCATGGCACGGAGCGAAGGCGCATCTGCTGATGGCCGCGCCGCTCGCGCCCATGTGCAGCCCCGAGCTTGCCGCAGGGTTGCAGACCCCGACCGACCTCGCCCGCTTCCCGCTGCTGCGCAGCTATCGCCAAGGCGACTGGCCCCTTTGGTTCGCTGCCGCAAGAGTGGCGGAAATCCCGGCCAGCGGCCCCGTATTCGACGCATCGCACCTCATGGCCCACGCCGCGATCCGTGGGCTTGGTGTGGCGCTGCTTCCCGCGGCGATGTTCGCGCGCGAGGTGGAGGCGGGGCAGCTTGTCCAGCCCTTCGCCGCAACGGCGCAGACCGGCTCCTATTGGCTGACCCACCTCGCCTCACGCCCTTCGACAGCGGGCCTTGACCGCTTCCGCGAATGGCTGGCGGAAGAATGCGCGGTACTGGGCTAGGCCACTTCAAGCCCGCCCAGCAGCGCGACACTCGGCGGTGCAAGGCTCGCCGCTGCGATCCGGCCCACTTCGGCCAGCACTGCCTCCGCCGCCGGGTCCATCTCTTCCATGTCCCTGGGAAGGACGGGCTCGTAATAGGAGGCGATTACCAGCGGCGCGCGCCCCTTCGGCCCGGCGAAGGCCAGATCGACATAGGTGTGGCGCTTCTCGCCCATTCCCGTGCCGGTCTTGTCCCCCGCGATCCAGTCCTTCGGCAGTCCGGCGCGAATGCGGCGCGCGCCGGTTTCCACCTCGATCATCCAGCCGCGCAATTTCTCGCGCGCCTGTGGACCAAGCGCATTGCCATGGGCCAGTTTCGCCACTGTCGCGGCCATGGCGGCGGGGGTGGTGGTATCCATCTCGCTGCCCGCAGGTATCTCGTTGAGCTTGGGCTCCAACCGGTCGAGCCGGCTGACCTTGTCGCCCAGAGAGCGCCAGAAACCGGTTAGTTGCTGCGGCCCGCCGGCCCGGCGCAGCAGCACATTTGCGGCCGTATTGTCGCTGTAAACCAGCGTTACGCGGGACAATTGCTCGATCGTGGCGCCCTCCCTCACATGCTCGCGCGAATAATCGCTGTTCTGCATGAGATCCGCCTCGCTCCAGCGGAGCACTTCGCCCAGATCCACATCCCCGCGCTCCGCCCGGCTGAGGAACATGGCGGCCAGCGAGAGCTTGAACGAGCTGCAATGGGCGAAGCGTTCGTCGATCCGCCAGCCCGAGCCGAGCCCGGTCTGCGTGTCGAGCACATAGGCCCCAAGCCGCCCACCCGACTTCTCCTCCAGCGCCTTGAAAGCGCTGGAAAGCTCAGCTCCGGCACCGCTCGGCGAGTTCGTTGCAGCCGCACCGCTCCCGCGCGAACCGCAACCGGCAAGCGTGAGCACAAAAGCACCTATCAAGGCTCCACGGCGGTCTAACTCGAACATAAGCGCTCCTTTTCACGACTGATCCGCGCTGCTTATGGCGCGGCCGCGGATTCCCTCGCAAAGGATGGCTATTCGGGATCGTCGATACTTTTTCTAGGGGCAGACTTCACCCCGCCCCTGCCCTCCACACCACAAAGGGGCACCCCCTTTCGGAGATGCCCCTTTGTGGCGCGCCCGGCAGGACTCGAACCTGCAACTCCAAGCTTAGAAGGCTCGTGCTCTATCCAGTTGAACTACGGGCGCGTGGCAGTGCCCATAGAACAAGCAGCGCCCTGGTGGGAACGCCTTTTTGGCCATCTATGCCCGGCGAGTTTTTCAGGTTAGCAATGCTGCATGAGCGAACACACGAAACGCATCGAGGGCCAGGCGGGCGGGCGCCGGCATTTCCGCTATCTCGACTATCTGATGGCGGCTTTCGTCGCGATCCTGCTGCTGTCGAATCTGATCGGCGCCTCGAAGCCCAGCTATGTCACTCTGCCCGGTGGCATGGAATGGTCGTTCGGCGCGGGCGTACTGTTCTTCCCGGTGAGCTACATCATCGGCGACGTGCTGACCGAGGTCTATGGCTATGCCAATGCCCGCCGTGTGATCTGGACCGGCTTTGCCGCACTGATCTTCATGGCCTTCATGGCGGCGGTAGTGGTCGCGCTGCCGCCGGCAGACGGCTGGCCGGGGCAGGAAGCCTATGAATTCGTATTCGGCAACAGTTGGCGGATCGTGGCGGCCTCCATGCTGGCCTTCTGGGTGGGCGAATTTGCCAACAGCTTCGTCCTTGCCAAACTGAAGCTAATCACCGGCGGCCGCTTCCTGTGGGTCCGCACCATCGGTTCGACCATAGTCGGACAGGGGCTGGACAGCCTGATCTTCTATCCGCTGGCCTTCTATGGCCTGGCAGGCTGGCCGCCCGAACAGCTGGTGCAGGTCGTGATCTCGCAATGGCTGATCAAGACCGTGTGGGAGGCCGCGCTTACGCCCGTCACCTACGGCGTGGTCGGCTTCCTCAAGCGGCGTGAGGGCGTGGATGTGTTTGACAGCGACACCGATTTTTCGCCCTTCGCAAAAACTCGCTAATTTGGCCTCAAGCGCCGGCGGGGCCATTCGGCCCCTTGGCTTTCCTCGCACCTGCGGTGCTGCGGACGGCCGTTCGGCCTTGCGGAGCCTGCGGCTCCGGAGCAGCGCCCGTGAACAGAGGTTCCGCGCAGCTCAGTCCGCAATCAGCCCCGATCGCGAGATAGAGCAGCACCGGCGCGCCGAAGCCAAACAGGGTTGCGGCGACGAAGGCGATGCGCACCAGCGTGGCGTCGATCCCGGCATAATTGCCGATGCCGCCGCACACGCCCATCAGCTTGCCATTGGCGCGATCGAGGCGGAACGGCCGGGGCGCCGGGCTGCTGCCCTTGTGGTCGATCAGGCTCATGCCACGATCCCCTGAACGACGGCGCCCTGCGGCACGAAGCTGGCGGCCATCAGGAAGGCGGTGAGCGCGAAGGCCGATACGCCCACGGCGATGCGGCTGGCGATGGAATTCATGGTCTGCATTTCGATATCCCTCATTCAATCTGCCGGCGGACCATTCCGCCGATGCGCCAGTGATTGCAGGAGCCGTGCCAGATTGCGGAAATCGAGGAATTCCGGGCTTTTGTTGAAGAAATACATGCGGAGGAACGCTGTTGGCGCCAGGGCCTTCGCCGGAAGTTGGGAAATTTCACCAATATTCGGGATCGCGAAATCCGACAGGCGAATTTTCCATTGGCCTGCCCGCCCGCGCCAGTCTATCGCCGCAGCCGATGGCGCTTGACCGGATCACCCTCGCCGCCTTCCGCAACCACCGGGCCACGCAGATCGACGGCGCCGGGCACTTCAACCTGCTCGTGGGCGAGAATGGCGCGGGCAAGACCAATGTGCTGGAGGCGATCTCCCTTTTCGCGCCCGGCCGGGGCCTGAGGCGCGCGGCGCTTTCGGACATGGCATCCAGCAGCGGGTCCGGCGGATTCTCCGTCAGCGCCCGCCTCGCCCGTGATGATGGGGCCGAGCCTGTGGCGCTGGGCACCGGAACGGACCCGGCCCAGCCCGGCCGCCGGCTGGTGCAGATCAACGGCGCCCCGGCCAGCGCGGTCAGCCTTGGCGAATGGCTGGCGCTCACCTGGCTGACCCCGGCGATGGACCGGCTGTTTGCCGACAGCGCGGGTGCGAGGCGGCGCTATATGGACCGGCTGGCCCTGGCGCTCGATCCCGGCCACGCCCGCCTCGCTGCCCGGCACGAAGCGGCGCTGCGCGAACGCAACCGCCTGCTGGGCGCCCCGATGGAGCCCGATCCGCGCTGGCTCGATGCCGTGGAAGCCCAGTTGGCCGAGGCCGGAGCCGCGCTCGCCAAGGGGCGCGCCGCGCTGGTCGAGCGGCTGAGCGCCGAACTCGCCGCCCTGCCCGAAGAACCCTTCGCCCGTCCGATCCTCACATACGTGCCCGGCGGCCCGCTGGAACCTGCCGCACTGGCCGAAGCGCTCGCCGCAGGCCGCCGCCGAGACCGCGCCGCCCAGCGCACTCTCACCGGCCCCCAGCGCGACGAGCTGGACGTGACCATGTCAGGCAAGGGCCAGCCTGCGGCCCTGTGCTCCACCGGCGAGCAGAAGGCGATGCTGATCGCCATCACCCTCGCCCACGCCGCCCTTGCTGCAGGCGAACGCCCCGGCCTGCTGCTGCTGGACGAAGTGGCCGCCCATCTTGACCCGCTGCGCCGCGCCGCCCTGTTCGAACGCCTGCGCACCGGCAAGGCGCAGGTCTGGCTGACCGGCACCGAACTGGCCCCTTTCGCGGAAATCCGCGAGGAAGTCGCCTGCTGGCGCGTGGCGACGGGGGCTGTGGAGCGGGTCTAGCGCATGGCTTGCCATGCGCCTTGCATCGGGTCAGGCCCGCATCTGTCTGCCTATTTGGCGTTCAGCACTGGCGGAATCTCTATGCCCCACGTCCGAAATTCCTTTTCGATTCCGGGTGAGCGCCGCAGAGCAGCGGCAGCATCCTCGCGCGCGCCCTTGATGTCGCCTGAGCGCGCGCGAACAATCGCGCGGCCGTAAAGCGAGTTGGGAACGGCGGGCATCAGTTCGATCGCCCGGTCGAAATCGGCCTGTGCCTCTGCCAGCCGTCCCAGCCTCAGATAGGCCATGGCGCGACTGTCCAGAGTGGCCCCGGTGTCCGGCGCAATTGCCAGCGAGGCATTGCATTCATCGAGCGCCCGTTCGAGCGCCACGCCGCGGGTGACCTTCACGAAACAAAGATTGTTGAGGGTCGGCGCCGTGGTCGCGAGATCCCGCGCCGCCTTGAAAGCCTCTTCGGCTTCGACATCGCGGCCAGCCTTGGCCAGGGCGATCCCGAGAAGATTGGCCACCTGCGGGTCCCGCGCCGCCAATTGCCGGGCCCTGGCAAGCGTCTCACCCGCATCCGCCCACTCCTGGGCCTCGGATTGAAGGGCCGCTTTCTGGATCAGGGCCGACAGATTGTTCGGCTCCAGCTTCAGGGCTCCTTCGATATCCTGCCTGCGGCCGGCCGTATCGTTCTTGTCGCGCAGCGTGCTGCGATCGAGATAGGCCTTCGCGGTGGTGGGGGTGACCTTTTGCTGGCGCTCGCGCACGGAAAGCGCCTCCGCAGTCATGCCGAGACGCTGATAGATATTGGTGGCCACCATATAGGCATAGGGATTGTCAGGCTGGGCCTTGATCGCCTGTTCGGCAGCCGCAGCGGCTTCCTTACGGCGGTTCATGTCGGCAAGGACCTTGGCCTTGATCTCATAGGCAGGCAAAGCGGTGGGGCTGAGTTCGATTGCCTTGTTCGCATCGGCCAGTGCCCGCTTGAATTCATATTCCATCCACAAGGTGTTTCCCCGGCTCAGCAGGGCAGGCACGAAATTGGGATCGATCTGCAGGGCTTTGTCCAGTTCCGCCAGCTTCTTGTCTGTCTCCTCCACCGTCCGACGGTTCGCCAGAGCCACGAGCGCCATGGGTGTCTGCTCCCCCGCTGCGACAGATTTTAGCACCTCGTCAGCCTTATCCCGTTCGCCGATGGAATCGTAGAAACTGGCGGCGAACTCCAGGGTGCCCGCATCGTCGGGCAGGGCTTTGACCATGCCTTCGACCGAGCGAATGGCATCCTCCCTGCGATTCAGAGCCAGCAGCAAATTTGGCCGCAACGTATAGGGTGCGGGATATTTCGGCGATCGCTGGATCAGCTGCTCGGTCTCGGCAAGGGCATCCTCCAAACGGCCGTCTTCATAGAGCGCGTAAGCGAGCAAGTATCTGACATAGCTGTCGGTGGGATCGCTCTCGGTTGCACGCCGAAACCACGATATGGCTCCTGCCACATCATTATTGCGGCGGGCCATCATGCCTCGCCCGCGCAGAAGGACCTGATTGGTCGCGTCGAGTTTTTCTGCGCGGTCGAAGGATTCCTCCGCACCCGCCATGTCATTCTGCCAGAATTGCGCAATGCCCCGGTTTGCCCAAATCCAGACATCGTCCTGATCCGCCTCCAGTGCCTTGTCGAAATCGGCCAGGGCTTCCTTGGAGCGGCTCATCTCCAGCAAGGCAATGCCGCGATCCCTGAGGCCCTCGGCATCGTCGCCGAAGGTCGTCAGCCGGTGGTCGGTCTCTGCCTGCGATGGCCGATAGGTGGCGGGAATTCGCAGATAGAGCGCTTCGTCGGCCAATGCCTTCAGCCGCTTTTCCGCAGCAGGCGCCTCGCTGGCGGGGAACTCGGACGCAATACTGCGCAGGGTGCGCGTTGCCGTGAACACATTTCCGGAGAGGCTGGCTTCGCGGTGATATTCGATGCCCGCCACGGTTTCGTCGATGGCCTTCCCGTCGATCTGCTTTTCGGTGAAGCCCGGCGGCAGGATGATCGTCTCGACCGTGCGGCTGAAATAAGGATAGGAATTGGCGAAAGGCGCATCCTTGCCGGGCCCGTCGTTCCGCGAAAAATCGGCCGAATATCCGACACTCATGCCATCAACCTCATAGCGGGAGTAATCCCAGTCCATCTCGGCCTTGCCCTTGAGCGTCAGGACGAACTCTCCATTGGCCTTGTCCAGCTGCGCATCCACGCTTTCGGGCGTCACGAAATCGAACCGGCCGCGCCAGTAACGCTCCAGGGCGTCCTTGCGGACATTGCCGGTCAGGCTCGACATGGCGGCGTTGAAGCTGATGGCGGTATCGCCGCGAGTGACCAGCTTGATATCGACCGGCGCCGGAAGCCGCAGGCCGGCGCTGGCATCGATGCGGATGGCAAGATCTTCCTCGGGCTCGTCGAGAGGGGCAGGCATGAGGCGGACCAGTTCGGCACCTGCCTTTCGTATGGGCAGGCCCCATTCGAAGGCCGGAACCGCGAGATCGGCCAATGCCCCGTCGCCGCTGCGCGTCCCGTCCAGCCAATAGTCCCGGCCATCGATCGTGGCGTGGACCAGCACATGGTCGAATATGTTGACCATGGGGAGCCTTTGCGGGATCGCATCCCCGCCCACGCTGGTTACGGCCACCAGCTCGGCGTCGATGCCGAATTCGCGCAACAATCCCAGCAGCAGCGCTGTCTTGGCCTTGCAATCGCCGAAGCGGCGAGACCAGGTGTCGCTCGCAGCCGCCGGCTTCAGGCCGCCCGCGCCCATTGCCAGGGCGACATAGCGGACCTTGTCCTGCACCAGGTCGAGCGCGAGTTCCGCACGCTTCAGCGGATCTTCGCTCGCGGCGCGAATCCGCTCGACCTCGTCGCGCAAACGGCCTTCTGCGGGGATCTGCGAGGCTTCCTGGTAGAGTGGCACGAAGAGCTCGGCCACCTGGCTCCAGGAAGTGTAATCGCTTGCCTCCACCAGCCCGAAAATGCCGTAGCGCAGCGGGGCAAGGCGCGGGGGCAAGATCGGTTCGACATTTTCGAGTGTGAATTCGGCCACTTCGAAGCCTTTCCGCTTCGAGCGTTTCCATTCGGGCAAACCAGCGGATTGCGAAAGGCGCATGGGGGCACCTTCAGGCCATTCGATGAGCACATGCGCCCGGTCTTTCGGCATGTTCAGGCCGCCTACCATGGCTTCGGCATGGCCCTTGAGCACGGGATGGCTCGACGTGATGGTGTAGGCCAGTTCGAGCGTGTCCCCCACCTCAAGCCCCGCAGGGAACATGTTTGCCGTGAGCACGCCGTCGAGAGTCGCCACTTCGAGGCTCTGCTCGCGCCGCAGCACGGAAAAGGTCTGACCTTCCTCGAGAACATCGATAACCTCGTCGCCCCGGCGGATGCGGACCGAATGCACTGTCAGCGTGTCGTTATCCGCCTGCCAGGGCAGCGATATATTGCCCGAGGAAAGGCCCTGCGGGGTGAGGAACTTCATTTCGATCGCGGTGTAGATCGTCTGGCGATCGGGCTCGAGACGCAGCTGGAAATCGGCGTTCAGGACCCGGACCGGCAGTTCCTCCGAATTCTCCTGCTCAGGCGCGGGTTTTGCCTGCACCTTGCCGGATGGCTGCACCACCCACTCCGGCCGGGGCGCAATAATCACGGATTCCTCTGCATGTCCTGCCGTGCTGACGACAAGAAGAGCAACGCCTGCGGCAAGCAAAGATCTGAATTTCATGACACCCCCAACGGATCGATATCCGCTACGCCATGATAACAAATGAAAATCAAAGAAGAAGCCCCTGAACTGCACCTCAGTCGTACCGACAAATTCCAGCATTGAACGAACGTCTGTTTCAGGCCGCAGGCTGGACGGTCGGGACTGCGGTTCCCAGGCGCGCTACCGCCATTCGATCAACCAGCCTCTCCCACGGGCGATTTCCCACCCATGGATGTTGCAGCGCCCCCCCCGGCGACGCGGGTTCGGTGTTCCGATCAGCCCGGCGAAGGCCCCGGCCGCGTTAGCTCTATCTCAATGTTTTTCCGACAGGGCTTCTGCCGGGCTAATAGGAACACAAGGGGGATTGTGTCTTGTTCCTGAAGCCGATCGTCGCCGCCCATGCCCAGGCCATGCTGATCACGGACGCCGCCAGCCGTTCGCGATTGGGCAGGCATCAATGCAGTGTCGGCGCCTTGAGCAAGATTCTCGCAGCGGCGCTGGGGCTGGATGAGGAGCATTGCCTTTGCATCGAGCAGGCTGCCGTTCTGCATGATGTCGGCAAGCTGTATATTCCTGCACCGATCAACGAAAAGTCCGGCCCCCATGATGATCGGGAAATTCAGATCATGCGCGAGCACCCGATATTGGGGTATGCGCATCTTTCCGCCTTCAAGCCGACACCCATGGTGAAGCTGGCGTCGATTATCGCCCTTCAACATCATGAGAAATATGACGGCACCGGCTATCCGTTCGGAGTGAGTGGCGACCGGATAGTGCTTGAAAGCCGGATCGTTTCGATCTGCGATGTCTATGATGCCCTGCGCGAAGATCGCCCTTACCGGGATGCCATGAGCCATGACGACGCCATGCAGGTCATCACCTGCGGCGATGAACGCACCAGCCCGTCCATGTTCGATCCTGCCGTGCTGAATGCCATGACCAACAATCAGGAACGCATCAGCGCGATGTTCGACAGCCGCCATCCTGACACTTGCCCGTAACGCAAGGGCCGGAATTTCCCGCCTATGAATGTTGCAGCGCTCGCCCAGCGCTGCCATAGGCGCCGGCCGCTTCCCGGCCACAGAGAGTTTCCGCCATGTCGAACGCCAGTCCTGCTTCGCGCCCGGCGGCGCGCGCGCTTGGCATCGACTTTGGCACGACCAATTCGGTCATCGCCTGCGCCACGGATGACGGGCAGGCCCGGCTGGTGGAATTCGCCGCGCCCGGCGGCGCCGGTTCCGTATTCCGATCCGCCCTGTGTTTCTGGGAAAACGAGGATGTGCGCGGCGCGCTGTCGCATGAGGCGGGGCCCTGGGCGATCGCGGAATTTCTCGATTTTCCGCAGGGCAGCCGTTTCCTGCAATCCTTCAAGTCCATGGCGGCAAATCCGCTGTTCGAGCACGCCAGCCTGTTCGACAAACGCCTGCCCTTCGAGGAACTGGGCCAGATTTTCCTGACCCATCTGCTGGACCATGGCGGGCTGACACTGGCCGACCTGCCCGAGAGCATCGTGATCGGGCGGCCCGTGCGCTATGTCGGCACGAACCCGGACGAGGCGCTGGCGCGGACACGCTATGATGCGATGTTCGCCCTGCTCGGCCGGCCGGTCCATTATGTCTATGAACCGCTAGGCGCGGCCTACGGCTTTGCCTCGGGCCTGACCGACCCGGCAACCCTGCTGGTGGCGGATTTCGGCGGCGGCACCAGCGACTTTTCGATCGTGCGGGTGGAAGCCCCCGGTGCGGCCCGGCGCTGCGTTCCGCTCGGCTCGGCGGGCGTGGGCATCGCAGGCGACCGGTTCGATTACCGGATCATGGACCATCTGGTGCTGCCCCGGCTGGGCAAGGGCGGCACTTACCGGTCCTTCGACAAGGCAGTGGACATTCCAGCAGGCTATTTCTCCGATTTCGGCGACTGGTCGCGCCTGGCGCTGATGCGCAACCGGCGGACGCTGGCCGATCTGGCAAGGCTGCAGCGCAGCGCCACCGATGCGGCTGCCATCGCCCGGATGATCGCGGTGGTCGAGAACGAACTGGGCTATGCGCTGTATGAAACGGTGGGGCAGCTCAAACGCACCCTATCGAGCCAGACCCATGGCGAGTTCCGCTTCGAAGGGCCGGGCCTCTCCATCGAGGCGGAAGTCAGCCGTACCGAGTTCGAAAGCTGGATCGAGCCCGATCTGCAGCGCATTGCAGGCGCCGTCGATCAGGCGCTGGCCAATGCCGGGCTGGAGGCGCAGCAGATCGACCATGTGTTCGTCACCGGCGGTTCTTCGCTGATCCCGGCTGTACGCAGGCTGTTCGAGCAGCGCTTCGGCGAGGAACGGATCGCCAGCGGCAACGAGCTGACCTCCATCGCCCACGGCCTCGCCCTGATGGCGCAGGACCCGGACCTGTCCGACTGGATCGCGCCCGAAGGGGAGTGAGGCCCGCCACAGCCCCTCCAGCGCAAAGGGGCCCCGCCACAGACGGATGAACTGCGGCGGGGCCCTGTCCGTCAGCCGGAGTGACTGGCCGAACGGCTCTGATCAGAAGGCGAACTTGGCCCGGACCCTGACCGGGACCGAAAGCCGGGAACCGTAATCGTTGATCGAGGACAGGCCCAGCCCGCCCAGCGCGGTATCATCGCCGGAAGCGCCATCGGTGTAGTGCAGGCCGACTTCGGGCTGGAGGAAGAAGCCCTCGCTCAGCTTGATCGACAGGCCAAGATCAGCCCCCGCCGAAAGCGCCCAGGTGGAAGCGGAAAAAGGCGTGTTCGCAAGGGTAATGCCCGCATCGGGCACGGTGAAGGTGGAGGAAATCGCCGAAATGCGCGTGACGCCCACTCGCGCGGCGAGATAGGGCGAAATGGTGCTTTCCGGCATCAGATACTGGCGGAAGCCGAGTTCCACCGACAAGGCCTTGTAGTCGGAGAAATCGCCGAAGACCGGCAGGCTGGCATTCACAGGCGCGCCCGCCGCGGCCTGGCCGACGTTGATCTTGTTGCCCTTGGCCTCAAGGTAACGGACCGAGCCGAACAGTTCCGAACTGTTGCTGAGGCCATAGCCCAGTTCCGCGCCGATGCCCCAGCCATCGTCGAACACGTCCTGCTGGCTGCGCTCGCCGATCTGCAGGGTTGCGGGAATGCCGTTGAGCGCGGGGTTGAGGATGCCAAGATTGGCAATCTGAACGTCTTCACCGCCATGCATGGTGCCGTCGACGGCAAGATCCAAGCCGCCATCTGCGGCGACCGACAACTGGCCTGCATTGGTATGAGCCATGGCAGGAGATGCGGCGGCAATCGCAGCAATGCCGGCGGCCACAACAAGCGAACGGGTCAGGTGAACCATATTCGTTCCTCTCTTTCGGGTACAACTTACGACGAATGAGAAGAACGTAATTCGCTCAACGAGGGATTTGACCTGTCCTTTCGGACATTCCGGCCTGCCCTTTAGGACAGGATGGGCAGTTGTATTTTCCTGGTCGCGTTCGATTGGGCATTTCTTGGAGAATGGGCCGTTACTCCGGCGCGGGTAGCCCTGCGCCCTTCGCTGCAGGCCCCCTGACTTCAGGCAGAGCCCTGGCCACGGCCCCCGATGTGGCAGCGACCAGTTCCTCTATCCCCCGGGGCGTGGGGTGGATCTTGTCGTCCTGCAGCAGGTCGGGCTTGTCATAGACAGGCTCAAGGAAGAACGGCACCAGCGCCGGGCCATATTCCTTCGCCAGTTCGGGATAAATACGGTCGAACTCGCGCTGGAAGTCCGCGCCCAGATTGGGCGGCGCGCGCATGCCCATCAGCAGGGCCGGAATCTTGCGCGCCTTCAGTTCTTTCAGGATGGAGGCGATATTGGCCCGCGTTTCCACCGGGCTGAGGCCGCGCAGCATATCGTTGCCGCCCAGTTCCACGATCACGAGCTGCGGCACCGCAGGCTGGTTGTCGAGCGTGAAGGCGAAGCGCTGGGCCGCGGCCGCGCTGGTATCGCCCGATACGCCCGCATTGGCCACTTTCGCATTGATGCCCTGCGCGCGCAGGGCCAGTTCCAGCTTCGCCGGATAGGCCTCTGCCTGATCCACATTATAGCCAGCGAACAGACTGTCTCCGAAGGCGAGGATCGGGCGTTCCGGCCCCATCACCGGCACATCTTCGGGCGCGGCCACCTCTTCGGACGGGGCAGGCGAAGGCACTTCGTTGCCGCAACCGGCAAGGCACACCGCCAGCGCAATCGACAAACACCATTGGCGCATCGGCCAAACTCCCTAAGGTCCACTTGCTCTGGCAGCGATCCCTATGCCATCGCTGCGCGGTGACAAGTCCTTCAACGCCCGCCCCCGCAATTGCAGCCCGCAATCTCACCCTCACTCTTGGAGAGGGGGAGGCAGCCGTGCAAATCCTGAAAGGGATCGACCTCACCGTGGATGTGGGGGAAACCGTGGCCCTGCTCGGCCCTTCCGGCTCGGGCAAAAGCTCGCTGATGGCAGTGCTTTCCGGGCTGGAGCGCGCGGGCGGCGGCAGTCTTTCGGTTGCCGGGCAGGATTTCGCCGCGATGGACGAGGATGCGCTGGCCGCCGCGCGGCGGGGCCGGATCGGCATCGTGCTGCAGGCCTTCCACCTGCTGCCGACCATGACCGCGCAGGAAAATGTCGCCACGCCGATGGAACTCGCCGGAGAGGCCGACGCCTGGCCGCGCGCGGCGGCGGAGCTTGAGGCGGTCGGCCTCGGCCACCGCCTGACCCATTACCCCGCCCAACTTTCCGGCGGCGAGCAGCAGCGCGTGGCCATCGCCCGCGCCACTGCCCCGCGCCCGACGCTGATCTTCGCGGACGAGCCGACCGGCAATCTCGACGGTGCGACGGGCAAGGATATTATCGAGCTGCTCTTCGCCCGCCGCGCAGAGACCGGGGCCACGCTGGTGATCATCACCCACGACCCCTCCCTCGCCGAACGCTGCGGCCGGATCGTGACCCTGGGCGACGGCCGAATCGTGAGCGATACGGGCGCGCGATGACCCGCGCCGCTTCCACCACCCTGCCCTGGCGCACTGCATGGGCCATCGCCCGGCGCGATCTCAACCGGCGGTTCCGGGGCCTGCGCCTGCTGCTGGTCTGCCTGTTCCTGGGCGTGGGCGCCCTGGCCGCGATCGGCTCGCTCACCGGGGCGATCCAGAGCGAGCTGACCAGCCGGGGCAAGGAAATCCTGGGCGGCGATCTGGAAATCGGCCTGTGGCAACGCGCGCCGAACCTTCAGGAACTGATGGCAATGAATTCCTACGGCACCGTCTCGGGTGGGCTGAGGATGCAGGCCACAGCCAGCGCGGGCGACATGGCCGCGCCGATCGAGCTGAAGGCCGTGGACGGCCTGTGGCCGATGTTCGGCACTTTCACCCTGCAGGATGGCACAAGGGCCGCCGCGCCGCCCGCAGGCAAGGCATGGCTGGCCCAGGGCGCAGCGGAGCGGCTGGGGATCGGGCCGGGCGACAGCTTCCAGCTGGGCACGCTGACCCTGCAAGTGGGCGGCATTATCGGGGAAGAGCCTGACCGGCTGAGCGAGGGCTTTGCCCTTGGCCCCACGGTGATCGTTGCCATGGACGTGCCCGCCCGCGCCGGGCTGGTGGCCCCCGGCGCCATGTATCAGGGCAAATATCGCATCGCCTTCGACCGCGATTATGACGCGGAAGGCGTGGCCAAGCGGATCGAGGGTATCTTCCCCTCCGCCGGCTTCGAATTCCGCACATCGGACAATGCCTCTCCGGGGGCGGACCGCTTCGTTTCGCGCATGGGCGAATTCCTGGTGCTGGTCGGCCTTGCCGCGCTGGTGATCGCGGGGATCGGCATTGGCGGGGGCGTTTCGTCCTATCTGCAGGCGCGGCGCACCAGCATCGCGACGCTTAAAATCCTGGGCGCCACCAGTCGGGACATTGCCCGCATCTATACGCTGCAGCTGGGCGCGGCGGCGCTGGCGGGCGCGCTGGCGGGCCTCGTGGCGGGTGTGGCACTCACGCCGCTACTCAGCTGGGCGCTGGGTTCGCTGCTTCCGGTGCGAACCGGGCTGGTGATCGATCCGGCGGCGCTGGCGCGCGCGGCGGGCTTCGGCCTGCTCGTGGCGCTGATCTTCGCCGCTCCGCCGCTGAACAAGGCGCGGCGCTTTCCCGCCATGGCCCTGATGCGCGAGCGGGTTTCCCCCCTCGCCCGCCAATGGCGCGGATTGCTGCTGCCGGTGGGCGGCGGGCTTGTCGCGATTGCGGCGCTGGCGCTGGTGGGCACGCCGCAGCCTTCGCTCAGCGCGATGTTCATGGGCGGCGCGGCGGCGCTGCTGGCGATCCTCGCCCTGCTGGGCTGGGCAATCCGCCGCGCGGCCGAAAACGCGCCGCGCCCGCGCAATCCGCTGCTCAGGAACGCACTCGCCAATCTCCACCGGCCCGGCGCGCAGACCGGCGCGCTGGTGACCGCGCTGGGCTTCGGCCTGTCCGCCTTCGTGCTGCTGGCGGGCGTGCAGACCAGCCTGGACGCCAATATCCAGCGCAGCGTACCGCAGATGGCACCCGATTATTTCGTGCTCGATATCCCCCGCGGCCGGATCGGGGAGTTCGAAGCCTTGGTGCGCAAGGAGAGCCCCAAAGCCGAAATCCGCGCCGTCCCCACCTTGCGCGGCAAGATCCTGGCCTATGGCCCCAAGGGCCGCATGATCCGCGTGGCCGATCTCAAGGAGATTCCCGAAGGCGCATGGCCCCTGCGCGGCGAACGCGGGTTGACCTATTCGGAAAGCGTGCCGGAAGGCAATTCACTCACCAGCGGCAAATGGTGGTCGAAGGATTATACGGGCGAACCGCTCGTCTCGGTCGATCAGGAACTTGCCGATGCGCTGGACCTCAAGCTCGGGGACTATCTCACCGTCGGCCTGCTGGGGGTGGAGCGCAGCGCCCGCATTGCCAGTTTCCGCCAGATCGACTGGGATACGATGGGCTTCAACTATGTGCTGGTGTTCAGCCCCAATTCCATCGCCGATGCGCCGCACAACCTTGCCTCCACCATCGACCTGCCCGAAGGCGCACCCACCGGGCCGCTGCTGCGCCAGATGGTGCGCGCCTTCCCCTCAAGCTCGGTGATCGAAGTGGGGCAGGTGCTGGGCGAGGCGCGGGCAATTCTGGGGCAGGTCGGCGCGGCGATCCTCGCCGCCGCCTCTGTCGCGGTGCTGGCCGGGCTGGCCGTGCTGCTGGGCGCGATTGCCGCCGCGCGGGCCAGCCGGCTTTACGACAATGTGATCCTGCGCGTGCTGGGCGCCAGCCGCCGCCAGTTGCTGCTGCTCCAGCTTGCCGAATATGGCCTGCTGGCGCTGGTGCTGGCGGGCGTGGCGCTGGTGCTGGGCAGCGGGCTGGCCTGGCTGGTGATCGTCCAGCTGTTCGAATTCGACTGGCTGCCCGACTGGCCCCGCATCCTTGCGGTGCTGGGTGCCGGGCTGGCGCTGGTACTGGGCTTCGCGCTGGGCGGGTCGCTGCCGCTGCTGCGGGCACGCCCCGCCCAGGCGCTGAGAGAGCTTTAGGAGAAGACCTCCACACCGGCCCGGCCCTTGGGGTCCGGCCCGAAGCGGTTGGTGCCCGGCGTGCCGTCAAGGCACAGGACCACCAGGAAGGCGATCGAGACGAGGAAGCCCACGAAGGGGATCATCGACAGCACGATCGCGCCAAGATACCACCAGCCGGACATGTCCCGATCGTGCAGGCGGCGTACCGTGACGGCAATCGACGGGATCAGGGCGAAAAGCGCATAGATGCCGTAAAGCCCGACCATCGCGAGCGAAACCGGGCTGGACATCAGCGATGCCGCCATCATGCTCTCGTTATATTCCGCACCCTGGCCTGCCATCTGCGCACTGGTCAGGATTGCGCCGATCATCTGGACATAGAACGGGCCCGCCAGCACGCAGGCGACGATCAGGTTCAGCAGCGCGAACATCCAGAATTCTATCCGCTGCGAGCGGCCGGAAAAGTCGAAATACCGCTTAAAGGGTAAAAGCATCCAGTTCATTGTCAGTCCCCCATTTCCCGCCCGTCCGGCGGGTCAGAGTGAAGCGGCCCGGCTGTTGCGCGTGGACGCGAAAAGGGCGGAAAGCGACTGGTTCCGCCAGCGATCCCGCCTCACATGAAGGCGGAGATATCGAGATCCGGTTGCAGCGGATCGGGGCCGTAGGAATTATCCCCCTCCGTGCCCTTCTGCACCATGAAATATACCATCACCATGCTGCCGACATAAGGCAGCAGCATGAGCAATACGTGCCAGCCGGACTTGTCCTGATCGTGGAGCCGGCGGACCTGCACGGCCAGCATTGGAATGGCAATGGCCAGCGGATAGAGGAGCAGAAGGCTGCTCGCACCGGCAGAAGCGGTCGAATCCCCCGCTACTGTGCCATCTCCGCCCATTGCCGAATCCAGCGCCATGATCGCGACAAACACGAACAGGTTGAACAGGACAAACATCCAATATTCCATCCGGCGCGAGCGGCCGGAGAAATCGAAATATCTGCGGAATGGCAGAAACATCCAATACACGATCGGCCCCCTGTCGAATCGCCTTGATGCTACGGACCACACCCGGCGCGGGCGGGCAAGAAAAAGGGGGGGCACGAAGCCCCCCTATCCATTCCGGCCTGATCCATTCAGGTTCTGGCCTTCAGGCGCTTACCACTTGAAGCGGACCGTACCGCCCCAGGTGAGCGGCTGATTGGGATAGCCGGAAATCGAGAGCGGCTGGGCCACCGAATCGAACACCGACAGGATGTAGCGGTCGTTCAGCAGATTGCGGCCCCAGACCGAGAATTCCAGGCCGGAATCCATCGCATAGGTCACCGCGGCCGAAAGGTCGTCCACCGTGCGGGTATAGGGCGCGGCAGCGGCAATCGCCGCGGCCTGTCCGCCCGAGAGATAGCCCGGCAGGCCTTCCACGATCTGCACTTCGGATTCGTGGTGGTAGGAAGCGTTCAGGATGATCTGATCGCCATTGCCCATTTCGTGCTTGTACTGGCCGCCCAGCACCACGGTCCATTCGGGGATACCTGCCGGACGGGTCCCGGTGAGATCGCCCACTGCCGAGAATTTGAAATCGTCATAGGTGGGATCGAGATAGGTCACGCCCAGATTGAACGTCAGCCCGTTCACCGGTTCCACCATGCCTTCGAATTCGACGCCGAAGGTCGACTGCTTGCCCGCATTGGCCAGTGCGAAGCCGGTGCCGGTGAAGATATTGGACTGGAAGCCTTCGATCTGCTGCTGGAACACAGCGATATTGGCCGAACCGGCGCCCCAGTTCCCCTTCAGGCCGAATTCGTAGACGGTCGACTTTTCGGGATCGGCATAGCGTGTGCCGTAGGTCTGGTTGGGCTTGGTCAGGCCCGCAGTCGTAAGTGCCGCGGCATCCGAGGCGAAGGGGCGGCTGTCGCGCGAGAGGTTGACCGAAGCCGCCTTGAAGCCCGTGGCATAGCTTGCATAGATGTTCACGTCCGGGCTCACATCATATGCGAGGCGGATGGTGTAAGTGAAATCGTCGTCCGAAACGTGGCCGTCTTCCACCGAATTCGGCACGGCCAGGAATTGCGGCAGATATTGCAGCGCCTTGAGCGGCTTGAGCGGATTGACGGCGGCATTGTTGGCGTTGGCCGCGGCATAGGCCCCGACCGCAGTGTCGATCTGGCCGTAGATCACGGGCTGCGCGATCGCGAAGTTCATGATCTCCTGCGCGGTCGCGCTGCGGCCCAGGCTGAGCGCCGTGCCGACCTGCTGGGCCAGACCACCCTGATAGAGCAGCGTCTGGCGGAAACCGGCATAGGCAGGCGCATCGAAATTGATCTGCGAGAACACGTCGCTGCCCACGATCGAGGCGGAATAGTCCTTCACATCCTTCGTGTAATTACCGCCCAGCGTCAGGGTCAGCCCGTCGGTGACTTCGAAATCGACCTGGCCGAAGATGGAGAGCGCTTCGCTGTCGAGGCCGAAGGTTTCGTCATTGCCGGTACCGGCCTTGAAGAACTGTCCGGCATATTTCGTCGGATTGCCTTCATAGGTGCCGAACGCGCCTTCCAGCGTGGGAATGCTCAGCGCACCGCCCGAAAGGCTCTTCACCAGCGTATCGGCATAGGTGCGCGCCTGGGTGCCCCATTTGAGCGCGCCGGTCTGGTTGACCTTCTCGTTGATGTAGAAGGCGCCCAGCAGGATATTGACCTTGTCCGCGATCTCGGCGGTCAGGCGCAGTTCCTGGGTGAAAGTGTCGAGATTGATGTCGGCCGCAATCGGATAGATCAGATCGGCGCTGGAGAAGTCCGGGTCCTGCGCCGTCACGGCCTTGCTGTTGCGATAGGCGGTGATGGAGGTCAGCGTCATCGGCCCGATATTGTAATCGAGCTGGCCCGAAACGCCCCAGTTCTTGATGTCGTTGGTGGAATCGAAATTGCTGTAGACCACGTCCGCAAAGGGGTCGTTCGGGTCGGTCACATGGCCGCCCAGCAATTCGATCACCGAAGTGGCGTCCGACCGCTTGAGGTTGACCACACCGCAGCAGATTTCGTCGATGCTGTCGTAATCGGCGATGAAGCGGGCCT
Organism: uncultured Caenibius sp.; assembly: GCA_963662855.2. GTDB lineage: Bacteria > Pseudomonadota > Alphaproteobacteria > Sphingomonadales > Sphingomonadaceae > Andeanibacterium. The sequence continues at coordinate 43,441 of CAXXWL010000003.1, forward strand.
TGAAGTCGGTCGAAGGCTCTACCAGCAACTGGCCGCGCACGAACCAGCGATTGCGCTCGTTAGTGCGATTGCCGGTGCCCAGATCCTTGTTGTAGCCATCGCGCCCGGACCAGCCACCCGCGATGCTGGCGGCCACATTGTCCGAAAGCGGGCCGGTAACATAGCCCTTCAGCACCACGGCGTTGTAATTGCCGTAACTGGCTTCCACCGAACCGCCGAGGTCGAACTGCGGTTCTTCAGTGACGATGGAGATCACGCCTGCCGACGCGTTCTTGCCGAACAGGGTCGATTGCGGGCCACGCAGCACTTCGATGCGCGAGACGTTCGGCAGATCGTTCACCTGCGAAGCGGTGCGGCTGCGATAGACGCCGTCGATGAACACGCCCACCGAAGGTTCGATGCCGGCATTGTTCGCGCCATTGCCGAAACCGCGGATGATGAAATTGGTATTGGCCGAGCTTTGGAGCTGGGTCACACGCAGCGAAGGAACGATCGTCTGCAGATCCTTCAGATCGCGGATTTCCGCGCGCTGGATCGCTTCACCGGTGGTCACGGAAACGGCGACGGGCACATCCTGCAGCGTCTGTTCGCGTTTGGTGGCGGTAACGAGAATCTCGTTGCCCGTGCCAGCCTCTTCGGCTGCGGGCTGCGCCAGCTCTTCCTCTTCCTGCGCGAAAGCTGCGGAAGGAACCGCGAGGGCAAGGCCTGCGGTACCGATCAGAAAGGTCGCGCGAAGTGCAGAGGCACGACCGAAAACAGTGATTTTCATGTGAGGCTCCATCTCTCCATCCCCAGACCCTGCCTCAGCGCCTTCTTTTCGAGGATTGCCGACAAAGCCCGGACTCCTTTAACGATCATAAGGTTACTGCGAGGTTCATACAATCTCCAATAAGTTAGCGGGTTTCACCTGCAACCATCCGTTGCCCGGCGGTAACACCAAAACAGGCTGCCGTTACGGAACGGAGGACTTACCAAGCAAATCCCGATGTCTGGCGCGGGGGCCGTCGGGGCTGCCGTAACTGCCCGCAGATGTGACAGCATCGCGCTTTTCCACCGTTTATGCTTGCCGCATTGCAGCATTCCGTATAGGGGCGCGACGCCCGGGCTACACGTGTCCGAAGCTTTCAGACAAACCGCTATCTAGAAGAGCCTGACCGATGCCCGGCAGAGAAGCCCTGCGTAATATCGCAATTATCGCCCACGTTGACCACGGCAAGACCACGCTGGTGGACCAGATGTTCCGCCAATCCGGCACTTTCCGCGACAATCAGCGCGTGGAAGAACGCGCCATGGATTCCAACGACCTGGAAAAGGAACGCGGGATCACCATTCTGGCCAAGCCCACCTCGATCGAGTGGAACGGCTACCGCATCAACATCGTCGATACGCCCGGACACGCCGACTTCGGCGCAGAGGTGGAACGCATCCTCTCGATGGTGGACGGCGTGATCCTGCTGGTGGACAGCTCGGAAGGCGCGATGCCGCAGACCAAGTTCGTCACCGGAAAGGCGCTCGGCCTGGGCCTGCGCCCGATCGTGGTCGTGAACAAGATCGACCGCGCCGATGGCCGCCACTCCGAAGTGCTGGACGAAGTGTTCGACCTGTTCGTCAGCCTCGAAGCCGACGATGAACAGCTCGATTTCCCCGTGCTCTACGCCTCGGGCCGCAATGGCTATGCCAGCGAAGATCCCGATGCGCGCGAAGGCACGCTCACCCCGCTGTTCGAAAAGATCGTCGAACACGTTCCCCCGCCAGAAGCCGATGTCGATGGACCGTTCAAGTTCCTCGTCACCCTGCTGGACCGCGACAATTTCCTCGGCCGCATCCTGACCGGCAAGGTCCAGTCGGGCACCGTGAAGCTCAACGATCCGATCCGTGCGCTCGACAATGACGGCAATGTCGTGGAAACCGGCCGCGCCTCCAAGCTGCTGGCCTTCCACGGGCTTGACCGTATTCCGGTCGAAGAAGCCCAGGCGGGCGACATCATCTCGATCGCCGGTCTGACCACGGCCACCGTGGCGAACACCATCGCCGATCCCACGGTGACGGAGCCGCTTCACGCGCAGCCGATCGATCCGCCGACCCTGTCGATGCGTTTCGCGGTGAACGATTCGCCGATGGCCGGCCGTGAAGGCACCAAGGTCACCAGCCGCATGATTCGCGACCGTCTGGCCCGCGAAGCGGAAACCAACGTCGCGATCCGCGTCACCGAGAGCGCCGACAAGGACAGCTTCGAAGTGGCCGGCCGCGGCGAGCTTCAGCTGGGCGTGGTGATCGAAACCATGCGCCGCGAAGGTTTCGAACTGGGCATCAGCCGCCCGCGCGTGATCTTCCGCGAGGAAGACGGCCAGCGGCTCGAACCCTATGAAACCGTCGTGATCGACGTGGACGATGAATATTCGGGCACGGTGATCGACAAGATGGCGCTCCGCAAGGCGGAGATGACCGACATGCGCCAGTCCGGCGGCGGCAAGACCCGCATCACCTTCTCGGCTCCCAGCCGCGGGCTGATCGGCTATCACGGCGAGTTCCTTTCGGACACGCGTGGCACCGGCATCATGAACCGCCTGTTCGAGAAGTATGGCCCCTACAAGGGCAAGATCGAAGGTCGCCAGAACGGCGTGCTGATCTCCAACTGCACCGGCGAGGCCGTGGGCTATGCCCTCAACAGCCTTGAAGAACGCGGCATCCTGTTCGTGAGCCCGCAGGAAAAGATCTACGAAGGCATGCTGATCGGCGAGAACGCCAAGCCGGACGATCTCGAAGTCAATCCGATGAAGTCCAAGCAGCTGACGAACTTCCGTTCGACCGGCAAGGACGACGCCATCCGTCTCACCCCGCCGCGGGTGATGACGCTGGAACAGGCCATCGCCTATATCGACGATGACGAGATGGTGGAGGTGACCCCGAAGTCCATCCGCCTGCGCAAGGCCATTCTCGACCCGAACGAGCGCAAGAAGGCCAAGCGCAAAGAAGCCGCCTGATCTTCTTTATCTGACCCTTTGAAACATGGCCGCCTGCCTGCCCCACGCAACGGGGCACAGGCGGCCGTTGTTCATTGCAGCGCAGGCGCGCTAACCTTAAAGCGCGACACGGCATGGAAATCTCCCAGCTTCGTATCGCCCTGTTCAGCGGCAATTATAACATGGTGCGCGATGGTGCGAACCAGGCGCTGAACCGGCTTGTCGGCTATCTGCTGCGCCAGGGCGCGGCGGTGCGGGTCTATTCGCCAGTGGTCGACAAGCCCGATTTCCCACCCACGGGCGATCTGGTGGGCGTCAATTCCTTCGCCATTCCCGGCCGCAGCGAATATCGCGTGGCCATCGGCCTCTCGCGCGAGAACCGCGAGGATCTGGCCCGTTTTGCACCCAATGTGATGCAGATTTCCGCCCCGGATTTCGCCTGCCGCCAGGCCGCGAAATGGGCGCGGGACCGGAACATTCCCGTGCTCGCCTCGGTCCACACAAGGTTCGAGACCTATCCCCGCTATTACGGGCTGCGCTTCATGGAGCCCACCGTGGAGAACTGGCTGCGCAAGCTCTACCGCCGCTGCGATGCGCTGGTCGCGCCTTCGCAGAGCATGGTGGACGTGCTGCACCAGCAGGGCATGAATAGCGATATCGGCATCTGGTCACGCGGGGTGGACCGCGGCATCTTCAATCCCGGCGCGCGCAGCCTCGAATGGCGCCGCTCTCTGGGCATTGCCGATGACGAGGTGGCCGTGGGCTTCCTCGGCCGTCTGGTGATGGAAAAGGGGCTGGATGTCTTCGCCGACACGATTGACGAGCTGAAGCAACGCGGCGTGGCGCACAAGGTGCTGGTGGTGGGCGAAGGTCCGGCCCGCGCCTGGTTTGCCGACCGCGTGCCCGATGCCTGTTTCGCGGGCTTTCAGGCCGGCGCGGATCTTGGCCGGGCAGTTGCCAGCATGGATATGCTGTTCAACCCTTCGATTACCGAGACCTTCGGCAATGTCACGCTGGAGGCGATGGCCTGCGGCCTGCCGGTAGTGGCAGCCCGCGCCACGGGCAGCGACGTGCTGGTGATCGACGGCACATCAGGCAGGCTGATCGAGCCGGGCAATATCGCCTGCTTCAGCGATGCGGTGCAGGCCTATGCACAAAGTGCCGATCTGCGCGCCCAGCACGGCGCGGCCGGCGAGCAGCGCAGCCTCCAGTTCGACTGGGACCGGATCAATCAGGCCGTGGCCGATACCTATATCCGGCTGATCGGGCAGCGCGCGCCGGGGAAGTAGCGCCCCTCACCCATCCCGCCAGTCGAACGGCAAGGGTGCCTCGCGATGGGCGAAGCGATCGAGATGGCGGGCAACCACGCCCTTCATCACATCACGCTGTTCGGCAACGCTGGCATCGATCCGCACTTCCAGCGCATCGGCCCGCGCGCCCATCGTCACCAGCGCATCGCCGGGGAACGTCCCGGCGCGGCCTTCGGCGGGGAAGCGGATGGTGCCATGTTCGGGGGTGAACTCCACCTCCAGGCTGTGGGACCAGTGCTTGCACAATTGCTGCAGATATCGGCTGCCGCTGTCAGTCGGCACGAGGGCAATGGCGGTGGAACTCATCTGTCTCTCCAGGGTTTGCGCCGGCGCCGGAATATGGCGCCGGCGCAGCATTTCCAATCGGGTCAAGCGCGCTCGATCCGCTTGGCAGCCTCGTCGATAATATCGACGATCTTCTGCATGGTCTCCTTGTCGGGCTTGCCGGCAAAGACCCGGTGCTTGAGCACGCCGCCCAGATTCATCAGGGCGCGAATCAATTCGGGCGAATGCTGGCGCTCGTCCTTCTCGCCCAATTCGGCGAGGCGGCGCATCAGCGCCTCCACTTCCTCTGCGCGTTCGGCCAGTTCGGCCCGACCCGCATCTGTGGCTGCAAAGGCTTTGCGTGTACCGTCGCCATCTGCGCTTTCCGCGATCATGCCCTCGTCCGAAAGCAGCGACAATGTGGGATAGAGCGTACCCGGGCTGGGCGAGTAAGTGCCGCCGGTCAGTTCCTCCAGCGCCTTCATCAGTTCATAGCCATGGCGTGGTTCGTCGGCAATCAGGCTGAGGAGCACAAGCCGCAGCTCGCCACCGGCGAAGAAGCGCCCGCGCCGCCCCCGTCGGCCACCGCCACCGAATCCGCCACCGCCAAAGCCGCCGCTCTCGTCCCAGCCGAAGGCACTGCCCCAGCCGCCGCCAAATCCGCCGCGCCCAATGGCCGCAAGCTTTTCCATCTTGCCCCACAGAGGCCCGCCCGGCCCGCCACGCATCCCGCGATGGCGTCCGCGGCCTTCATGGCGGCCGGAACAATCGCCGAAGCGATCAGTGTGATTATGCATGTGTGTTTCCTTGATTCGCATATCTCGATGGCTCTAAGATATATCTTAGATAGAGCTTTGCAAGAGCCGATGCAAAATCTCTCAGCCCGTCCTATGGTGAGCGAAATGTCCGACCTGTTTGCAGAAGATCTGCCGCCCGCCAGCGCGCCCGACGCGCCGCGCGAGGACGCGCCCCTGGCCGACCGGCTGCGCCCCGCCAGCCTTGCCGAAGTGATCGGGCAGGAACATCTCACCGGGCCGGAGGGCGCGATCGGGCGGATGGTGGCCGCCGGGCGGCTTTCCAGCATGATCCTGTGGGGCCCGCCCGGCACCGGCAAGACCAGCATCGCCCGCCTGCTGGCCGATGCGGTGGGCATGCGCTTTGCCGCGGTTAGCGCAGTGTTCTCCGGCGTGGCGGATCTCAAGAAGGCCTTTGCCGAAGCAGAGGTGGCGGCCAAGGCGGGGCAGCGCACCTTGCTGTTCGTGGACGAGATCCACCGCTTCAACCGCGCCCAGCAGGATGGCTTCCTGCCCTTTGTGGAGCGCGGCACGGTGACGCTGGTGGGCGCGACTACCGAGAACCCCAGCTTCGCCCTCAACGCCGCCCTGCTCAGCCGGGCGCAGGTGCTGATCCTCCACCGGCTGGATGCGGCGGCGCTATCGATGCTGCTCGGCCGGGCGGAGGAACTGGAAGGCCCCCTGCCCCTCACGCCCGAGGCACGCGAGGCGCTGGTCGCCAGCGCCGATGGCGACGGGCGCTTCCTGCTCAATCAGGCCGAAACGCTTTATGCCGCGAAGATTCCCGAGCCGCTCGATCCCGCCGCGCTCGGCAAATTCCTCCAGCGCCGCGTGGCGGTGTATGACAAGGATCGCGACGGTCATTACAATCTGATCTCCGCACTCCACAAATCCCTGCGCGGGTCGGACCCGCAGGCCGCGCTCTATTACATGGCGCGGATGCTCACTGCGGGGGAAGAGCCGCTTTACGTGCTGCGCCGGCTGGTGCGCTTTGCCAGCGAGGATATTGGCCTCGCCGATCCTCAGGCCCTCGCCCAGTGCCTCGCGGCCAAGCAGGCCTATGAGTTCCTCGGCAGCCCGGAAGGCGAAGTGGCGATCGTGCAGGCCTGCCTCTATCTCGCCACCGCGCCCAAATCGAACGCCGCCTACAAAGCGCAAAAGGCTGCGTGGAAAAGCGCGAAGGAAACCGGATCGCTCGCCCCGCCCGCCAATATCCTCAACGCGCCGACCAAGCTGATGAAGGATATCGGCTATGGCACCGGCTACACTTACGATCACGACACGGCGGAAGGCTTTTCAGGCGATGATTACTGGCCTGAGGGGATGGCGCCCCAGACCTATTACGAGCCGGTGGAGCGCGGGTTCGAACGGCAGGTGATCGAACGAATCGCCTATTGGAACAAGCTGCGCGCCCAGCGTGGGAAATGAGGAGGCAGGCCATGCGCGTCTATCCGGCATCCCTTGCGGCCATCGCCCTGCTCGCCGGGTGCGGCGAAGCGGGAGAGGCTGCCCCGGCCACGGAGCCCGCCACCTCCCCGCCCGACCTTGCCGCTTGCCCTCCCTCCGAGCTCGCCGATGAGGAGTATCGCGAACGCAAGGCCCCTATCCCCCTGCCCCCCGCCTTCGAAGGGCTGGCGCTATCGGACATCGACCATTTCGCCGTTTCCACCAGCAATGGCGGCACGGTCTGCGTGGACACCGGCTGGATGGAAGGGATCGAAGGCGCCAAAATCTCGCACGACCAGCGCTTTCTCGCCTTCGCATGGGGCGGGTACGAGGCGTTCGGCTATGTGGTGGTGGACCGCAGCGGATCGGGTCAGGTAATCGAGACCGGCACCGCCCCGCTATCCCCACCCGGCGGAATGCGTTTTGCCTCGGTCGATTTCAGCGAATCCGCTTTCGGAGGCTTCAACGCATTCGGCGTGTGGCAGATCGAGCCTGTGGGCCTGCGCCTGCTGGCCGAGGTGGAAGACGGCGTGCCTTCGGGCGACTGGCGGCTGGAAGGCTGGGCCGGCGACCATTGCGTGAACCTGTCCGTCCTGCTGAGCCAGGACTATCCCGCAGATGTCGCCGATTTCGAGACAGCCCCGCGCGATCCCTGGTTTGCCGCTGAATCCGCCAGTTGGAAGCTGAAGCCGGGCACCTGTCCCGCCAAGTGAACCGTTTCTCCCATTTCGCCGCCATCGACTGGTCGGGCGCGCTGGGCGAACGGCATCGGGGCATCGCCGTGGCGCTCTGCGCAAAGGGAAGCAGCGCGCCGCAATTGGTGCGCCCCGGCCACCGCTGGTCGCGCGCCGAAGTGCTGGACTGGCTCACCACCGGAATGCCGGAGGGCACGCTGGCAGGTCTCGATCTGGGCATGTCCCTGCCCTTTGCGGATCGCGGCGCCTTCTTCCCGGGCTGGAGTGAGAGCCCCGCCGACGCCCGCCAATTATGGGCGCTGGTGGACCGCATCTGCGCGGCAGACCCTCACCTCTCCGCCGCCAGCCTCGTCACCCATGGCGAGGCCCGCCGCCATTTCCGCCACCGGGGCGAGGAAGGCGATCTGTTCGGCGGAGGCAGGGGCCGCTTTCGCGTGACCGAGCATGCCCAGCGGCTGGCGGGCTGCAATCCCTATTCCAACTTCAATCTCGTCGGCGCGGCGCAGGTCGGCAAATCGAGCCTCACCGGAATGCGCGTGCTCCACCGCCTTGCGGGCCGCGTAGCCATCTGGCCAGTCGATTCGCTACCGGGGCGCGGCGGATCGGCGGTAGTGGAAATCTACACCTCGCTCGCCGCGATCCACGCCGGGCGCCGCGCCGGGCAGACCAAGCTGCGCACATTCGAGGAACTGAATCACGCCCTCGCCGCCCTCGCCAGTGCCCCGGTGCCCGGCCATGGCCCGGTGGACGATCACATCAGCGATGCCCTGATCACCGCCGCATGGCTGCGCGAAGTGGCCCATCTGCCCGAATATTGGCACCCCGCCGCCATGTCGGAACAAATCGCCCAAACCGAAGGCTGGACCTTCGGCGCACTTTAGAGCAGAGGAGCGACGCACACAGCGCCTCCAGCAGCGCATGAGCCGGCTTAGCTCAGTTGGTAGAGCACCTGATTTGTAATCAGGGGGCCAGGGGTTCGAATCCTCTAGCCGGCACCATTTCCTCCATCGCGTCGCATCGCATCACCCATTACAACACCGGCATTTCTGCGACATTTATCCACGTATAGCGTCGCTTTGCGTCGGCACATATCGCCTGTCCCCTTTGCATTTGTGGCCCCCATTGGGGGCCATGAAAAGGAACGCAGGGGGCCACACAACCGATGGCACTTACCGATACGCCATCCGCAACGTGAAGCCGCGCTGCACATGACACGAATGGCCCGGCGGCCGTCGCTGCCGGGCAGGCTGTGATCGCAAACTGGCTGAAAAGGCTGGGCTAGACCCGCCTCAATCCTCCACCACGAATTCCGGAACGGCCGCGACAGGATCGGCCAGAGTGATCGAATCGAGGATCGCGGCAGTCTCGTCCCGCACTTTCAGCATCAGGGCGCGCAGGCGGCATTCGCTTTCCGGCAGGCAATGATCGCAATGTTCATGCGCATAGCGGCTGGCACAGGGCACCAATGCCAGCGATCCGCGCGTGATGCGGATAATGTCGCCATAGCGGATGTCCACCGGGGCTAGGGCAAGCTGATAGCCGCCCTCGCGGCCGCGCTGGGATATCACGATACCCGCCCGCACCATTTCGGAGAGGATTACCGTCAGGAATTTCGGCGGGATGTTCTGTCCCTTGGCGATCTCCCCCATCTGCGCGCGACCATCGGGGTAGAGGTCAGCCAAATGCTGGAGAGCGCGGATCGTGTAGCGGCTTTTCTGAGAGAGCATGGCAGGAGCCTATCGGCCGGCCCCATATTTTCAAGTGAAACGATTGAGTTTACCATTTCCCCACCGCCGGGCTTGCGATTTCAACGCCCTATCCATCCTTTTGCCAGGCAAACCAAACCTATCCTTGACGGTCTAATCTATACTAGTTAGATAGGGATTAAGCGAAGGATGTGATTCCGGCCTTCGCAACAGTTTCAGGGATCCGCGGCTTTTGATCGGGAAGCAGCTTGCTCCGCGTTACCAACGGCTAAAGCGCGCGATGCTGGGGCGACAGCGCCAGGCATCGTGTTCCCCTCTCGTGATGATGAGGTGAAGCGATGCGTATGCACACTGACAAGTTCTAGAGCAGTCCGGGCATCGGGGCGCTGAGCCCGGGCCTGCTGTCGTACCGGCGGGATTTCTTCTCCCTCCTGCCGATGCGTTCTCCCGGCTCCAGCCTTCCATGACGCCTGCTCAAGGCCGGCCGCGCTCCACATGTGCGTGGCCGGCCGCACCATCCTTCCGGTCGCTTGCGCGCTGCGCAGGCCGAGGCCGCGCGCCCGAAAGGCGCACCTGTTCCTGAATGCGGGAACGGGAACGGCTCTCTGCGCCCGTCGGGCGGCACCGGAACACTGCAAATCTTCAAGGTTCAGGGAAATTCCATGTCGCAGTTTCTTTCTTCGCTTGCCTTCCGCCGTGCCGCACTTGGCACCACTGCTCTTGTGGGCCTGATCGCCGCCCTTCCCGCCCATGCGGAGGAAGTGGAGGCGGGCGAGGTTTCCTCTGACGTCTCCTCCGTAGCGGATACCAGCGCCGCCGAAGGTCCGGCCATCATCGTTACCTCCTCTCGCCGCCGCGACGAGAATGCGCAGGAAGTGCCGATCGCGCTCAGCGTGGTAAGCGCCGAAGCACTGGAAAAGCGCGGAGATTACACGCTCGGCCAGATCCAGCAGCAGGTGCCCAGCCTGCAGGTATTCAGCTTCAACCCGCGCAACACCAATGTGAATATTCGCGGCCTGGGCAGCAATGTCGCCTTGACCAATGACGGGCTGGAGAATGGCGTCGGTTTCTATATCGACAATGTCTATTACGGCCGCGTCGGCCTTTCCCAGTTCGACCTGGTCGACCTTGACCGGATCGAGGTTCTGCGCGGCCCGCAAGGCACGCTGTTCGGCAAGAACACCACTTCCGGCGTCATCAACATCACCAGCCGCGCGCCCAGCTTCTCGCCGGAATTTTCGGGCGAAGTCTCCTACGGCAATTACGGCTACACCCAGTTCAGGGCTTCGGCCTCCGCCGGGGTGATCCCGGATCTGGTAGCGGTCCGCGTCAGCGGCGCGCTGACCAATCGCGACGGCTTCCTGTTCAACACCACCACTCACACCGATGCGCAGGATTATTACAACGCCTCGGTACGCGGTCAGGTGCTCATCACGCCGAGCGATAATCTCGAGGTCAAGCTGATCGGCGATTATTCGCGCCAGAAGCAGAAATTCGCCCTCAGCGTCTTCGTGGATCACCACGAAACCTATGAGAACGGCGCGACGATCCCGAACAATTTCCTCGTCCGCGCCGCGCGCTTCCCCGGATATACCCTGCCCAGCTTCCAGCCCTTCAGCCGCACGGGCGAGGCCGACGGGCATTACCAGGCAAACATGGAAGGCTATGGCGTATCCGGCCAGGTCGATTGGAATCTGGGCGGCGCCAAGCTGACTTCCATCACCGCCTATCGCTGGTGGGACTGGTATCCCGCCAATGATGGCGACGGCACTTCCCTGCCCATCACCACGGCCGCCCAGCAGGAGAATCTCCAGCGTCAATTCTCGCAGGAATTGCGCGTCTCCTCCGACAATGACGGCCCGGTGAGCTATGTAGTGGGCGCCTATTATTTCTGGCAGACCGTGCGTGGCTACGGCTCCTTCGGCTATGGTTCCGCCGCCGGATTGTGGAACCGCCCGCCTTCATCCGCCCTCTCGCTCAGCGTCTGGAACAGCGCGCTCGACGGGTTCGCTGCCGCATCCTATTCCGAACCTGTCACGAAGAGCCTCGCCGGTTTCGGCCAGCTCGACTGGGCGATCACCGACAGTCTCAAGCTGACCGGCGGCCTGCGCTACACGCATGAGAAGAAGTCCGGCACTTTCGAACAATGGTGGACCGGCGGCACCAATCTGGCCGACCCGACGCTTGCGCTGATCCGCAGCCAGTTCAACCCGGTCACCAGCTACGAAACCAGCTTCACCGACAACAGCCTTTCGGGCCTTGCCTCGCTGAGCTGGAAGGTGGCGGACGATGCGCTGCTCTATGCCAGCTATTCGCGCGGCAACAAGTCGGGCGGCCTCAACCTCACCACTCTGCCCGCAGGCGTTTCACCCGATGTCGCACCGGAAAAGGTCGATGCCTATGAACTGGGCTTCAAATCCCAGGCCTTCGACCGTCGCCTGACGCTCAACGGCGCGTTCTACTGGACCGAAATCTCGGACTACCAGACCGCGATTACCGAGCAGGTCGCCAATACGGTGACCTTCCGCCAATATATCGCGAACATCCCCAAGGTCCGCTCGCGCGGGTTCGAGGCAGATGCCAGCTTCGCCGCGAGCGACCGCTTCAGCGTCTACGGCTCCATCGCCTACGCTGACGCGACCTATATCGAATATACCAACGCCCCGCAGACGGTGGAACGGCTGAACATCTCCGGCATACAGGATCTCTCCGGAGAGACGCTGCCGGGCGTGCCGAAGTTCACTTACACTCTGGGTGCAGACGCCAATACACCGCTGGGGGACTGGGACGGGCGCGGGCTGGAGCTTTATGCCCATGCCGACTGGTCGCACCGGTCATCCTTCAACACATCCTCGTCCAACTCGGCCTGGGCACAGGTGCCCGGCTATGGTCTGGCCAATGCCCGCATCGGCCTGCGCAGCGACGATGGGCTGTTCGATGTGTCGATCTGGGCCAAGAACCTGTTCGACAAGGACTATTTCAGCACCCTTTCCGCCGCCAATACCGGCGCCATCACCGGGCAGCTCGGCGAACCACGCACCTACGGCGTGACGCTGCGCACCAAGCTGTGAGGGCGCGATGACCATCGATCTCCACCGCCTAGCCGATCTCCACCGCCATGCCGCTTCACATCCCGCCGGGGCACCTTCGGGATGGCGGCTGGTCCGCTTTTCGGCCATCGCTATCCCCGTTTCCGCCGCAGCGCTTCCGATCGGTGTCTATCTGCCCGCGATCTTCGCGCGCGATTTCGGGATCTCGCTGGGCACGATCGGGCTGATCTTTCTGTTCGGCCGGCTGTGGGATGCAGTCACGGATCCGCTTGTCGGCGCGCTCAGCGACCGGACCCGCAGCCGGTTCGGACGGCGCAAGCCATGGATCACGGCAGGCGGCGTGCTGTTCCTGCTTGCCTCGCTGTTCCTGTTCTTCCCGGTGCTGGACGTTACGCCTGCCTATCTCGCGGCAGTGCTGTTCTTCTTCTACCTGGGCTGGACGGCGATGCAGATCCCGTTCCTGGCCTGGTCGGGCGAGATTTCCGGGCAATATCACCAACGCACCCGGATCGCGACATATCAGACCGTAGTCGGATCGGCCGCGCTGTTCATCACGCTCGTCCTGCCGACCGTGGGCGATCAGCTCCGGCCCGGCGACGGGCGCCTGCAATTGACGCTGATGGGCGCGCTGGTACTGGTCACCACCCTGCCCGCCCTGTTCCTGACCCTCACCGCCTTTCCCGAGACCGAGCCGGAGGCAGAACCCGAACGCTTCTCGCTGCTCCAATCCCTGCAAGCCGTCTTCGCCAATCCGCTGCTGCTGCGCGTGCTGGCGTCGGACTTCGCGGTGACGCTGGCCCAGTCGATCCGCTCCTCGCTGATCGTGTTCTTCGTCACCTTCTACATGGGCCGGCCGGACTGGGCCGCAGGGCTGTTCCTGTTCCAGTTCGTGTTCGGCATCCTGGCCGGCCCGATCTGGCTGCGCATCGGGTTGAAGCTGGGCAAGCACCGCACCGCCATTCTGGGCGAGGCCGTGCAGGTGGCGGTCAATCTGGGCCTGCTGCTGGTCACTCCCGACCGTTTCGGCCTGCTGCTGGCGCTCACTCTCGGGCAGGGTCTGGCTCAGGGCTCCGGCAATCTGATGCTGCGGGCCAGCGTGGCGGACATTGCCGACAAGCACCGGCTTGAAACCGGCGAGGAGCGCACGGGCCTCTATTTCTCGGTGTTCAGCCTTGCTGGCAAATCGGCCAGCGCCGCCGCCATCGGGATCGCCCTGCCGCTGATCGGCTGGCTCGGCTTCGACCCTAAGGGCGCCAATTCGCCCGAGGCTTTGAACGGCCTGCTCTACGTCTTCGCGCTGGGCCCGGCCCTCGCCCACGCGATCTCCGCCGCGCTGCTTTCCCGCTTCCCGCTGGATGAAGCCGCGCATTCCGAAATTCGTCGCCAGCTCGATGCCGGACCCGCGGCGCTCGTGCCCGCCGAATAGCCCCCGAACGATCCCTCAACCCTCAATCGGAGTATTCCCCCATGGCTAGTATCGTTCCTTCCTATCCCAATGCCAAAGACCCTTCCTCCCCGCTGGACATCGTGCCGCTGACCGGCCGCATCGGCGCGGAAATCCGCGGTGTCGTCCTCTCCGGCGATCTCGATGCCGCCACCGTGCAGGCCATCGAGGCCGCCCTGGTGCGCCACAAGGTCATTTTCTTCCGTGGCCAGGAACATCTCGACAATGCCGAGCACGAGGCCTTCACTTCGCTGTTCGGCGATCCGGTGGCCCATCCGACCGTACCGGTGGCGGAAGGCTCCAAATATCTGCTCGAGCTCGACAGCCAGGAAGGCTACGCCGCTTCGAGCTGGCACACCGATGTGACCTTCGTGGACGCCTATCCCAAGGGTTCGATCCTGCGCGGGATCACCATCCCCGAAGCGGGCGGCGATACGGTGTGGGCCAATGGCGAGACCGCCTATGACGAACTGCCCGAGGCCCTGCGCCAGCTGGTGAACAACCTCTGGGCGGTCCACAGCAACGATTACGATTACGCAGCCGTGCTGGGCGCCAATCGCGCCAGCGACGCCCAGCAGGAAGTCGTGAAGCAGCACAAGAACGTCTTCGCCTCGACTGTCTATGAAACCGAGCATCCGGTCGTCCGGGTCCACCCGGTGTCCGGCCAGCGCAGCCTGCTTCTGGGCCATTTCGTGAAGCGTTTCGTGGGGCTCAATCAGGCGGATTCGCAGCGCCTGTTCAATCTGCTGCAGGATCACATCACCAAGCCTGAAAATGTGGTGCGCTGGCGCTGGCAGGCTGGCGACGTTGCCTTCTGGGACAACCGTTCCACCCAGCACCGCGCCGTGGCGGATTTCGCCCTCCAGCGCCGTACCCTGCGCCGCGCCACCATTCAGGGCGAAGTGCCCGTGGCGATCGACGGCCGCACCAGCCGCACCGTCCGCAAGGAAAAGGCCCGCGAATACGAAGCGGCCTGATGCATCCAGCCGGCCGGACACCGCGCCCGGCCGGCCTTTTCATGGAAAGGGCGCGGCATGGGCCGCAGCCCTGCAGGGGTTCAATCATGCATAAGAGAATTCTTCAGTCCGTCACCGCGCTGGTTTCCGTGGTGTCGCTGGTGGGGCAAGCCCACGCACAGGAACAGCAGCCCTATCAGGGCAAGGTCGGCCGCACACTGGCCGAGTCCACCGAATGGTGGCCCGAACCGGCCAATGCGCCGCAGGGCGCGCCCAATATCGTCTGGATCTTGCTGGACGATGTCGGCTTCGGCGCGGCCAGCACCTTTGGCGGCGGCATTGCCACCCCCACGCTGGACCAGCTTGCCCAGCAGGGCCTGCGCTACACCAACTTCCACACAACCGCCGTCTGCGCCCCGACGCGGGCTTCGTTGCTCACCGGCAAGAACAGCTCCTCCGTCCATGTGGCGGGCTTTTCGCACACAATCCTGTCGGCGGGCTTTCCCGGATGGGATGGCCGCATTCCGGCGGAAGACGGCACTATCGCAGAAATCCTGCGCCATCAGGGCTACAACACCTTCGGGGTGGGCAAATATGGCGTGACGCCCGACGAGGATTCCACTGACGCCGGCCCGTTCGACCGCTGGCCCACCGGCAAGGGCTTCGATCATTTCTTCGGCTTCCTCGGTTCCCAGACGGACCAGTATAAACCCGATCTGGTGGACGATCAGGTGCATGTGCAGCCCGACGGCCGCCATCTGAACGAACAGATCACCGACAAGGCCATCGGCTATATCGACCGCCAGCAGAAGGCCGCGCCCGATAAGCCCTTCTTCCTCTATTATTCGCCCGGCGCCACCCACGCACCGCATCAGGTCGCTGCGGAATGGAGCGACAAATACAAGGGCCAGTTCGACGAAGGCTGGGACGTCTATCGCCAGAAGGTGTTCGCGCAGCAGAAGAAGCTGGGCATCATCCCGGCCGATGCAGTCCTTCCGGATCGCGATCCTGACGTGAAGGCATGGAACTCCCTGCCTGCCGAACAGAAGAAGCTCTATGCCCGCTTCATGGAGGTCTATGCCGGCTTCCTCACCTATACCGATCACGAAATCGGCCGACTGGTGGATCACCTCAAGCAGACCGGCCAGTACGACAACACGCTGTTCGTGGTGATCGTGGGCGATAATGGAGCCAGCAAGGAAGGCACCGCCTATGGCGACATCGATCGCAGCCTTGTCGCCAAGCCGCTCAGCGAGCAGGAAAACATCGCCTACAACCTTGCCCGGATCGACCAGCTCGGCACGCCGAGCGCGATCGAGGGCAATTATCCGATCGGCTGGGCACAAGCGGCGAACACCCCCTTCCGGCGCTGGAAATCGGATGCCAACAGCGAAGGCGGCACCCGCAATCCCCTGATTGTTTCATGGCCGAAGCAGATCAAGGATGGCGGCACTTTCCGCCGGCAATATGGCCATGTGATCGACATCCTGCCGACCACGCTGGAACTGGCGAAGCTGGAAGCGCCGAAGAAAATCCGCGGCATCGACCAGCAGCCCATCGAAGGCATATCGCTGGCCTATTCCATCAAGGATTCCGCCGCCCAATCCCGGCGGACCACCCAGCATTATTACATCTTCGGATCGCGGGGGATCTATCACGATGGCTGGAAGGCGGGACTCGCCTATCCCAACCGCTTCGTGACCGGCAGCCCCGGCGGCAACAAGCCCTTCGATGAAAATGCCTGGGAGCTTTACAACCTCAACGAGGATTTCAACGAACGGATCAACCTTGCCCAGAAGAACCCGGAGAAGCTGGCAGAACTCAAGGCCCTGTTCGAGCAGCAGGCCCAGAAATACGATCTCTATCCTCTGATCACCTGGGACGACATCGGCAAGATCCACCGCAACGAACATTCCGGCACGCTGCAGGAAGAGATCGAGAAGATCGGCCGCCATCCGGGCGAACAGTGATCGATTGGCAAACAACAGGGAGGGGCGGGGTAACACCCGCCCACAGCCTACATGAATGAAGCGTCTGCCATTGTTCGTGCCCCCAGTCCTCAAGGCTTTCACGTAATGGCCAAGCCCAGCGGCCCGGCGTGCAATCTCGACTGCAGCTACTGCTTCTATCTGGAAAAGGAGGCGCTGTTTCCAGGCAAGAAGATGCGTCGCATGTCGGACACGGTGCTGGAAGCCTATGTCAGCAACACCATCGCCTCCACTCCTCACGGCCAGCCGGTGGCATTCACCTGGCAGGGCGGCGAGCCTACCCTGCTGGGTATCGACTTCTATCGCCGGGCGGTGGAGCTCCAGCAACGCTATGGCAAGGGCCGCAGGATCGACAACAGCTTCCAGACCAATGGCACGCTGATCGACGAGGAATGGGCCGCTTTCCTGGCAGAAAACCGCTTCCTTGCCGGCCTCAGCCTCGATGGCCCGCGCGAAATCCACGATCGCTATCGGCGCTATCGCTCAGGCGCGCCGACTTTCGATCTCGTCATGGCCGCGCTCGAACGGCTGCAGCGGCATGGCGTGGATTATAATGTACTGGCCTGTGTCGACCGGCATTCTGCAGAACATCCGCTCAAGGTCTATCGCTTCCTCAAGCGGCAGGGGGTGAAGTTCATCCAGTTCACGCCGGTGGTCGAACGCCTCGCAGGGCCGCGCGAACAGGCGCTCGGGCTCGATCTGTCGGGGCCGGACGGCCCGGAAGACACCAATGGGGATGCCGACATGGCGCCGTTCAGCGTGCGCCCTGCAGATTGGGGCCGCTTCCTGTCAGTTGTCTTCGGCGAGTGGTCACGCCAGGATGTGGGCGAAATCTTCGTGATGAATTTCGAATGGACGCTGGCCTCGATGGTAGGCGCGCCCGGCGTGGTCTGCGTGCACCAGCCGACCTGCGGGCGCGCGATCGTGGCCGAGCATGACGGCACAGTCTATTCCTGCGACCATTTCGTCTATCCCGAATACCGGCTGGGCAATCTGGTCGAAACCAGCCTCGCCGCCATGATCGATTCCACCCAGCAACAGGAATTCGGCCAGACGAAGGCGGATACCTTGCCCGGCCAGTGCCGCAAATGCCCCTGGCTTGACCTGTGCTGGGGAGGATGCCCCAAGCACCGCTTCCTCAAAACTGCGGATGGCGAGCCAGGGCTCAACTATCTTTGTGAGGGATACGCCCGCTATTTCGCCAGCGCGACCCCAACCATGCAACGCATCGCAGATTTACTGCGCAGTGGCGCCGACGTAGCCGAGGTAATGAAAATGAAATGACACGGCCTCTTAGCGGCAGGCCCCTCTTCCCAATCCCCGCGCGTTTCCTATCTTCGGCGGGAGAGGTGACGTGATGTCCGATGCGTTGATTATTGCCTGCCCCGCCTGCGCGGCGCTCAATCGGGTGCCGCGCGCGAAGCTGGGGGCGGGCGGGAAATGCGGGAAGTGCCATGGGGGCCTGTTTGGGGGCCATCCCGTGACGCTGACGGCCGCCAATTTTGATGCTCATGCCGCAAAGAGCGACATTCCGCTGCTCGTCGATTTCTGGGCTTCATGGTGCGGGCCGTGTCGCCAGATGGCCCCGGCCTTCGGCGCGGCGGCCGCACAGCTGGAACCGGCGATGCGGCTGGGCAAGCTGGATACGGAGGCGGAGCAGACGCTGGCCGCCCGCTATGGCATCCAGTCCATCCCCACCATGATCCTGATCCACAAGGGGCGCGAGATCGCCCGACAGTCCGGCGCGATGCCGGTGGGGGCGATCGTGCAATGGGCGCGGAAGTCTGCGCCCAGCGCTTAGCCGCGTCCGCGATAGGGGGCGACGCCCTGATCGGGCACCCACAGCCCTTCAGGCGCCGCCCCGCTCTGCCAGAACACGTCGATCGGGATACCCCCGCGCGGATACCAATAGCCGCCGATACGCAGCCACACCGGCTTCATCTCCGCCGCCAGCCGCTGGCCGATGCCCACGGTCACATCCTCGTGAAATCCGGCATGGTTGCGGAACGATCCGAGGAACAGCTTGAGGCTTTTCGATTCGACGATCGTATCACCGGGCGCATAATCGATCACCAGATGGGCGAAATCGGGCTGGCCGGTCACCGGGCATAGCGAAGTGAATTCCGGCGCGGCAAAGCGGATCATATAGAGCGATCCGGCACGCGGATTGGGCACATAGTCCAGCACGGCATCTTCGGGCGAAACGGGCAGCGCGCTCGGCTTGCCCAGATGCAGCGGACTCAGGGTCTCGGATGTGTCATTCATGGCGCGCGTGATGCCGCGAACGCGCCTTGCGCACAAGTCACCGGTTTGACGCAGGCGATTCAGCCGTTATTCAGCGCGGCCCGCGCTTGCAGCCAGCAAGCCGACCACAGGCACATCGACAGGGTTCATGAGGATCACTCCCAAGCCGACAATCCGCAGCCGGACGCTGCCAGCCTTGCTGGCGGCCCTGGGCCTGTGCGCGACGTTGGGATTTACTCCGCTTGGGCCGGCGGAAGCTGCTGTCGGAGATTTCCAGCTTCCGCCCGGCGAAACCTCCGCCCCGCAAGGGCCGGTTGCCCCGGGCGAGGCACCGCCGCGCTCGACCGCTACGCCTTCGCCCGCGCCGACCGCAACGCGTGTCCCAACTCCCACGCCTGCTCCCCGCCCCGCCCCGAGCACGCCCACCCCTGCGCCCAGCGCGCGCCCAGCGCCAACGCCTTCCGCCCGGCCAAGCCCCGCAGCAACCCCCGCACCCACCGCCAGCGAGGCAAGCCCATCCCCCTCGCCCACTGCCGAGGCGAGCCTGCCGCCCGCGCCGCTCCCCACGCCTTCGGCCACCGTCACCGCTGCTGCTCCCGCGCCTGAGGCCGAAACCCCGCCACCTTCCGACGGTGGACTGCCCTGGGGCTGGATCGGCGCGGCGCTTGCGCTGCTGGCGGCTCTGGGCACCGGGGCATGGCTGTGGCTGCGCCGCGGCGAAGAGGCGGAAGTCCGCGCGCCGGAAGTCCAGCGGCCCGACCTGGCCGCCGCCGCCGCCCAAAGGCCCGAGCCCTCACCCACCCCGGCCAATCCGGCTGCCAGGGAAGAAGAAGAGGAACAGGCCCCGCTCACTCTCGCACTGGAGGCGCGCGAACTGGCGATCAGCCTTACCGCCGCGACGCTCGCCTATCGCATCACGCTCACCAATATGAGCGGCCGGATGCTGGAGGGAATTACCGTGATGGGCGATATGATCTCCGCCCATGCTTCGCTCTCCGAGGAGGAACAACTCACCACACCCGAGAGCGAGCTTGCCGCCCGCCATGCGATCGACCGGATGCGGCCGGGCGAGACAATGCAGGTGACCGGCGAGTTCCGCCTCAATTTTCCGCTCATCCGCCCGATCCGAAAGGGCGATGCGCTGATGTTCGTACCGCTGGCCCGACTGAAGGTGCTCGCGACATCCGCCGGCGATGTGAACCTGGTACGCACCGCGCTGGTGGGCCAGCGTTCACCACGTCCCGGCGCGGGACTGCAGCCCTTCCGACTGGACCTGGGGCCGCGGATTTACCGAGAAGTCACACAAAAAATCTTTTGAACGAGCCCTCTCGACGGCTCGAATGCGCCGGTCTAACCATGGTCGTTCACGCGATGAGGAGCGCGCGAATGGAATCCCTGGTTTCGACCGAATGGCTCGCGGAGGAGATAGGCTCCTGCGACCTGAGGATCGTTGACGCATCTAGTCACTTGCCGATCGCCGGGCGCAATGCCCGCGAGGAATACGAAGCCGCGCACATTCCCGGCGCCGTATTCATGGACCTGACCAATCTCGTCGATCCGGCGAGCGCGGTGCCTGCCGCCCTGCCCACGGCGGAAATGTTCGCCAGCCGGATGCAGAAGCTTGGCCTGGGCGATGGTAGCCGGATCGTGCTGTATGACGATAGCGACGTGAAGACCGCCAGCCGTGCGTGGTTCATGTTCAAGCTGTTCGGCGCGCAGAATGTGGCGATTCTGGATGGCGGCCTTGCCAAGTGGAAGGCCGAGGGGCGCCCGCTGGAAAGCGGCGTGCAGGAACTGAAACCCCGGCATTTCACAGCCTGGCAGGAAGCAGGCAAGGTCCGCAGCAAGGCCGATATCCTCGCCAATCTCAAGAGCCACGCCGAACAGGTGGTGGATGCGCGTGACGAAGGCCGCTTTTCCGGCCGCATACCCGATTTCCGCCCCGGCGTGCCCAGCGGGCATATCCCCGGATCGGTGAATCTCCCCTTCTTCGACCTGTTCAATCCTGACGGCACCTTCAAGGACAAGGCCGGGCTGCGCAAGGCGTTCGAAGATGCCGGCGTGGATCTGAGCCTGCCCGTGGCCACCACCTGCGGCGGCGGCGTGACGGCGGCCGTGCTGTGCTTTGCCATGCATCTGCTGGGCAAGGACAAGGACGTCTCCCTCTATGACGGGAGCTGGAGCGAATGGGCAGTCGATCCCGACACCCCGAAGGAGACGGGCGCGGCGCTGCAGAATGTCTAAGGGCGCAGGCGACGGACAGCGGCAGGCCGCCACAAGGCTTACCAGCGCCGGACGGCGCGCGGAGTGGACCGGCATTCCCGGCCACAAAGGCGGCGTGGTCAACCCGCCGATCTGGCGCGGCAGCACGCATCTTTACGAGGATTCGGCCGATCTGGCCGCTGGCCGCCCAAATGAGGATGGGTATTTCTATTACGGCCGCCGGGGCGCGCCGACCCAATGGGCGCTGGCCGAAGCACTGACCCAGATCGAGCCCGGCGCGGCCGGGACCGTGCTCTATCCCAGCGGTGTCGCGGCAATTGCAGGCGCGCTGCTGGCAGTCCTGCGCACGGGCGACGTGCTGCTGATGACGGACAATGCCTATCAGCCCAGCCGCGCGCTGGCCGACGGGCTGCTGAAGCGCATGGGCGTGGAAACGCGCTGGTTCGATCCGCTGGACGTCGCGGGCTTCCCCGAGCAATTCTGCGAGCGGAGCACGGCCGTGCTGCTGGAAAGCCCCGGCAGCCTGACGATGGAAGTGTGCGATATCCCCGCCCTTGCCGCCATCGCGCGGGAAAAAGGCGCAGTGAGCCTGATCGACAATACATGGGCCAGCCCGCTGGGTTTTACCGCGTTGGACCATGGCTGCGACATCACGATCATGTCTCTCACCAAGCATGTCGGCGGCCATTCGGACGTGATGATGGGCAGTGTCGCCGCGGCCGAACCGCATTTCACCCGCATCCGCCGTATGTCGCAGCAATTGGGGCAGGTCGTCTCGCCCGACGATGCCGCGCTCGCGATGCGCGGGTTGCGCAGCCTGTCGCTGCGGCTGGAGCGCGAAAGCGCCAGCGCGCTGGAGATCGCGCAATGGCTGGCAACCCACCCCGAAGTGGCGCGGGTGCTGTGCCCCATGCTGCCCGGTGCGCCCGGGCACGATTTGTGGACTCGCGATTTCACCGGCGGCTGCGGATTGTTCAGCTTCGTCATCAAGGGCCGCGACGATTCCGCTCGCGCCCGCTTTATCGACGCACTGGAGCTGTTCGGCATCGGCTATAGCTGGGGCGGGTTCGAAAGCCTGGCGATCCCCTTCGATCCGCAGGGCACGCGCAGCGCCACGCAGTGGCCGCCGCCGGGCACCGATCCTGCCGATCGGCTGGGCATCCGCCTGTCCATCGGCCTTGAAGACCCGGCCGATCTGATCGCGGATCTGGAACGGGGCTTTGCCGCGATGGAGCGCGGGTAGTGGCCAGCCCGACGGCCCAGAGCACTCCCGAAGCCGTGCGCGGCGCGGAGGGGCTGAAAGACGCGGTCACATCCGGCAACGGCACGCTGGGCGGCTATATCGAATGGCTGGACAGCTACGGCGTGCAGGTGGGCAGTTCCCACCTCTCGCTGTGGAGTGCGGCAGTGGTAGTGGCGGTCATTGCCAGCGTCATCATCGTGGCGCGGCTGGGCGGGAAGCTGGCGCATTGGTCGCTCGGCAAGATGACCGGGCTGGACCTGACCCAGAAATTGCTGGCCGAAAAGCTGGTGTCTGTTGCCATCTGGGCGCTGGCGATCCTGATCGGGATCGACATTCTCGGTATCGATCTCACCGCGCTTACGGTGTTTTCCGGCGCCTTCGGCCTTGCCCTGGGCTTCGGCCTGCAAAAGACCTTCGGCAATCTGCTGGCGGGGATCATCCTGCTGATGGACCGCTCGATCAAGCCGGGCGACGTCATAGCGGTGAGCGATCAGTCCGGGCGGGAGAGCTTCGGCCAGATCCGCAAGATCGGCATCCGCGCGATCTCCGTCACCACGCGGGACATGAAGGAATATCTCATCCCGAATGAGAACCTGATGATCAATCAGGTGGAAAACTGGTCCTACAGCTCGCGCGATGTGCGGGTGAAGGCTCCGCTCAGCGTCGCCTACGAAACGGATCTGGCCCGGGCGGAGGAACTGATGCTGCAGGCCGCGCGGGATACGCCCCGCGTGCTCGAAACGCCCAAACCGCGCGTATTGCTGATGGGCTTCGGCGAAAACGGCATCGCCTTCGAAATCCGCTTCTGGATCGTGGACCCGGAAGAGGGGATCAGCAGCGTGCGCTCCGAGGTGTACAAGCGGGTTTGGCACTTGTTCCGGGAAGAAGGCATCCAGATTCCCTTCCCCCAGCGCGAGATCAGCATCAGGAATATCGCGCAATTCGAGGAACTTGCCGCCGGCCTGCGGCGCCCCGCAACCGGCGAGGACAAGCCCGGCGGCTGACGCCTAAAGCTCACCTACCCCCTGCCAAAACCATTCTCGCTGGCACTGGCAGGCCCATAAGCCCATCTCGCCCGCATGAAGAATGGTGCGAATCCCTCCACGGTCTATCTCGTTGGTGCCGGCCCGGGCGATCCCGACCTGCTGACGCTGCGCGCGGCGCGCCTGCTGATGCAGGCCAAGCTGGTGGTGCATGACGGGCTGGTCGATCCTTCGATTCTCGCCCTTGCCCGCCCCGATGCACGGCTGGTTTCCGTGGCCAAGAGCCGTTCGCGCCACACTATGCCGCAGGAAGAGATCAACGCCCTGCTGGTGCGCGAGGCGCTGGCCGGCAACTGCGTGCTGCGCCTGAAGGGCGGCGATCCGTTCATTTTCGGCCGCGGCGGCGAGGAAGCCGAAGCCTGCCGCGCGGCGGGCGTTCCGGTGGAAGTGGTCCCCGGTATCAGCGCAGCCATCGGCGCGGCGGCGGCAGCGCAGATTCCGCTGACCCACCGCGACGGCGCCAGCATTGTCAGCTTCGTAGCGGGCCAGTGCAAGGGATTGAGCGAGCAGGACTGGTCCGGCCTTGCCGGCAAGGGCCGCACGCTGGTGATCTATATGGGCGTTTCCACCGCGCCCCAGATCGCGGAAAAGCTGATGGAAGACGGGCTCGCCCCGGACTGCCCGGTGGCGGTAATCGAAAATGCCGCACGCCCCACCATGCGCGTATTGCGCAGCCCGCTGGCGGGTCTGCCCGATCTGGTGACCGGCGCAAAGGTGAAGAGCCCCGCCGTGATCGTGATCGGCGAGGTTGCATCTCAGGATTTCGGCCGTAACGACGCGGCCCTCAGGCAATTGGCGCTGGAGGCGCAGGGATGAAGATTCTTACCGGAAACGACCTCAAGAGCGGGGCCGTCGTGTGGTGGACCGGGCATGACTGGTCGATCCATGTCGAAGATGCGGTGGATGTGGGCGATCAGGCCGACGCCATTCTGCAGCGCGAGGAAGGGGCCCGCCGGGTCAATGCCGCCTATGCGATCGACGCGGAACCCGATGGGGAACGCGGCGTACGCCCGGCCCATATCAAGGACCGCATCCGCGCGCTCGGCCCCACCGTGCGCCCCGACCTGACCCTCAAACCCGCCGACCCCAATGCCGGCAACTGGGTGATCTGATGTACCGTTATGACCAATATGACCAGGCGATGGTCGACACCCGCGTCGCGGAATTCCGCGACCAGACGCGCCGCCGCCTCGAAGGCAAGCTGACCGAGGATCAGTTCAAGCCGCTGCGCCTGCAGAACGGCCTCTATCTTCAGCTGCACGCCTATATGCTGCGCGTGGCGGTGCCCTATGGCACGCTCAATTCCGCGCAGATGCATGTGCTGGCGGACATCGCGGACAAATATGACCGCGGCTATGGCCATTTCACCACCCGCCAGAACATCCAGTACAACTGGATCAAGCTGGAAGACGCGCCCGACATTCTGGCGGACCTTGCCGCCGTGGAAATGCACGCGATCCAGACCAGCGGGAACTGCATCCGCAACATCAGTTCCGACCAGTTCGCCGGTGCCGCCGCAGACGAACTGATCGACCCGCGCCCCTATGCCGAACTGCTGCGCCAATGGTCGAGCTTCCACCCGGAATTCCTCACCCTGCCGCGCAAGTTCAAGATCTGCGTGATCGCCAGCGAGACGGATCGCGCGGCGATGAAGCTGCACGATATCGGCATCCGCATCGTGAAGAACGAAGCGGGCGAGATCGGCGCTGCCTTCTATGTCGGCGGGGGCATGGGCCGCACGCCGATGATCGCACCGCTGATCCGCGATTTCGTGCCGCTGGACCAGCTGATCACCTATTCGGAAGCCTGCCTGCGCGTCTACAATCGCTACGGCCGCCGCGACAACAAGTACAAGGCCCGCATCAAGATCCTGGTCCACGAGCTGGGCAGGGACGAATATACGCGCCAGGTCGAAGAGGAATTCGCCCATCTGCTCACGCAGGGGATCGAACCCCCGATCGCGGAGCTGGAGCGGATCATGGAGCATTTCACCGATCCGGCGTTCGACACCGCCGCCAGCGACGATCTGGATCTTTCGGACCCCGCCTTCGCCCTGTGGGTGGAGCGCAACACCGTGGCCCACAAGCAGCCCGGCTATGTCATCGCCAATATCAGCCTGAAGCCGGTAGGCGGCATTCCGGGCGACGCTTCGGCCGAGCAGATCCATCTGATGGCCACGCTCGCCGCGGCCTATAGCTTCGACGAATTGCGCGTGACTCACGCCCAGAACATCGTGCTGCCCCATGTCCGCAAGGCCGATCTCTTCGCCCTGTGGCAGAAACTGGAAGCCGCCGGCCTCGGCGCGGCCAATCTCGATACGGTGGAAGACATCATCGCCTGCCCCGGCCTCGATTATTGCAGCCTGGCCAATGCCCGCTCGATCCCGGTCGCGCAGAAGATTGCCCAGCGTTTCGCCGACAATGGCAAGACGGGCGAACTGGGCGAGCTGAAGCTGAAGATCAGCGGCTGCATCAATGCCTGCGGCCACCATCATGCCGGCCACATCGGCATCCTGGGCGTCGACAAGAAGGGGCTGGAGAATTACCAGCTGCTGCTCGGCGGCAGCGAGGGTGACGATACATCGCTGGGCAAGATCACCGGCCCCGGCTTCACCGAGGACGGGATCGTGGACGCAGTGGAGAAGGCCACCGAGGTCTATCTGGCCGAACGCGCCGAAGGGGAACGCTTCCTCGATACCTATCGCCGCATCGGCATGGATAAGTTCAAGGAGGCGATCTATGCTTGATCACCTGCGTTTCCGCGATGACGAGCCGGTGAGTGCGCCCGCCGTCACTGTCGATGCCTTTCTCGACCAGACCAACGCCGCCGCCGTCCGGATCGAACCGGGCGACGATGCGCGCAGCCTGCTGCCCTTCCTCGAACAGCTCAGCCTGGTGGAAGTGAACTTCCCCAGCTTCGGCGACGGGCGTGGCTATTCCAGCGCCCGCATCCTGCGCGAGGCCGGATATAAGGGCGAATTGCGCGCCGTGGGTGATGTGCTGGTGGATCAGCTTTCCCACATGCGCCGTTGCGGCTTTGACAGCTTCCTGCCCGAAAAGCCCTTCGATCCCGAAGATGCCCAGGCTGCGCTGGATCGCTGGCCCGAAGTCTATCAGGCCACTGGCGACGGCCGCACGCCCATCTGGGCCAAGAGGCACCCTGAAAATGAACGAGGCTGAAGTGTCTTCCCGCCCGCGCGACCGGATCGATACATCGGCCCGTTTCACGGAAGGCGATGCCATTCGCCTGAACCGCATGTTCCGCGGGCAGGAAACGCTGGAAATGCTCACCAGCGTGCTGAAAGACCATCTGGCGGGCGACGTGGCAATTGTCTCCAGCTTCGGCGCGGAGAGCGCGGTGCTGCTGCATCTGGTCGCCCAGGTGGACAAGTCCGTGCCGGTGCTGTTCCTCGATACGGACAAGCATTTCCCCGAAACCATCGCCTATCGCGACGAACTGGTGAAATTCCTCGGCTTCACCGATCTGCGCATCCTGAAGCCCGATGCGGAAGAACTCGCCGCCAAGGACGAAGCGGGCCTGCGCTGGAGCTGGGATCCGGACGGTTGCTGCGAAATCCGCAAGGTGAAGCCGCTGGCGAAGGCGCTGGCCGGTTTCGATGCCTCCATCACCGGGCGCAAGGCGTTCCAGGCCAATACCCGCGCGCAATTGCCCCGCTTCGAGCTGGACAATTCCGACGCGCAGGGCCGCCTGAAAATCAATCCGCTGATCGACTGGACGGCGGAAGATCTGGAAGCCTATTTCGAGGAACATGGCCTGCCCCGCAATCCGTTGGTTGCGCAGGGCTATCCCTCGATCGGCTGCTCCCCCTGCACCCACAAGGTCGCGCCGGGCGAAGACCCGCGCTCGGGCCGCTGGAAGGGCTGGGACAAGACCGAATGCGGCATCCACAGCCCGAATAATCCGGATGCCTATCGTCTGCCCCCGGAAGGCTTCGACCCCGCGCTGTAAGGCCGGGGGCGCGCTTCGTGTTCATCCCGGAGGTGCTTGCGGGATCGCTGGCGATCCCAGCATTGGTTCACACCTGGACGCGGGAACGCTGAGGTATTTGCCGGTCCGTAAAGGGCGCGAACCAGTTTCACGATCTCAGAGGCAAGGAGGGGTTTTGCCCCCCTTTTTCGTGTCTTCGTGCGAGCCGCCAAAGCCCAAGGCCAGCGGCCCCGTACAATGATCGGCTTTTCAGCCTAAAGCCACTTGTTCTCGCGATACCACGCCGCCGTTGCCCTCAGGCCCTCGCGCGTGTCGATCCGGGGGATCCAGCGGCTCGCTGGCGGAGCCTTGCCGCTGGTGCAGACCCAATCGGGGTGGCTCATGTAATTCACCCGGTCGATGGTGAGCTTGGCCTTGTCCTTGCGAAACCGGGCGTCGAGCGCGGCGGCGCGCAGCAGCATGGCCTTGGACAGACCGGGAGCCAGCACCTTGCGGCCCACTGCTTCACCGATGGCACGGGCCATTTCCTTATGCGGCCAGCCACCCACGCGCCCATCATCCGGTTCGAACACCAGATGCGTCACATCCTCGCCCGAAGGCACCAGCGCGAACAGCAGGCTGGCGAGATCCGCAACATGGATCATCGAGGCACTGCCATCTTCCGGTACCGGCACCACGCCCCAGCGGGCGGCACGGAACAGTTCGAACATTTCCGTATCGCGCGGCCCATAGATCGCGGGCGGGCGCACGATGGTCCAGTCCAGCCCCGATGCCTTGACGATCTTTTCCGCCCGCCGCTTGGACGCCCCATAGGCCGAAAGGCTCGGCTCGCGCGCGGACAGGGAGGATACCTGCACCAGACGCGGAATGCCCGCCTTGATCGCGGCCTCCACCACATTGAGCGTGCCGGTGACATTGCCTGCTTCGAACCCGGCCGGATCGGGCGCATTCACCACGCCTGCGACGTGAATGACGGCCTCTGCCCCCTTCACCAGCGCGGTGAGCGCCTTGCCATTGGCAAGATCGCCCTTCACCCATTCCACGCCCTTGCGCGCCTTCTGCGGCTTGCGGGTGAGCGCACGGACAGGGATGCCCTGTCGGGCGGCCTCGTCCAGCATTGCCTGTCCCACGAAACCGGTCGCCCCGGTGATCGCTATCGTCACAAGAGCACCAGCTGATCGCGGTGCACCACGGCGGAACGCGGGGAATAGCCAAGGATCGCGGCATGTTCTTCCGTGCGGGTGCCTTTCAGGCGATCGCATTCGGCGGAGGAATACTCGGCCAGGCCCTGCGCGATGGGTTTGCCAGCCGCATCCTGCACGATCACCGGATCGCCCCGTTCGAAACTGCCGTCCACTGCGGTCACGCCGGTCGCCAGCAGGCTGCCGCCTTTGGCCAGCGCCTTGGCGCAGCCGGCATCGACCGTCAGCGTGCCCATCATCCGCATCCGCCCGCCCAGCCACGCCTTGCGCGCGCCATCCTTGCGCAGGGGCAGGAACAGCGTGCCGGTGCCATTGCCCATGGCGCGGGCAATGGGCGAGGTGTGCGTGCCGTTGAGGATGGCCAGCGCAATGCCCGCCCGCTCCGCAATCTCGGCGGCCTGCAGCTTGGAAGTCATGCCGCCCGAGCCGAGGCCGGAGCCGGAGCGATCGTCCGCCATGGCGTAGATCTCTTCCGTCACCCCGCGCACCTGCGGCAGCATCTGCGCGCCGGGCTGGCTGGGGTTGCGATCGTACAGGCCATCGACATCCGACAGCAGCAACACGCCCTTGGCATGGGCTGCCTGCGCCACGCGGGCGGCAAGGCGATCATTGTCGCCGAAGCGGATTTCTTCCGTCGCGACGGAATCATTCTCGTTCACTACCGGTACGGCCCCGGCCTTGAGCAGGCGGCCCAGCGTGGCGGCGGCGTTGAGATAGCGGCGGCGGTCTTCCAGATCGTCCAGCGTCAGCAGCAATTGCGCGGCGGTGAGGCCGTGGCTGGCCAGCAGGTCCGACCAGATGCCCGCCAGCGCAATTTGCCCCACGGCGGCGGCGGCCTGCGCATCGGCCAGATTGCCGCGCCCGCCCTTGTCGAGCTTCAGCCGCGCAGCCCCAAGCGCGATGGCGCCGGAACTGACCACTACCACCTGCTGCCCGCGTGACCGGGCGGCGGCGATCTCTTCCACCAGCGAGGCAAGCCATTCGCGGCGCGGCTGCCCGTCCGGCCCGACCAGCAGGGCAGAGCCCACTTTCACCACAAGGCGGGGGCAGAGGGCCGTATCGGCCAGGTCAACGAGATGCGCGATCGTCATGGCGGGCGGGCCTTAGCCGTTGCGCGATGCCATTGGAAGCACCGTCAAAGCGGCGACCAGGGCTTCTCGTCGTGCTCATCCTCCACTTCGCCGTCGGGATGCTCGGTTGCGGTCTTGGCCGGAAGATAATTGAGCACCGCGTCGAGCAGCTTCTCGATCCCGGCACCCGTTGCGCCAGAGATGGGGAAGACTTCGGTAGCGCCTGCCGCTTTCAGTTCCCTGGCATAATCCCCTGCGAGATCCACGCCGGAAATGTCGATCTTGTTGAGCGCCACAAGGCGTGGCTTGCCTTCCAGTCCGGCGCCATAGGCCTCCAGTTCGTCTTCCACGATCTGCATCGCCTCGACCGGGTCCACTCCGCCGATATCGATCAGGTGGATCAGCACGCGGCACCGCTCGATATGGCCCAGGAAGCGGTCGCCGATACCGGCCCCATCCGCAGCGCCTTCGATCAGGCCGGGAATATCCGCCAGCACGAATTCGCGGTTCTTGTGGCGCACCACCCCCAGCTTGGGCACCAGCGTGGTGAAGGCGTAATCGCCCACCTTGGCCTGCGCGTTGGAGACGGCGTTGAGGAATGTGGACTTGCCCGCATTGGGCAGGCCGACAAGGCCGACGTCGGCCAGCAGCTTCAGCCGCAGCCACACCCACAACTCCTCGCCCGGCATGCCGGGCTGGTGCTGGCGCGGGGCGCGATTGGTGCTGGTCTTGTAGCTGGCATTGCCGCGCCCGCCGATACCGCCTTCAAGAAGGGTTACGCGCTGGCCCACTTCGGTGAAATCGGCCAGCACCGTCTCCCCATCCTCGTCGGAGATGATCTGCGTGCCCACCGGAACGGGGATCACCAGATCGGACGCGGCGGCGCCGGTGCGATCCTTGCCCATGCCATGGCTGCCGCGCGCCGCCTTGAAGTGCTGGGCATAGCGGAAGTCGATCAGCGTATTGAGGCCCGGCACGGCTTCGAAAATGATATCGCCGCCCTTGCCGCCATTGCCGCCATCAGGACCGCCATATTCGACATATTTCTCGCGCCGGAAACTGACGGCACCCGGCCCGCCCGCTCCGGAGCGGATGTAGATCTTGGCCTGGTCGAGGAAATGCATATGTGTAAGCCTCTAGCGCCGGTGGAGCCATGCGGCCCCTTGGCTATGCTCGCCCCATCGGGGCGTAGTTTACCCTGAGCGGCTGCGGCAAGCAGCGGCGGAAGGGGGCGGCCATTCGGCCTTGCGACCGGCTTCTAGCCGACCGGAGCTTTCAAAGCCACCTTGCTGAATGGGGCTGTTCGGGGTCCAGTGTGCCGGGAATTGCCTCAGCTTGAGCCGGGAATGGTGGGCTTCAGGAACCGGAGCGGAACGACCGTGAAGGTCGTGAACACCGGAAGCGCAGAAAACTGCCGTTCACAGGCCGAGATGGGGGATTTCCCGGTACACTGGTGGAGCCGAGGGGGATCGAACCCCTGACCTCGTCATTGCGAACGACGCGCTCTCCCATCTGAGCTACGGCCCCGTTCCAGTGCGATCACGGCGCCAAGCGGCCCGCGAAGCGCGCCTCTTAGCGAAGAGGCATCGTGCATGAAAGAGCAAAATTGCCTTTGCGTCAGCGCCCCGCCTTTCCGGTCACGGCGATTGCTGTACCACCGGCTGCGAGGTGAACACCGGCTGCGCACCTGGCGCCGCGCCGGACACATCCGCTGTTGGGGTGGCCGCCTGTTCAGGGGCAGCCGTATAGCTGGTCTGCGGCGAAGGGAGCGCCAGATCGGGCACGGTGGTCGGCCCGTAGCTCGCCCTCAGATAGGCCGGGCCGCCCGCCCCATCGCCATAGAGCGCGCCATATTTGGCATCCCAATCGGCCACGGCGATACGATATTTCTCCATGTCCTGGAAGAAATGCTCGAACGCGCTTTCCATGCGGGGCAGGCCAGCAAGGGCGAAGGCATCAAGATCGGTGGGCGGATTGGTCAGCGATTCCTGGCTCAGTTGCAGGGCAGCATCGCAGAAATACTGGCGCGCCGGCGGCAGGGCGAAATAATTATAGACCTGCGTCATATAGGCTTCCCGCGTGCGGGTGGCCTTGGCGCCGAATTCCTTGCGGTACTGCTTGTCGAGATCCGCATTCACCTTGCTCAACCGCTTGGCATGCTTGGTCAGCAGCGCCTTGTAGCCATCGAGAATCGGCTGATAGCGCGGATCGAGGCAATTGAGCGCCGCCACGTTCCAAGCCGAACGGAGATTCCACACCATTTCCAGCGGGTCGAGATTGGCATTCACCGTCTGGCGCACACCGTCGATGCCAAGGGCCGGTATCATCATGTCGCCAGCGGCGCCGCCCGGGGGAATCGGGCGCATCGGCACGGGCTCCGGCTCAGGGACGATTACGATCGCCACCGGGGGCGGAGGCGTGGGTTCGGGCGGAGGCGGGGGCGGGGCACAGGCGGCCAGCAAGGCAAGGCCTGCGGTAACGGCAATGGCGGGCAACTTGCGTAACGAGATTTGCACGGTCCTGCTCATTCCAAATCGGGCCCCCTACCCTTCCATTCCTGCCGACCTATCTGCCGGTTTCGGCGGCGCCTTTAGCGCACGCAAGCTTTCGCCCCGATGAAGGGTCATCCTAACGTGCTTAACCATAAATGAAAATGCCCGGGATGCCACGTGGCACCCCGGGCACGATATTCGGCCGCCCTTTCGGGATCAGTCGCGGCTGCTGCCCATGAAGCGCAGCAGGAACAGGAACATATTGATGAAGTCGAGATAGAGGTTCAGCGCCCCCAGCACGACTGCCTTGCCGGCCCATTCGGTGCCGGCGACATAGGCATATTGTTCCTTGAGCTTCTGGGTATCATAGGCGGTAAGACCAGCGAAGATCAGCACGCCCAGCGCGCTCACCGCCCAGGTCAGGGCAGGCGACTGCAGGAAGATGTTGATCAGGCTGGCGACCAGCAGGCCGATCACGCCCATGATCAGGAAGCTGCCCCAACCGCTGAGATCCTTCTGCGTAGTATAGCCATAGAGGCTGAGGCCCGCGAAGGCGCCTGCCGTGGCGAAGAAGGTCGTGGCGATCGAAGCCCCGGTGTAAACCAGGAAGATCGTCGAGAGCGAAAGGCCCATCAGCACCGCATAGCCCCAGAAAAGAGCGCGCAGCGTGGATACGCTGAAGCGGTTTGCGCCGAAGCTCATCGCCAGCACGATGGCCAGCGGAGAGAGCATGATGACGAAGCCGAGACCGCTCGTCATCACGGTGGCAGCCATGCCCGAGCGGGCGAACAGCATCGCGATGACGCCGGTCAGCAGCACGCCCGACGCCATGTAATTGTAAATCGACAGCATATGCTTGCGCAGGCCCGCGTCGAAAGTCGCGCGGCCGGCAAGATCGCCGCCAAAGCTGGGAGACGCGCCGAATCCCTGCTGCGAACGGCGGGGTTCGTTCCAATCTGCCATTTTCGTTTCCTACTCCTGCGCCGGCCTCCAGAGCGGACCGGACTGGAACGAATATCGAGCGTCTCGCCCCCTATTTCAAGGAAAACCGGACGGGATCGATCCGATTCCGTTAACTTTGGGCAGCAGCCTTAGCCTGGGCGCGCGCCTGAGCGGCCATTTCGATCGAACGATCGCGCGCACCGCGCAGGGTTTCCTGCACCAGAGCGGCCAGTGCATTGTCCTTGTCGAGAATGTCGAGCCCGACCTGGGTAACCCCGCCCGGGCTGGCCACACGGTGCGCCAGTTCGCCGGGCGAATGTTCCGATGCGGCCGCGAGCGCGGCGGCACCTTCCACGGTCGCAATTGCCAGCCGCTGCGCCTGATCCGCCGGCAGCCCCAGATTCGCCGCCCCCTGCGCCAGCGCATCGATGAAGCGATAGACGAATGCCGGGCCGGACCCAGCGAGCGCGGTAACGAGGTCCATCAGGCTCTCCTCCGCCAGCCATTCGGCCGTGCCGAGCGGGGCCATCAGCGCATCGACTTTCGCGCGCGAAACTTCGTCCAGCCCCGCCCCGACCAGTGCCACCGGCGACTTGCCGAGCGCGGCTGCAAGGTTGGGCATCACGCGCACCTGCGCGGCGCTGCGCGGGAAATTGCCTGCCAGCGTCTCCAGCTGAACGCCCGCCAGCACCGAGAGCAGCACCGTGCCAGGGCCGGCGAGCACTTCCACCTGCGGCGCAACTTCGGCCAGCTTCTGCGGTTTCACGCCCAGCATGATCGCCTCATACTCCCCAGCCTGGGGCAGCACGCGCAATTGCGCCACACCGGCCGGAAGCTCGCGCGGGCTGGGATTGACCACGGTGAAGACCGATGGGGCGATGCCGCCCGCGATCCAGCCCTGAACCATGGCGCCGGTCATATTGCCGCAGCCGACGAGGAGAATGGAAGTGAAGGTCATGAGGCAGATCAATCCGGCTTGAAGCTTCGTCGTTGTGAGAGGCCGCAGGCCCCGCGGCAATCCAGAGCCGACTTATGCCGCCACCCTTGATTGCTTCGCTGCGCTCGCAATGACGAATAAGGCCACCGCCTTCAAGCCTCTCCGGCGGCGTCCACCAGCGCGCTGGCCAGCGCATCGGCCGGATTTTTGTCGCCCCAGAGCACGAACTGGAAGGCGGGATAGAACCGGTCGCATTCGGCAACGGCGCTTTCCACCGCGAATTGAGCCTGCCCGAGGCTCAGCAAGCCGTCGTCGCCCAGCATCAGCCCGTGGCGGTAGAGCAGCACGCCGCCATTCGACCAGATGTCGAAATGGCCGAGCCAGAGCTGTTCGTTGACCAGCGCGAGCAATTCGAAGGTCTGGCGGCGCTTGGCGTCGGGCACGCGAATATCGGGCAGGCAGAGCAATTGCAGCACCCGGTCTTCCGAACGCCAGATGCCGCGGACCTGATAGCGGGTCCAGCTGCCCTGGATCTCGCCCGAGATCTCATCGTCGCTGATGAATTCGCACGGCCAGCCGCGCGCATCGAACAATTGCGCGAGCATATCAACCGGAGCCGCATCGTCGCGGTCGATTTCCTCTTCGCTTGTCCTCATCGCATAGCTTCCCACGGTTCTGGCAACCCTTCTGCTAACCAATGCGTTGCGCAGAGGTGTGGCGGCAATCCGGCTGCCCGGCGGCGCTGGGCAAAACTCGATAACCCTGTTTACAAGCTGTGCAAAAGCCGCGCCACCCCGCTCTGCGGAGCAGAAAAGCGGATCAGGAAACGGGGCTGACCTCTTCACCCGGATCGCTGGTGAAGACGAAGCAATCGATCCCCGCCGCCTTCAGTTTGCCTATAAAGGCATTTGCTTCCTTCGTGCTGCCGAACGGCCCGGTGAGCAGGCGATTGGTGCGGCCCCATTGAGCGATATAGCCCTTGCGGCTGCCGAACAGCTTGGACTGTTCCTTCTGGAACTTGCGCCAGGTGAAGGCGATGGCCGAACGATTCTGGCCCGTGCCGACCTGCACGAAGACACGACTGGGATTAGCGGCCTTCTTCTTGGCTTCGGCCTTCTTCTCAGCCTCCAGCTTCTTTCGCTCGGCTTCCGCCTTCTTGTCGGCTTCGGCCTTGGCCTTCTCCGCCTCGGCCTTCTTGTCGGGCTCGCGCCGGATGGCGATGCGAGTGATATCCACTGCACCGGGAGCCGGCTCGATCTTGGCGGGCAGAGTGCCGAATTCGGCGAAGGCGTCTTCCAGGCTCGCCGGGGCGGGCGGCAGGGCTTCGACTGTGCGGGAAGAGGCCGGAAGCGGGGCGGGCGGCGTTGCGGCGGGCGTTGCAGGAAGCAGCACCGGGTCCGCCTTGGCGAAGGCAACAGGCTTCTGCTCGACAGGGGGCCTGGATTGGGTTGCCAGCTTGACCTCCGCCTGCTTCGGCGCGGTAGCGGGCTTCGACGCTGACGCTGGCTGGGGTTTCTCCGCCTTGGCAAGCGAGATCACCGGCCCGGCGGGCGGCGCGGCAGGCTTTGCCCTAGCCTCGCCCAGCGGCGCGCCCGATGGCGTGAGCCGCGCATCGACTGCCGCTACCGCCACCTGAGCCGGCCTGGCCG
Organism: uncultured Caenibius sp.; assembly: GCA_963662855.2. Taxonomy (GTDB): domain Bacteria; phylum Pseudomonadota; class Alphaproteobacteria; order Sphingomonadales; family Sphingomonadaceae; genus Andeanibacterium. The sequence goes on from CAXXWL010000003.1 coordinate 79,050, forward strand.
AAGCGGTATATTGGGCGATCAGCGGATCGTCCTTTCCGATCGCGTCGGCATCGGGGAAATGGCCGAAATTGCCCGCCGCCACCTGCTGCGAGCGAGTGAGCTTGGGCATATATCGCAGATAGGGCGCAATCCGGCTGGCGAGCGAGGCAGGCATCACTGCATCCGCGATCGCCACTGCCTCCTCCGTCTTGCCCGAGGCAGCCAGAGCGAAGGCCCGCGTGCGGTAGGCAGCCAGGTCGCGGCGCTGGAGCAGCGGCAGCAGGGTGGCTTCCGAACCGGCCTGATCCCCGCCGATCGCCTGGCTCAGCGCCAGCCGGCGGGTGACTTCCTGCACCTTCTCGTCCCGCAATCCGCCATCGGCCAGCGCCATGCGATAGAATTGCTGCGCCCGGCCATTGTCACCCACCATATCGTAGGCAAGGCCGCGTTCGCCCGCATGCGAACCCAGTTTTGCGCCCAGCTTCTCCGCCTCGTCGAACAGGGCCAGCGCCTCGACCGGGCGCTTGCGGGCGACCTGCGCCGCACCCAGCCCTGCCTTGGCATTGGCGGCTGATTCGGGAAGCAGTTCCGCGCGGGAGAAGAAGCCCACGGCCGCAGTCACATCGTTGAGTTCGAGCGAGGCCCAGCCTGCATCCAGCAAGGCACTGCCATCCATGGGATTGGCACCCAGCCGCCTGAGCGCGGCGCTCAGATCGCTCGCCGCCGCCGGGGGCAGCGGCTGGACCACTTCGCGCGAGGTCGCCTCGCCGGTCTGCGCCATTGCGGGCACGGCCCAAAGCGCGGCGACCAGCACCGCACCGACCATTCCATTACGCTTCGTGGAATTCACTGGACCCGCACCCGTTATCGCCAATCGTCACGCCCGCGACCGGCCGGTGCATTCGCTGCCCGGGCGGAGCTGAACGGGGGACGAATGCCCCCCGCCCGTGCGATCACTGGTTATTCTGACGCCCCAGGAAGCGCGGGATGCTGAGCGAGGGGCCCGACGGATCATCGTCGTCATCCCCATCGGCAGCATCCTTGGCCGCGCCGCGCGACAGATTCGCCATGCGTTCGAACAATGTCGAACCGCCGCCTGCCGCACCGCCTGCGGCGCCAGCGGCACCGGCACCGGCAGCGCCGCCCTCACCCGCGAGAATGCCCCGGCGACGCGCGCCGCCAAGCTGGGGCTGCACCGGCTCGTCCTGAGCGGAAAGACGGCTGGCGTCGAGCAGCAGCTCATCATCCGGCCCACCCGCATCGGGCGCTTCCAGCGTCAGTTCCAGCTCGCTGCCCGCACCGGCCTGAAGCGGAGCCGCGTTCCAATCATCCGCGATCCCGTCGTCCTCTTCCTCTTCTTCAAGAGACAGTTCGCCGATCTGGATCTCGTCCCCGGTAAGCGAGGCGTAGCTGGTTCCGGCCGTATCGTCATACTCATCCTCCTCGTCGAAGGAGGCAGGCTCATAAGCCTGGGGCATGGGCGGCGCGGGCGGAGCGAAGCTGGGGGCCGGTTCCGGATGGGTCGCGGCGACATCCACCGCCAGCTCGTCTTCGGTCGGCAAGGGCAGCACGGGGCGCTTGGGCCCGCGCGGCGCGGAAAAGTCCAGCGGGCGCGAAGCATGCACGGCCTGCTCCACCGTCTGCTCTATACCGGTGGCGACCACCGAGACGCGGATCTTGCCCATAAGGTCCGGGTTGAAGGCCGAACCCCAGATGATGTTGGCATCGGGATCGACCAGCTCGCGGATGTGATTGGCGGCCTCGTCCACTTCGAGCAGCTTCATGTCGTCGCCGCCGATGATGGAGATGATCACGCCCTTGGCGCCCTGCATGCTCACGCCGTCGAGCAGCGGATTGGCGATGGCACGTTCTGCCGCTTCCAGCGCGCGGTTTTCGCCCTCGGCCTCGCCCGTGCCCATCATCGCCTTGCCCATCTCGCCCATCACGGAGCGGACGTCGGCAAAGTCGAGGTTGATCAGGCCCGGCATCACCATCAGGTCGGTGATCGAGCGCACGCCCTGCTGCAGCACTTCGTCCGCCAGGGAGAAGGCTTCCTTGAAGGTGGTTTCCGCCTTGGCCACCAGGAACAGGTTCTGGTTGGGAATAACGATCAGCGTATCAACATGCTTCTGCAGCTCCTCGATCCCCGCCTCGGCCGAGCGCATGCGGCGCGTGCCTTCGAACAGGAACGGCTTGGTCACCACGCCCACGGTGAGCACGCCCTTGCGCCGCGCAGCCTCCGCGATCACCGGCGCCGCGCCGGTGCCCGTGCCGCCGCCCATACCGGCCGCGATGAAGACCATGTTCACGCCTTCAAGCGCGCGCTCCAGATCCGCGACGGTTTCCTCCGCAGCAGCGCGGCCCACTTCCGGACGCGAGCCGGCGCCCAGGCCCTGGGTGATATCCGGCCCCAGCTGGATCCGATGTTCGGCGATGGAATTGTTCAGCGCCTGCGCGTCCGTATTCGCGACGATGAACTCCACGCCTTCGATCTCGGACTTGATCATATTGGCGATGGCGTTGCCGCCCGCGCCGCCCACACCGATCACGGTGATGCGGGGGCGCAGTTCCTCAACCGAAGGCGGGCCGATATTGATGCTCATTGAAGCTCTCCAAGGGGGCGCGTAGCACGGCGATGCTCATTGTTGCACTTGTGCCATAAAGGGAATCGCTGGTGCAAAGCGTAACTGTCCTTATCCACAGTCTGACAAGCGCGTTTCAAACAGCGCCCATCTGTCAAAAATACTGCTTCAGCGCCTGGAACACGCGCTGGGCAAGTGCAAGGCCGGTGAGGCGGGTCGTGTCCTGATAGCCGGGACGGATCGCGCGGATATCCACCGGATCGGCCGCGGCATAGAGGATCAGCCCCGCCAGAGTAGAAAATCCGGGCACGCCATGCGCCTCGGGCAGGCCCCTAAGCGCGGGCGGCCTGCCGATGCGCACCGGGCGGCCAAGCGCGCCCTGCGCGAAATCGGCAATGCCCGCCAGTTCTGCCCCGCCGCCGGTCAGCACGACCTGGCCATTCTTGCCGGAAAAGCCCAAACCCTTGAGTGCCCGGGAAATTTCATTCACCAGCCGGTCCAGCTGGCCGGTAATGACCGAGATCAGCTCCGCGCGCGGCACGCGGTTCTTGTCATCCGCATGGCGGGCAAGCGGCCCCGCCTGTTCCTCGCCCGGCCCGTTCACGGGGATCATTTCGCGATGGTCGGTGGGCGAAGCGATGGCCGAGCCGGAAACGCATTTGAGCCGCTCGGCCTGAAAGCGCCGGATGCCGAAATGGGAGGCGATCGCATCGGTAATGTCGGCCGAGCCCATCTGGATCGGCATCATGCCCAGCAGCATCCCGCCCGCGTAGACCGAGACATTGGTGACTTCCGCCCCCAGCTCGATCAGCGCCACGCCCAGCTCGCGTTCTTCCTGGCTGAGACAGGCAAAGCCCGCCGCGACCGGCGAAGCGACCACCGACTCGACATCCAGATGCGCGTTCTGCACCGCTTCGGTGATGTTGCGCACCGGCGCGCCATCGGCGCACATCACATGGATATCGACACCCAGCCTTTCGGCATGGAGCCCCTTGGGGTTAGCCACGCCATGCGCACCATCCAGCGTGTAATGCGCCGGCTGGGCATGGAGCACGGTGCGGCCATCGGGCTGAATTCCGTCGCGCGCAGCAACCAGAAGATGCTCGATATCCTCTTCCTCGATCCGGCGGCCTCCGATATCGATTTCCACCTGCGCGATCTTGCTGGAAAGCCCGGCACCGGAACAGCCGATCCACACGCTGGAAACGCTTGTCCCCGCCAGCTTCTCGGCCCGCTCGATCGCATCGCGCACGGCATAGGTCGCCGCCGGCATATCGGTGACATAGCCGCGCTTGATCCCCTGCGCCGCGCGGTGCCCCGATCCCAGCACGATCATCTCGCCCGTCTCGCTCACCCCCGCGATCATCGCGGAAATGCGGAAGGAACCGATATTGATCGCGCCATAGACCTTGGTGATGCGCGGCGTGGTGGCCATTATTCGACCTCCTCCGCCGTGGAGGCGGGGGCGGAACTTGCAGTGGCGGCGGCCTCGGCCGGCTCCTGCGAAAGGCCGGGAATCCGCATGTAGATGCGTTCGGGCGCGCGCATGTCGAAAGTGGCGACCTTGCCGCCCAGCAGGCGGTTCACCCCGTCGAGCCGGGCGAAGGAGACCAGCGCGCTCGCCGCTTCGCGGTCGCCCTGCGGCAGGGCCAGCACCTGCCCGGTCTTGAAGGTGAGGTTCCAGCGGCGATTGCCGACCCATTCGGCGCCCGCCACCTGCGGTTCGAGCGCGGGGGCGGCATCGAGCAACTGGCCCAGCGCGGCGACCTGTCGGCCCGCACCGGGGCCTTCGATGACGAGTTGGCCCCGCGCGGCCCCGGCGGAGACAGGCTCCAGCTCGTGCCCGGTATCGTCGATCAGCACCAGCCGCCCGGCCTTCTTCAGCACGGCATGGGGCGTGCGCTCGACAATGTCGATAACCAGCGAATCCGGCAGGCGGCGCGAGACACGCGCATCCTTGACCCAGCTGAGGCCGAGCAATTGCAGCCGCACTGCATCGAGATCGACCAGCGGCATCGCCCGGTCCCGCTCGCCCAGCACCCGCTCATAGACCTTCAGCTCGTTCATGCGCTGCACGCCGCGCACTTCCACCCGGCGCACTTCGAAGCCTGAATCCCCCGCCAGCGTGGCGATCTGCTGGTTGGCGAGCGCGGGCAGGCCCGCAAGGCTGGCGACAACCCAGGCAAGCGCCACCGCCCCGCCAAGGATGATGGCGAGGAAAATCCGCTGGAGCTGTTCTTCGGTGAAGGGCAGCCAGCGCATCAGCATATCCGCCACCGCCCCGGTGGTGGAGCGCGCCCTCTTCACCTTTTGCGCGGTGCCCCGTGCCGCCGCCGCGCGGCGGACGCCCTGGGCCTTGCGCTTGATCGTTTGCGCCACCTAAGCCCCCTTCCCTCCGCCTGCTGAACCGGCCCGTTCGAGCGCATCGGCGATGATTGCCTCGACAAGATCCCCATAATCCATGCCGCAATATTTCGCCTGCTCGGGCACGAGGCTGAGCGGTGTCATCCCCGGCTGGGTATTGACCTCCAGCAGGAACAGGCCTGCCTGGCCCTGTTCGTCATCCCAGCGGAAATCGGAACGGCTGGTGCCATGGCAGCCCAGCGCCTTATGCGCCTTGAGCGCATAGGCCTTGCACAGTTCCATGATCTCCAGCGGAATATCGGCGGGGCAGATGTGGTCCGTCATCCCGTCGGTATATTTCGCCTCGAAATCGTAGAAGCCGCCTTTGGGCACCAGTTCGGTGACCGTCAGCGCCTTTCCGTTCACCACCGCGCAGGTCAGTTCGCGCCCCTTGATATAGGGTTCGGCCAGCAACTGGGCGAATTCCTGCCATGGCCCTGCTGCATCGCGCCGGATCGGATCGCCATAATTGCATTCGGCCGTGACGATCGCCACGCCGACCGACGAGCCTTCGTTCACCGGCTTGAGCACATAGGGGCGCGGCAGCGGATCGCGCTGATAGAGTTCTTCCGACTGCACGATGCGCCCGCCCGGCATGGGGATGCCATGGGGGACGAGGACGAGCTTGGTCAGTTCCTTGTCGATGGCGATCACGGAAGTGGCGAGGCCCGAATGGGTATAGGGAATACCCATCAGATCCATCATGCCCTGCACCGTGCCGTCTTCTCCGGGCACGCCGTGCAGCGCGTTGAACACCACATCGGGCGCGGCTTCGGCCAGCTTTGCGGCCACTGTGCGATCCATGTCGATCCGCGTCACCCTGTGCCCGCGCGCCTCCAGCGCATCGGCCACGCCTTTACCGGACATCAGCGAAACGGGCCGCTCATTGGCCCAGCCGCCCATCAGGACCGCGATATGGAGCTTGGGAAGCACGCCCATCTTACGGCCTCCCTACCCGCTGGATTTCCCATTGCAGGTCCACTCCCTGGCTCTGGGATACGCGGCGGCGCACTTCCTCGCCCAGCCCTTCGATATCGGAGCTGGTGGCACTGCCGGTATTGATCAGGAAATTGGTATGCTTTTCGCTCACTTGCGCGCCGCCCATGGTCAGGCCCCGGCAACCGGCGGCATCGACCAGCCGCCATGCCTTGTCGCCTTCGGGGTTCTTGAAAGTCGATCCGCCCGTTTTGGAACGCAGCGGCTGCGATTCCTCGCGCGCGGCGGCGATGCGGTCCATTTCCGCGCCGATTGCCGCCGGATCGCCCGGCTGCCCCCGGAAACGGGCGGAAACCACGATCGCGCCTTCCGGCAGGGCCGAATGGCGATAGGAATAATGCAATTCGTCCGGCGCCAGGGTGACGAAGCCGCCATCGGCCAGCATCACATCGCAATCGACCAGAATGTCGGAAACCTCGCGGCCATAGGCGCCGCCATTCATCCGCACGAAGCCGCCCACCGTGCCGGGAATGCCGCGCAGGAATTCCAGCCCGGCGATGCCCGCATCGCGCGCAGTGGAAGCCACCAGAATGCCGCTCGCCCCGCCGCCGCAGCGCAGGGTAGTCGCATCCTCCCGCTCCACCTTCGCGAAAGGCTTGCCCAGCCGGATCACCACGCCCGGCACCCCCCCATCGCGCACGATGAGGTTGGAGCCGAGGCCCAGCGCCATCACCGGCACCCGCCCGCCAAGCTGGCACAGGAACGATCCGAGATCCTCGAGATCGGCGGGCTCAAACAGCCAGTCCGCCTCCCCGCCCGATTTGAACCACACCAGCGGCGCCAGCGGGGCATGGCGGGTGAGCTTGCCGCGCACATCCTTGACCGGAAGATTGGCCGAAAACATCACTTCGTCGATTTCGGAAAAGGGCGCGCTCATCATGCGGCTTCGCCCCTTTTCGCCGCGATGGCCGGGGCAAGGCCGGCGGCCCAGCGGGTGATATCGCCCGCGCCAAGGCACACGACGATATCGCCCGGCTCGACGATGGAGGAAAGCACGCCCGCCAGATCGTCCGCACCGGAAACCTCGGCGGCGGAACGATGGCCGCGCGCCTTGATCCCGCTCACCAGCGCATGGCTGTCCACGCCGTCGATCGGGCTTTCCCCGGCGGGATAGACCGGAGCGGCGAACACCATGTCGGCATCGTTGAAGCAGGTCTGGAACTCTTCCATCAGATCGCGCAGGCGGGTGAAGCGGTGCGGCTGGACCACGGCGATCACGCGGTTCTGCGTCGCTTCCCGCGCGGCGGCGAGCACGGCCTTTATCTCTACCGGATGGTGCGCGTAATCGTCGATCACAGTCACTCCGCCCACTTCGCCCACCTTGGTGAAGCGCCGGCGCACCCCGCCGAAATTGGCGAAGCCTGTGCGGATCGTATCGTCGCTGCAGCCCATTTCCACGGCCACGGCAATCGCGGCCAGTGCGTTCTGCACATTGTGGCGCCCCGGCATGGGCAGCACCACGCCTTCGATCCGGCGATCTTCCTGCCCGCGCTGGCGGATCACTGCATCGAACAGATTGCCGCCGCCCGATGGCCGCACATTCACGCCGCAAACGTCCGCCTGCAACGAGAAGCCATAGGTCACCACGCGCCGGTCCCGCACGAGACCGACCACGGACTGGACTTCCGGGTGATCGATGCACAGCACCGCCGCGCCATAGAAGGGCACGTTCTCGATGAATTCGACAAAGGCCTTCTTCACCGCTTCGAAAGTGCCGTAATGGTCGAGATGTTCGGGATCGATGTTGGTGACGACCGCGATGGTGCCGTCCAGACGCAGGAAGGATCCGTCGCTCTCGTCGGCTTCCACCACCATCCAGTCGCTGTCGCCAAGGCGCGCGTTGGAGCCATAGCTTTCGATGATGCCGCCATTGATCACGGTGGGATCGACCCCGCCCGCGTCGAGCAGCGTGGCAATCATGCTGGTGGTGGTCGTCTTGCCATGGGTGCCGGCCACGGCGACCGTGTTCTTCAGCCGCATCAGCTCGGCGAGCATTTCCGCGCGGCGAACCACCGGAATGCGGTTTTCCAGCGCGGCGGCGACTTCGGGATTGGTGCGACGCACGGCGGTGGAGGTCACCACCACGGCGGCATCGCCCAGATTTTCCGCCGCATGGCCGATCATCACCTTGATCCCGCGCGCGCGCAGCCGTTCCACCGAAGGGCCTTCGGCAATGTCCGATCCCTGCACTTCGTAGCCCAGATTCTTCATCACCTCGGCAATGCCGGACATGCCGATGCCGCCGATGCCGACGAAGTGGATCGTCCCGATATCGGTGCCCACCCCTTTCATCGCGAAGTCTCCCGGGCCAGAGCCTCGCGGCCATTGGGCTTCGCTTCATTGCCGTTCATGCGGATCACATCCATCAGCGGCGCCCCGCCGAAGCTTTCGACCAGATCGGCAAGGTCCTTCGCCGCATTGGGGCGGCCGCAATTCCATGCGGCATGGGCGGCATTGGCAAGGGTTTCAGGGTGCTGGGCCATGGCCTGTATCTGCTTGGCGAGTTCCTTGGCGGTGAAGCCACTCTGCCGGATCGAGCGCGCGCCGCCCGCCTTCACCATCTCGCGGACATTGGCCGCCTGATGATCGTCCGTGGCGATGGGCAGCGGCACCAATATGGCGGGGCGGCCAACGGCGGTGAGTTCGGCAATGGTGGAAGCGCCCGCGCGGCCGATGAACAGATGGGCATCGGCAAGGCGGGTGGCCATATCCTCGAAATAAGTGCCCAGTTCCGCGGGAATGCCATGGCTGGCGTAGCGCTGGCGCACGGCTTCAAGGTCTTCCGGGCGGCACTGCTGGGTCACCTGCAAGCGCGATCGCAGCGCGGGCTGGAGCATGGAAAGCCCATCGGGCACCACTTCCGACAATACGCGCGCACCCTGGCTTCCGCCCGTCACCAGCACGCGCAGCAGCCCGTCCTCGGTAAAGGGGGGATAAGGCTCGTCACGCAGGGTCAACACTTCAGCGCGCACCGGATTGCCGACCAGATGCGCCTTCTCGTTCCACTTGTCCTTCAGCCGGTCCACCTGCGGATAGGCCGTGGCGATGGCGTTCACCCGGCCCGCCAGCAGCCGGTTGACCCGGCCAAGCACAGCATTCTGTTCATGGACGATCGTGGGAATGCGGGCAGAGGTTGCCGCAAGCACGGCGGGCAGCGCGGGATAGCCGCCGAAGCCGACCACGGCCGAAGGCTCGAACGCGTCGAACAGCCGCAGCGCCATCTGGCGCCCCTGCCACACCGCGCGCGCGCCACCGATCCATTTGAGCGGATTCTTGCCGAACCGCCCGGCGGGAAGCACATGGGCGGGCATGAAATCGGGCTTGCCCGGAATAGCCGCGCCCCGCTCGTCCGTGATCAGCGCGACATGATGCCCGCGCCGTTCAAGCTCGGTAGCGAGCGCAAAGGCGGGGATCAGATGTCCGCCGGTTCCCCCGGCGGCGAGTACGTAATGTTTCGAAGCGGAACTCAACGCCGCCCTCCCTTGGCCCTGCCATGCCTGCGGCCATCTTCCCTGGCGAGAGCCGCCATGAGATCGAACCGGTCGCGGCTGAGATAGGGGTTGCGCCGCGTCAAGGCCAGCATCAGCCCCACGGTTAGGCACAGTGCAATCGTTGACGACCCGCCATAGCTCACCAGCGGCAGGGTCATGCCCTTGGACGGGAAGAGCTGGAGGTTCACCAGCACATTGATGAAAGCCTGCCCGCCGATCAGCGCAATCAGGCCGGAGGCGGAGAGGATCGTGAACAGATCTTCCTCATTCACCAGCCGCACCAGCACGCGGGCGATGATCGCCAGATAGATCACCACCACCAGCGCGCAGACCAGCAGGCCGAATTCCTCCCCGATCACGGAGAAGATATAGTCCGTATGCGCTTCCGGCAGGGAGAGCTTGCGCATGCCCAGCCACAACCCGCTGCCCGTCCAGCCGCCGCCCATCAGCGTGCGGCGGGCAAGGTCCACCTGATCATAGGCGGTGCCGCCGCCCAGGAAGGCGTCGATGCGGTGGCGGGCGTTGTCATACAGCAGATAGGTCGCCGCGATCCCGGCCATGCCCGCGCCCGCCAGCGCGCCGATGCGGCGCAGGTCTATGCCCGAAAGCAGCACCAGCACGGCCCAGCAGCCGACATAGAGAATGGCCGAGCCGAAATCCGGCTGCATCATCAGCAGCGCCACGATCAGCCCCATCAGCCCGGTGGCGATGGCGATCACCGGCAGGCGCGGATCGCGCACGCGCCAGGACAATATCCACGCCATGGTCACAGCATAGGCGGGCTTCAGGAATTCGGAGGGCTGCAGGCTGATGCCGAAGCGCAGCCAGCGCTTGGCGCCGTTCACTTCCGATCCGATGAAGGGCACCAGGATCAGCGCCGCCAGCATCACCGCGCACAGCACGATGGCGCCGCGCCGGGCCCAGTCCCTGGGCGCCATGGAGACGCCCAGCATCGTCAATATGCCCAGGAACTGCCAGCGCAGATGCAGCCAGTAGAAATAGAGATCGTCCAGCTTCACCGCCGAAGTGGACAGGCGGCGGGCGCTGGCGGGCGAAGCCGCAGCCACGGCCACCGTGCCGACCGCCATCAGCAGCAGGATCATCACCAGCAGCACCCGGTCGATCTCGCGCCACCAGATGCGCAGCTGGCTGCGCTTGTCGAGCCGCATGCGCGCCGATTGGGGCGCACGCTCCCCCGCGCGGGGGACATAGGGCTGCTGAATATGGGAGACGGGGTTCAAGAGCCGACCTCCCCATGGGTGAGGCAGGCGGCGATCTCGCGGAAGGCATCGCCGCGCATTTCGTAGTCGCGGAACTGGTCGAAGCTGGCGCAGGCGGGCGAGAACAGGATCACATCGCCCGGCCGCGCGGCTTCCATCGCCCGCTGCACGGCCTCTGCCATCATCTCGCAGCGTTCAACGTGAGTGACGGGATCGAGGATTTCGGCAAAGCGCGGCCCGGCTTCGCCAATGGTGTAGGCGGCGGCGACATTGCCGAAATATTGCTCGCACTCGCCCAGATCGTCGCCCTTGGGCAGCCCGCCCAATATCCAGTGAATGCGCTTTTCGGGGCCGGAGGGGCCGGGGCGCGGAGGATAGGCGGCCAGTGCCGGGGCGGTGGAGGCCGGATTGGTGGCCTTGCTGTCATTGATGAACAGCACGCCGCGATATTCACCCAGCTGCTCCATCCGGTGCGGCAGGCCCCGGAAGCTGGCGAGCCCTGCCAGCACCTGTTCGCGGGTGACGCCCAGTTCCTCCACCAGCGCAGTGGCGATGGCGGCGTTTTCCAGATTATGCGGCCCCTGCAGCGAGGGCCAGTGCGGCTGGTGCGGCAGGATCGCGGGCTTGTCCACGCAGGTTACGCGGCCGACGGGGCGGCGGGCACGCTCGGCCTCGAAGATCGCGCGGGTAGGCGCATCGGCGCAACCGAAGACGGCGAACTGATCCGCATCCTGCATCGCGAAGAGCCGCGCCTTGGAGGCCGCATAGGCCTCGAACCCGGCGTAGCGGTCCAGATGGTCGGGCGTGATATTGGTCAGCGCCGCAGCCTCGCATTTGAGCGAGAAGGTGAGGTCGATCTGATAGCTCGACAGCTCCAACACATAGACCCCGCCTTCCGGCAAAGGCTGCTGCCCCAGGATCGGCAGGCCGATATTCCCGCCCATCCGCGCCGGGATACCCGCGCTGTCCAGCAGATGGCGGACCAGCGCGGTGGTGGTGGATTTGCCATTGGTGCCGGTGATCCCCACCACGCGATGCGCAGGAAGGTCCGCACGGGCGAGGGCAAACAGTTCGATATCGCCGATCAGCGGCACCCCGGCTTCGCGGGCGCGCTGGGCGATGGGGTGGACATTGATCGGCACGCCGGGGGAGACGACCACGCCGTCGAACCCCGTAAGGTCGATCTCCAGCGGATCGGCCAGTCTTGCCCGCCCCTCCACAGTGGCGCGGGCATTGTCCTGCCGGTCCCACGCGACCACTTCGGCCCCGCTGGCCAGCAGGCATTCGGCCGCAGCAAGCCCCGAACGGGCGAGGCCGAGAATGGCGTAGCGCTTGCCGGAGAAGTGGTTTGAGCGGATCACCTGAGCTTGAGCGTTGCGAGGCCGGCCAGCGCGAAGACGATCGAGATGATCCAGAAACGGATCACCACGGTCGATTCAGGCCAGCCGAGCTGTTCGAAATGATGATGGATCGGCGCCATGCGGAACACCCGCTTGCCGGTCCGCTTGAAGAAGAACACCTGGATGATGACCGAGGCGGTTTCGAGCACGAAGAGCCCGCCGATCACCAGCAGCACGATCTCGTGATGGCTGGCCACCGCGATGGCGCCCAGCGCCCCGCCCAGGGCAAGGCTGCCCGTGTCGCCCATGAAGACGGCGGCGGGCGGCGCGTTGAACCACAGGAAGGCAAGGCCAGCGCCCATGATCCCGGCGCAGAAGATCGCCAGTTCGCCAGCCCCCGGCACATGGGGAATGCCCAGATAGGTCGCATAATCGACGCGGCCCGCAAGGTAGCAGATCAGCGAGAAGGCCCCCGCCGCGATCACCACCGGCATGGTGGCGAGGCCGTCCAGCCCGTCGGTCAAATTCACCGCATTGCCGAAGCCCACGATCACCGTGGCGGCGAAGACGTAATAGAACGGCCCCAGCGGAATGCTGACGCCCGAGAGGAAGGGGACATAGAGATTGGTGTTGATCTGGCTCACGATGATCCAGCTCGCCACGCCCGCCACGGCGAATTCCGCCAGCAGGCGCACCTTGCCCGAAACGCCCTTGTGGCTGCGCTTGGTCACCTTGTCGTAATCGTCGAGGAAGCCGATCAGGCCGAAGCCCACCGTCACTGCCATGCAGGCCCAGACGAAGGGGTTGAAGATGTCCATCCACAGCAGCATCGAGAGCAGCAGCGAGACGAGGATCATCAGCCCGCCCATGGTAGGCGTGCCGCGCTTGGCGAGGTGGGTCTGCGGGCCGTCCTCGCGGATCGGCTGGCCCTTGCCCTGGCGGATGCGCAGCATGTTGATGAAGCGCGGGCCGATCACCAGCCCGATCAGCAACGCCGTAATCAGCACGGCGCCCGCGCGGAAGGTCTGGTAGCGCACGAGATTGGCCGGTCCTTCGAAATCCAGCCATTGTGCGATGAGATACAGCATCAGACTTCCTTGCGACCCCCGGCGATACCGTCCCCGGTGAAATGGCTGACAACCCGCGCCAGCCCCACCGAATTCGATCCCTTGATCAGCACCGCGTCGCCCCCCGTGAGGCCGAACTCCTCAAGCGCCGCGATGGCTTCCTCCGGAGAACCGCAATGCGCGAAGCGAATCGGCTTGCCAAGCGCGTTGGCGGCCCCTTTCCCCAATTCACGCGCCAGCGCATCCATTTCCGCACCCACCAGCAGGGCAAAATCGACATTTGCGGCCGCCAGCGGCTCGGCCAGCTGGGTGTGGAAGGCCGGGCCGAGATCGCCCAGCTCGCGCATGGAGCCGAGCACGGCGATGCGGCGGGTGGCGGGCGTCTGGCCCAATTGCGCCAGCGTGGCCCGCATGGAGGCCGGATTGGCGTTATAGCTTTCATCGATCAGCAGCACCTGGCCGCCCGGCGCGGCAATGCGGTGGCGCGCGCCCCGGCCCTTGAGCCCGCCCATTTCCGCCAGCGAGAGGCCCGCCGCGCCAAGATCGCCACCCGCGGCGCGCACTGCGGCCATCACGGCCAGCGAATTGGACACCCAATGCTCGCCCGGTTCCGCCACGGTGTAGCACAGGCGGTTCTCGCCCAGATCGGCCGTCACCAGAGAGCCGCCATTGGCCTGCGGGATCGCATCGAGCAGGCGGACATCGGCATGGGCCGCCTTGCCGAAGGACACCACCTTGGCTCCAGCCGCCAGCGCGGCCTGCTTCAGCCGTTCGAAATGCGGGCTGTCCGCCGGGATCACCGCCGTGCCGCCTTCCTGCAACCCGCCGAAGATTTCCGCCTTGGCGTCGGCAATTGCCTCCTCGCTGCCCAGCATTTCGATATGGGCGGGCGCGATGGTGGTGATGACAGCCACATGCGGGCGCACTTGCGCCGTCAATCCAGCAATTTCCCCGGCATGGTTCATACCCATTTCGAAGATGCCGAACCTGCTGCGTGAATTCATGCGTGAAAGGCTGAGCGGCACGCCCACATGATTGTTGTAGCTGCGCACCGAACGATGCGCCGCGCCCCTGCTCGCCCGGTCCAGCGCGGCAAAGATCGCTTCCTTCACCCCGGTCTTCCCGACCGAGCCGGTGACGCCGATAATCTTCGCAGACACGCGGTTTCTGGCGGCCTGCGCCAATAGCTCAAGTGCCCTTGAGGTATCTTCCACCAGGATATGGGGCTTCGCAATCGGCCGGTCGACCACGGCGGCGGCCGCCCCGTTGGCGAAGGCCTTGTCCAGATAGGCATGGCCGTCGCTCGTCTCGCCCTTCAGCGCGAAGAACAGATCGCCCTTCACCACATCCCTGCTGTCTATCTCCACGCCGGAAACCTGGAACTGGCCGCTGGGCTTGCCGCCGGTGGCGACCGCGATGGACACTGCATCCCACAGCGCCAGCGGCAGCGCGTCGGAAGTCTGGGGAAGCCAGGCAATGGGAAGCAGACAAGCCATTATGCAGCGTCTCCTGCGGGCCCGGCGCATTCGCGCGCCACACTGACATCGTCAAAGGGAAGTATCCGCATGTCGTCCCCCGCACCGATGATCTGGCCCTGTTCGTGGCCCTTGCCCGCGATCAGCACGATGTCCTTCGGCCCGGCATCGGCAATGGCGGCGGCGATGGCGGAGCGCCGATCGCCGATTTCCCGCGCATCAGGCGCGCCCGACAGCACCATGGCGCGGATCGCAGCCGGATCTTCGCTGCGCGGATTGTCATCGGTGACTATTACCACATCCGAAGCACGGGCCGCCACCTTGCCCATTTGCGCCCGCTTGCCCGTGTCGCGATCCCCGCCCGCGCCGAACACCGTGATCAGCCTGCCCTCTACATGCGGGCGCAGCGCGGCGATGGCCGCCTCCAGCGCATCGGGCGTATGGGCGTAATCGACATAGACCGGCGCCCCCGCCGCACTGATCGCCGCGCGTTCCAGCCGCCCGCGCACGGGCTGCAGGCGGGAAAGCGCATCGAAGGTCGCCTTGGCATCGCCGCCCGTCGCCAGCACCAGCCCGGCCGAAACCAGCGCATTGGCGGCCTGATATCCGCCGATCAGCGGCAGCTTCACCCTGAAGGAGCTGCCGGCATATTCCAGTTCGAGTTCCTGCCCCAGCTGGCCGGGCAGCCGCCGCGCAAGGCGAATGCCCTCCCCCTTCTCGCCCACGGTCAGCAGCTTCAGCCCGCGCCTGCGCGCATGATCCGCCGCGCGATCCGACCATTCGTCATCCGCCCAGACCACCGCCGCGCCGCCATCTTCGACCACTTCATCGAACAGGCGCATCTTGGCGGCGAAATAATCCTCCATCGTCGCGTGATAATCGAGATGATCGCGGCTGAGATTGGTGAAGGCCCCCGCCGCCACTTTCAGCCCTTCCACCCGATATTGCGACAGGCCGTGGCTGGACGCCTCATAGGCGACGTGAGTCACCCCTTCCTGCGCGAGGCCGTGCATATTGGACAGGAAAGTGACGATATCGGGCGTGGTCAGCCCGGTGGAAACGCTCTCGTCCGGCGTGGTGACGCCCAGCGTGCCGATGGAGGCCGCCCGCTGCCCCGCCATGCGCCAGATCTGGCGGGTCATCTCCACGGTGGAGGTCTTGCCATTGGTGCCCGTCACCGCCACCACCACTTCGGGCACGGGCTGGAAGAACTGGGCGGCAAGCCGGGCAAAGGCGCGGCGCGGTTCGGCATCGGCGATATGCACCGCGCCCTGCACCAAGGCTTCGGGCCGGGCGACAATGGCGATGGCACCTGCGGCAATGGCGGCGGGGATGAAATCCTCGCCATTGAACTTCGCGCCCCGGAACGCGCCGAACACGGTGCCCGGTGCGATCTTGCGATGATCGATGGCAAAGCCCGTCACCGGCCCGTCAGGAGCGTTCGGAACGGCGATGCCCGCCGCTTCGGCCAGACGGGCGAGGTTCATTCCTTGTGCCCACCAACCAGCGGGGCAAGGTCCGAAAGATCGATATCGTGAGTGGCGTCGGGCATCACGCCCAGCAGCGGGCCGATGCGGGGGACCAGCCGGCCCACGATGGGCGCCGCGTTCCAGGCCGCCGTGCGCTGATAGGAACTGGCCGCCGTGCCCTTCGGCTCGTCCAGCATGGCGATCACCACGTAACGCGGCCGGTCCATCGGGAAGGCGGCGGCAAAGGTGGAAACCAGCGTGGAGCGGCGATAGCCGCCTGCGCCCGGCTTTTCGGCGGAACCCGTCTTGCCGCCCACGCGGAAACCGGGGGCATCGGCATTCCTGCCCGTGCCATAGACCGCGATCATGCGCATCAGCTGGTTCATCCGTGCACTGGTGCTGGCCTTGAACACGCGGCGGCCCTTGGGCGCATGGCCCGGTTCGATCTTGTAGAGAGTGGAGGGGCGCCAGATCCCGCCATTCACCATCGCGGCATAGGCGCTGGCGAGGTGGAGCGGCGTAACCGCGATACCGTGGCCATAGCTGACCGTCATGGTCCGCAGGCGCGGCCAGTCGCCCTTGTGCCAGATGGGGAAGCCACGCGCGGGCAATTCGATATAGGGCCGCTCATGCATGCCCATATCGGTCATGTAGCGCTGCAACGCCTTGCCCCCCAGCTCGTCGGCGATCTGGGCGGTCACGATATTGGAGGAATGGATCAGGGCTTCGGGCACGTTCAGGGAAGCCCCGATAACGTGGCTGTCGCGAATGCGGAAGCCCCCCATTTCCAGCGGGCGGTTCGCCTGGTAGCGGCGCGACAGATCGGTCACCACGCCGGCATCGATGGCAGCGGCAATGCTGAGCGGCTTGAAGGTGGAGCCCAGTTCGTAGACCTGGTTGGTCACGCGGTTGAACATGTTCTTCTCGCCTGCGGCGTCGATCTTGTTGGGATCGAATTCCGGCAGCGATGCAAGCGCCAGGACTTCGCCCGTGTCCACATCCAGCACCAGCCCGGCTGCGCCCACAGCGTCCACCGCCAGCATGCCGCGGCGCAGCTCATCCTCCAGCGCGCCCTGCACGCGGCTGTCGATGGAAAGCATAGCCGGCTTGCCGCGATGGGCCGGGTCCAGCAGCTGCTTGTCGAGCACCTGCTCCATACCCACGCGGCCATGGCCATCGGCCGCGACATAGCCCAGGACGTGCGCCGCCATGGTACCCTGCGGATAATGCCGGTCGGTCTCACGCGGGACTTCCAGCGCCAGCTCGCCGATGGCCTGAACGCGGTTCGCCTCTTCGGGCAGCACGCGGCGGCGCAGATAGCCGGGCTTTCCGCTGGAAAGCCGCTGGGCCAGCCACTGGGGATTCATATCGGGGAAGATGCGCACCAGTTCCGCCGCCACTTCGGCAGGCGGCTTCACCAGAGGCGATCCGCCATCGTCCAGCGCGGTGGGGTTGAACCACAGGGCATAGGCCGGGAATGCGCGCGCCAGCGGCACGCCGTTGCGATCGGTGATCTCGCCGCGCGAGGGAAGCAGCGCCTCCGCCATGGAGGTGCGCGCCGGGCCGGGCTGGACCACGCCGATATAGGCAATGCGCATCAGTGCGATCAGCGCGATCAGGGTGAAGATCGCCACGACCCACAAGACGCGGAACCGGGCCGTGAAGAGCGAGCGCTGGCGGGTGTTGACCAGTTCGACACGGCCGGTGGAAATTGCCGTGCTGATGGTGAGTGCGTTCACTCCGCCCCCCCTGCGATCGGCCCGATCCTGACGCGCTGGGCCGGGCGGACGAGCCGCGCGGACAGGTTCTCGCGCGCAATGGGCTGGGGCGGATGGTCACGCGGGACTTCGGCGGCGATCGCCTGGCCGGTGATGGGCGAAACCATCGCCGGGAAGATCGAGCTGTCTTCCGCCTCGGTGGGGGCACGGGCCACGGTGATCGGTTCGGGCGCACCCTTGGCGCGGGGCGTGCCGAACTGGGCCAGCTGCCGCTCCCCTTCCAGGAACTGCCCGGCGGTGGGCGCCTTGTAGCCGAAATCGACCTCGTTCCAATTGGCCAGCTGCTGCTGGTTGGCGCGGGTTTCGAACTCCGTCTCCAGCATCATCTTCTGCTCGCGCAGCGCCACGATCCGCCGTTCGGCCTGGCGGACCTCGCTCTTCACCGAATTGACCTTGAGATGCAGCGCCCCATAGGCGCTGGTGCAGGTCAGCAGCACGGCGGCCCAGCCGATTTTCCTCATCCTGCTGCCCATGAGAGGTCCATTGGACATTACGCGGCCTCCCTTGCTGGCGCGCCGGTGCGGATGGCGGCGCGCAAAGTGGCCGAACGCGCGCGGGGATTGCGCGCGATCTCGGCCTCGGTGGGGCGGATCGCCTTGGAGAGCGATGCGAAGGTGGGGGGCGTGCCGTCATTGGCGGCAGGCAGGTGGCGCGAGGTGCTGGCGGCCGCGCCGGAGGCATCGCGCAGGAAGCGCTTCACGATCCGGTCCTCAAGGCTGTGGAAGCTGACCACTGCCAGCCTGCCGCCTTCCTTGAGCAGCCCTTCTGCGCCGTTGAGCGCACTCTCAAGCTCTTTGAGCTCATCGTTGATATGGATGCGGATGGCCTGGAAACTGCGGGTTGCAGGGTCCTTCGGCGCGCCGGGACGGTGGCCCAGCGCCTTGCGCACTACCCGCGCCAGCTCCGCCGTAGTGGACAGCGGGCGCGCGGCCACGATGGCGCGGGCGACCCTGCGGGACTGCCGCTCCTCGCCATAAAGGTAAAGGATATCAGCGATTTCCGCCTCATCGGCAGTGTTGAGGAAATCGGCCGCGCTCGCCCCGTCCTGGCTCATGCGCATGTCCAGCGGGCCGTCCGCCGCAAAGGCAAAGCCCCGCTCGGCCTGGTCGAGCTGCATCGAGGAAACCCCGATATCCATCACCACCCCATCGACCTGCGAAACGCCAGCCTCCACCATCGCCTCGCTCATCTCCGAGAAGCGGCGCGGGTGAAGGACCAGACGTGGCGGATTTTCGCGGATTTCGGGCCATTGGCTGCCGGCGGCGATAGCATCGGGATCGCGGTCGAAAGCATGGACGATCGCCCCGGCATCGAGCAGGCGGCGGGTGTAACCGCCCGCGCCAAAGGTGGCATCGACGATCACATCGCCCGGCCGGGGATCGAGCGCGGCGATCACTTCATCCAGAAGGACGGGAATGTGCGGGGCGGCGCTCATGCCTTCTTCCCCTTGCCGTTTTCGGCAGAAAGCGCGCGGCAGGCCGCCTGCGCGCCTTCCCAGCCCTCACCCATGGCGTAGAGCTGATCGGGGTTCCACAGAGTGAAGAAGCTGCCGGCGCCCTGGAAGAAAACGCCTTCCGACAGGCAGCCCAGCCCGGCAAGGTGATCGGGCATGATGAAGCGGCCCGACGCGTCGAAGGGGATCTCGACGAAGCCGAAAAGCTGGATGCGGCGCAGGTCGGGGTCGAAATCGCGGCCCATGCGGATGGCCCGCTCTTCCTCGCGCTCGATCTGGGTTTCAAGTTCGGCGCGGCGGGACAGGCCGAAGCCGGTCAGGCAATTCCAGCGCTCATGCTTTGCAAGGCACAGGACCTTGCCGTCGCTGGATTCCGACACGGATTTACGGAAGGCGGGAGGCAGCACGAAGCGGCCCTTCTCGCCCTTCAGCGAGAAGCCCTGGCCACTGTAGATTACCTGCCGATCCCCTGACACTCGCCCTACCCCTTTGCGGGCAAAAATCCCTCACTAACCGGCAAACCACCCCCGCCCGGGGCCGTGCTCATCCACGGCCCACCCACCCCACAAATGCGGGATGCAGCGAGAACAGGTTTCCGATGGAAAGATTGTGTAACTCGCACAAAGCGGGGATGAAAGGGAAAAACACGGGAAATTCGGGGATTAATCTGCAACTATCCGATTTATGGGGATTTTCCCGCAATTACCGATCTCCGCAACAATCAAATGTTCATTGAATGTTCCAATGAAATTCAAAGGTTTGCGCGCGAATCCCCGAAATTCCGGAGTCGCAGTCCCGCAAAATCCCCAATCTGGAATCAGTTGCGCGTGAAGGCCGCCGCCATCAGCCGGGAAAGCGCCGCTTCGCGCTCTCCCGCATTCCCCGCCTCGCCATCGAGCAGCGCGGCATCGGCCACCACGAGCGCGCGACCCTTGCCGATCGCGCAATCGGCCGCCAGCCCGCCTGAAAGCAGGCGGCATTGGCCGGGTGCATCGGGCGCCGTGGGTATCAGGGTGAAGCGCCCGGCCTGATCGACGGGCACTGTGCCGCCAAGCAGTTCCACGAAGCGCTCGCTCTCCCCTTCTTCCAGGCCATCATCCTGCGTGAGGACAAGCCCCCATCGCGCAAGGATTGGCGAAAGCAGCGCCACATCCATCGGCCGCCGCCGGTCGCCCAGGGCAAAAGCGGAATGCTGGGTCAGCAGCGGGTCGGCAAACAGCAGCACATGCCCGCCGCCGCGCACCCAATCGTCCAGCGCCACATTCTCTGCAGGGGAAAGGGCGCGCGGCTGGGCGGCGAGCAGATCGTGCATTCCGCCCAGCGCCTGCGGGCTGAGCACGTCGAGCGGGCGCAATTCGCGCCGCTGCTGGATCAGCGCCCTTGCCCAATGCGGCTCCGCATCGGGATCGAGCATTGCCGAAAGATCGGCCCCTTCGTTCCAGTAGATCGGCAGGCTGGTGAACAGGCCCAACGGTTCCTGCCGTTCCTGCGGCACCCGGGCGAGGAAGAGCCACGCCGCAATACCGGCGGCGAGCACAAGCAGCAGCGCTGGGAGAACGAGCTTAGGGCCAGGACCCATTAACTGCACCGTTGAGGCACCGGAATGGCGAACATATCGGACCGAAAGACGCGCGGCGAAGACTGGCTGTCTTTGCAAGCGGCTTTCGGTTCGAAATGGAAACCATTCCGGTGTCCCGAAGGGATTTGACCAAAATGGCCCATCGCTGCGTTGGATAGTCTTGAAATAGGGCCACTATTCCCGCGCCTATCCGCCTTGCGCTGAGCCATTTTGCTTCAAACCTCAACGATGCAGTTAATGGGTCCTGGCCCTAAGGCTGCGTGGCCGGGCCATTGCCGCCCTGCGTGGCCGCGTCGGCCGGGGTGGCGGAGGCAACCGGATCGGCCGGCAGTTCCGGCACTACGCCCGCATCGGCGAGCGGGTCTTTCGCGGGCGCATGCGGCGCCTTGGTCGAAACAGTCGGCGCGGCTTCCGGCACGGCGGCCAGTTCGGACTCATTCGCCCGGTCACGGATTATGTTCGCAAGGCCCACCAGCAGGATGATCCCCGTCAGGCCCGCAATACCGATCTGCATCCGCTTGACCGCCTCTGCGCGCGTACGGCTGCGGTTGACGAGCGGAGCATCATCATCCTCGATTTCGCGGTCGGCCGGCGGTTCGCTGCTCATGACGGAGTGTTAGCCCAAGCGGAGGCCCGCTCCAAGCGTTACGCTTGCTTCAGCCAGCCGAACACCGGCAGGCCCTTGGCCTCCAGCCATTCGGGATTGTAGAGCGAGGAGAGATAGCGGAAGCCCGTGTCGCACAGGATCGTGGCGACGCGCGCATCCGTCTTACCTTCGGCCACCAGCTTGCGGCCCAGCGCCACGGCACCCGCCACATTGATGCCGGATGACAGGCCGAGGCACAGCCCCTCTTCCTTCAGCAGGCGGCCGACCCACTCGAGGCCTTCCTCGTCCGAGATGCGGAACTGCGTGTCGATCGGGGCGCCTTCGAGATTGGCGGTGATCCGGCCCTGCCCGATCCCTTCCGCCACGGAAGACCCTTCCGCCTTCAACTCGCCATGGGCGTAATAATTGTAGAGCGCCGCACCATAGGGGTCCGTCAGGGCTATGGTGATATTTTCGTCCAGAGACTTGAGCCCCAGTCCCGTCCCGGCAATCGTGCCGCCAGTGCCGGCCGCGCAGGTGAAGCCGTCGATCCGGCCTTCCAGCTGCGCGAAGATTTCCGGCGCGGTGCTTTCGATATGGGCCTTGCGATTGGCGGTATTGTCGAACTGGTTGGCCCAGATCGCGCCCGGCGTCTCTTCCGCCAGACGGCGGCTGGTGTGTACGAAATGGCCCGGGTTCTTGTAGGGCGCGGGCGGCACCAGCACCAGTTCGGCACCCAGCGCGCGCAGGGTGGCCATTTTCTCGCGGCTCTGATTGTCGGGCATGACGATGATCGTCTTGTAGCCCAACGCATTCGCCACCAGCGCAATGCCGATGCCGGTATTGCCCGCCGTGCCTTCCACGATCGTGCCGCCGGGCTTCAGCTCGCCCCGCGCTTCCGCATCGCGGATGATCCACAGCGCCGCCCGGTCCTTCACCGAGGCGCCGGGATTGGCGAATTCGCATTTGCCCCAGATCTCGCAGCCTGCGGCCTCGCTCGGCCCCTTGAGCAGGACGAGCGGAGTGTTGCCGATCAGGTCGAGCGTATTGCGGTAGGTCGCGCCAGTCATGGACGGTGAGTTAGGGCGCAAGGGGCCGCACCGCAATGCAAATGCGCTTGCCCCCCGCCTAGCCGTTCTTTGCCCCCGGCCTCACCGGGGGCAAAGGCCCGCCTGATCGCCTCAGTCTTCCTGCGAGATGGTGACCTTTAGGCCGTCCAGTTCGTCAGTGAAGGGGATCTGGCAGGAAAGGCGCGAATTTTCGTCGCGATGGTCGGAGCTGTCGAGCAGATCGTCCTCGTCCACCGTGATCTTCGGCAGCAGGTCCTTGAAGGCGGGATCGACATGCACATGGCAGGTCGCGCAGGAACAGCAGCCGCCGCACAGGGCCAGCAACTCGTCGAAGCCATTATCACGAATGGCTTCCATCACAGTCAGCCCCTGGCCGACTTCAACGGTTGTTTCTTCGCCTGCACGGTTGACCACGATCAGCTTGGGCATATGCACGTCCCCATCGTCTCAAAAAAGGAGCCTGTGGCCTGTCGGCCGTTCGCGCGGGCTGCTACGTGCTGGGGCGGGTTTTGGCAAGAAGGTGGCGAGGATTTATGGGCCTTTCGGCGGAATTATTGCGTCACGGAATCGACGAGTTGTCCGCTCGCGAACCAGCATTTGACCGTGCACGCCAGATCGCCGGATATCCCGAACCGCGCATCCGCCCGCGCGGCTATGCGACCATGCTTCGCACCATCGTCGGCCAGCAGGTCAGCGTCGCGGCGGCGGCATCGATGTGGGCGAAGCTGGAGGCGCTGGTGGGCGCCGATGTGCCTGCCGAAACGATCCTGGCACAGGATTTCGACGCGCTGCGCGCCTGCGGCCTCTCCCGCCAGAAGCAGTCCTATATCCGCTCGCTCTGCCAGCTGGTGGCCGATGGCGAACTCGATTTCAGCGGCCTGCCCGAGGATGACGAGGAAGCGATTGCCCAGCTTATCCGCATCAAGGGCGTAGGCCGCTGGTCGGCGGAAATCTATCTGCTCTTTGCCGAAGGGCGGCCCGATATCTGGCCGGCAGGCGACCTTGCGGTGCAGGCGGGGATCGGAAAAATCCTGCAAATGGAAGCCCGGCCGAGCGAGAAGGAAGTGCGCCTGCTGGCGGAACCCTGGCGCCCCCATCGGGGAGCCCTCGCCATCTTCACCTGGCATTGCTACAATAACGCCGCGCTATAGGTCGCCAATGTCTCCTGCTGACAGGACTGTCAGCAGGCATTATGCCTCCCTCAAACGATAAGAGAGAGGAGCGGCATATGACGCAGCGGGCGATCTTCATCACCGGGGGCGGGTCCGGCATTGGCAGGGCCATCGCCCGGCGCTTTGCGGCGGAAGGCTGGTTCGTGGGCCTTGGCGACATCGACGAGCGAGGCATGGAGGAAACCGCCAGCCTGCTAGAGGGTGGCGCCTTCCGCTTCCGGTTCGACGTGCGCGAGCGCGATGCCTGGGACGAGGCGCTGCGCGGCTTTGCCAATGCCTCGGGCGGGCGGATCGACGTGCTGGCCAACAACGCCGGGGTGCCGCTGGCAGGTCCGCTGGCGGAACTTTCGCGCGACGAGATCGACCGCACGCTGGACATCAATCTCAAGGCAGTCATCTATGGCGCTCAGGCGGCCTATCCCTGGCTCAAGGCCAGCGCGCCCGAAAGCTGCCTGCTCAACACCGCCAGCGCCGCCGCGCTATATGGCATGCCCAACCAGAGCATCTATGGCGCGACCAAGGCCGGTGTCCGCTCGCTAACCGAAACGCTGGACGGCGAATGGCAGGCCGACGGGATCAGGGTCCGCTCGCTGATGCCCAGCTTCATCGACACGCCGCTACTGTCGCATTCCCCGAATTCCCGCAGCAATGTGCCGATCAGGCAAGTGGTGGTGGAAGCCGGGCTGGAATTCACGCCGGTGGAAGTGGTGGCCGACAATGCCTGGGCCGCCGTCCATGGCGACAAGGTGCATTATGTAGTGGGCGAAACCGCGAAGAAGATGCGTTTTGCCGCCAAATGGATGCCCGGCAAGCTGAGGAAGCGGGCGGCCCTGCTCAGCAAGGCGCATCAGGATGCGGAGGGTTAGGCAATCCGGTCAATCGCCTTCGCCATCGCGATATCCCGCGCCGAAAGGCCGCCGGCATCATGCGTGGTGAGCGTGATTTCCACCCTGTTATAGACGTTCGACCATTCCGGATGGTGGTCCAGCTTTTCCGCCAGCAGCGCCACGCGCGTCATGAAGGCGAAGGCTTCGCTGAAATCGTGGAAGGCGAATTTGCGGGTGATCGCCACCTTGTCGATATGCAGATCCCAGCCGGGCAGGTGAGACAGCGCCTCGATCCGTTCTCCGTCGGTCAATTGCGGAATGGGCATTGCGCGGCTCCTCTGCTTGTCGCTCAACCGGCTTTCGCCTAAGCGGCTTGGCCATGCAAGCGGCGCGTCTTTCAGCCAGTAATATTGCCTGCCGCCGGGGAGACCGGCTGCTGTTCACCGGGTTGGGCTTTGCGCTTGGCCCGGGTGAGGCCCTGCAACTGGCGGGTGCGAACGGGATCGGCAAATCCAGCCTGCTGCGCATTCTGGCCGGCCTCGCCCGCCCCTATGCCGGTTCTGTGGAGCGCGAGGGCGTAGTGGGCATGGTCGATGAACGGCTGGCGCTGGACGAGCATCTGCCGCTGGGCAAGGCGCTGGCTTTCTGGAGCGCGCTGGATGGCGAGGACGAGGGGGAGCGTGCCGCCGAGCTGGGCCTTTCGGAGCTGCTGGACGTGCCGGTGCGCTATCTTTCCACCGGGCAGAGAAAGCGCGCGGCGCTGGCCCGGCTGCTGGGGCAGAAGGCAGCGATCTGGCTGCTGGATGAACCCCTTAACGGGCTGGACAGCAGTGCCGCCCACCTGCTCACAAGGCTGACCGCGCAGCATTGCGCCGGCGGGGGTATCGCGGTGGTCGCCTCTCACCAGACATTCGCGCTGGCGGGAATGCAGCAGCTGCCGCTGCGGGATTTCGCGGCATGAGCGTGCTTCTGCGCCTGCTCCGCCGCGATCTGGCGGCATTCCTTCCCGGCGGGCGGCGCGGGGGCACTCTGCTGCCGATCCTGTTCTTCCTTGCCGTGGCGATGCTCTATCCCTTTGCCGTGGGGCCGGATGCCCCGGTGCTGGCCCGCACCGGCGGCGGCGTGGCATGGATCGGCGCGCTGCTGGCGGCGATCCTGCCGCTTGACCGGTTGATCGCGCCCGATCTGGAACAGGGCTTCTTCGATCAATGGGCGCTGCGCGGCATTTCGGAAGAAGTGGTGATCGCCGTGCGTGTGCTGGCCCATTGGCTGAGTTTCGGGCCACCGCTGATGCTGGCGGCCCTGCCCGCCTCGGCCCTGCTGGGGATCGACGGGAAGACGCTCTACATCGTGGAACTGGGGCTGCTGGCGGGGACACCCGGCCTTGCCGCCATTGGCGTGACCATCGCCGCGCTGACTGCAGGCCTGCGCGCGGGCGCGGCGCTTTCGGGCCTGCTGCTGATCCCGCTGGCAGTGCCGCTGCTGATCTTCGGCGCAGGCGCTCTCTCCACGGGCGGAGAAAGCGGCATTGCGCTGACCGGCGCGATCAGCCTGGTGCTGCTGGCGATTGCGCCTTTTGCGGGCGGTGCGGCGGTGCGGGCTTCGCGCGAGGACTAGGGTTCGCACTCGAGGCCCGAAAACATTTTCCTACACAGGCGAAATCTGGCTTAGACCCATAGATGCGCCTTCGTCCTTCCATCCTGCCCCCGCACCGGCCAATATCGGCGGCTGACACGCGCTGTGCGAAAAGTCACATCTCGATAATCGGCAAGGCAGGTGCCCCGGCCACGTCGCAGGCCGGAAACCGGGAGCCAAGCCTGCCGGAAAACCACGCAATTGCGCGCCTTTCGCACGCCACGCCGAGCTTGTGCAAAGGCTGCTTCCGCCCCTCGGCGGAGCCAGAAAGTCACAAGTTTCGCGGGCTGTTCTGCGTCACTTTCGGGCGCTATCCGGCGCCCCGCAATCGCTCAGACGTAAGGCGACCGGTCCAGCCCCTTGGGGCTCAGGGTGAAAATCTCGCAGCCACTTTCGGTGATGCCAATCGAATGTTCGAACTGCGCGGAAAGCGAGCGGTCGCGCGTCACGGCGGTCCAGCCGTCGTTGAGCATCTTGGCGCCCGGCTTGCCGAGGTTGATCATCGGCTCGATAGTGAAGAACATGCCGGGCTTGAGCACAGGGCCGGTCCCGGCACGCGCGGCGTGGATCACTTCCGGCGCGTCGTGGAACAGGCGGCCAAGGCCATGGCCGCAGAATTCGCGCACCACGCCGTAACGATGGGCTTCGGCATGGGCCTGGATCGCCGCGCCGATATCGCCCAGCCGCGCGCCGGGCTTTGCCTGTTCGATGCCGATCATCAGGCACTCATAGGTCACGTCGATCAGGCGCCTGGCCTTCAGCGGGGCGTCACCCGCAATATACATGCGGCTGGAATCGCCGTGCCAGCCGTCCAGCAGCGGGGTAACGTCGATATTGAGGATGTCGCCGTCGCGGACAACCTTGTCGCCCGGAATGCCGTGGCAGATCACATTGTTCAGGGAAACGCAGCAGCTATGCGCGAAGCCGCGATAGCCCATGGTGGCAGGCACCGCGCCGCCATCCAGCGTCATCTGGCGAACAACATCGTCGATCTCGCCGGTGGTTACGCCCGGTTTCACGATATCGACCATCGCATCGAGGATTTCGGCGGCAAGGCGGCCCGCCTTGCGCATCCCTTCGAAGGCTTCCGGCCCGTGCAGTTTGATCGTGCCGTCGCGCAGGACGGTCTCGTTTCCGGTGATGGTCTGGTATTCGGTCATGGCGGGCCATGTAGCGACTGCGGGCCGGAAATGCGAGTGTTTAGCCCCTCCCCCTTCCGCGGGGGCGGGACAAGGCCTACTTCCCTACCGCGAAAGATGCCCGATATTGCGGCTTCACCGCCTTCATCACGGCAGGCGTTACCGGCAGGGTCACTTCGTAATCCCCTTCCGCATAGGGCCCGGCAGCATAGGGCGCGACAAGGAATCCGATCCGGTCGAAGGTCTGGCCATTGGACGAACCGAGGATCACGGTGACGGAATCGAAACCGATGCAGGCCGTCATCCAGTCATCCGCGCTGCGGACCACCTTTTCCCCGCGCTTTTCCTCGCGCTGCTTGTCCAGCGCATCGCAGAAGGCAGGCTGGGCCGCCGCCTCCAGCGCCTTGACCGAGGCGAACAGCGAAACCGGATCGCGCGCCGTGCCCGCCTTCCGGTCCCACAGCAGGCTGTCGAAATTGGTGTTGCCATGAGCGCCGCCGGTAAATTCCCAATGCGTGGCCGAAAGGCTCAGCCAGCCCGGCAGATCGGCCACCACCTGCCAATCGGTGGAATAGCCATAGGCACGGAAGGGATAATCGCTCGCTTCCGCATCCTTGCGGCCTGCGACGGCAGAGCTTTCGAACTCCGCCCCTTCCTTCTTCGCGCGATCTTCCAGCAGCGCGCGAAGGCCAGGAATGGCATCGGCCTGCGCGGGGAAGCTATATTCGAAATCGAGAGTTTCGTTCGCCTGTGCAATCTTGCGCGCCTCCCCCTGCGCGGCAGCCGGTGGGCTGGCGCCGGCGCTTTCGGATGGCGCAGTGCTGGCAGGCGCCTCTTCACCGCCCGCAGAGGAAGGCGAACAGCCGGCAAGCGCGGCGGAGAACAGGGCAAGTGTAGCTACAGAGCGCAGAAGCATCGAATTTTCCCCTCGCGGTTCGGCAACAGGTGATGCAGATGGGTAGCATGATCGACAAGGATACATTGATCCAGCCTGACCGGGGCCAGAAAGCCACTGCGCTTCACCTCATCGACAAGCAGGGCTTCGAAGCCTGGTTCAAGGCGCTCAGCCCCCAGCAGCGCGCCGCGGTGGAAGCGCAGAAATTCACTGCGGGCGGCTATCAGACCGTGATCGTGCCGGATGGCGACAAATGGTTCGCCGCCGCCGGTGTGGCCAACACCGCGTCGCTTTCAAGCTGGTGCCTGGCCAAGCTGGCGGAAGTGCTCCCGGCGGGAACCTATCGTCTGATGGGCAACGATCCCGGCCCGGCCCTGCACGGATGGCAGACCGGGCAATATCGCTTCACCCGCTACCGCAAGGAAAAGGATGAAGAGGGCGACCGCATCCTGCTGACCAAGTCGGTCAAGGCGATCGAACCCGCGCTGGCGGAAGCCCGCGCGGTGGCGCTGGTGCGCGATCTTGTGAACACCCCGGCAGAGGATATGGGCCCTGCCCAGCTCGAAGCCGAGGCGGAATCGCTCGCAAAGGAATTCTCCGCGAAGATCTCCGTCACCAAGGGCGACCGGCTGGAAACCGAATTTCCCATGGTCAATGCAGTGGGCCGCGCGGCCAGCCGCCACCATGCCCCGCGCATGATCGAACTGACCTGGGGCAATGAGAAAGCGCCGAAGCTGGCGCTGGTCGGCAAGGGCGTTTGCTTCGATTCCGGCGGGCTCGACATCAAGCCTTCGCGCGGCATGGCGCTGATGAAGAAGGACATGGGCGGCGCGGCGCATGTCCTCGCGCTGGCCCGCCTGATCATGGGCGCAGGCCTCAATGTGCGGCTTCAGATGCTTGTCCCGGCAGTGGAGAATGCCGTGGCGGGCAATGCGTTCCGCCCGGGCGACATCCTCCGATCGCGCAAGGGGCTGTCGGTGGAGATCGGCAATACGGATGCCGAAGGCCGCCTGATCCTGGCCGATGCGCTGGCGCTTGCATCGGAAAGCGAGCCCGACCTGATTATCGACTTCGCCACTCTGACCGGCGCGGCCCGCGTTGCGCTGGGGCCGGACCTTCCCGCGCTGATGGCCCGGCGGGATGAAACCGCCCGCGCGCTGATCGAAGCGGGCAAGGCGCATGATGATGCCGTATGGCAATTGCCGCTTCACGCGCCCTATGCCGAATGGCTGAAGTCCGACGTGGCGGACCTCAACAATTCCTCGGAGAACGGCTTTGCCGGGGCGAGCGTGGCGGGGCTGTTCCTCGACAAATTCGTGGGCGAAGGCCTCGACTGGGCCCATTTCGACACTTTCGCCTGGCGCCCCGCTGCCAAGCCCGGCCGCCCCAAGGGCGGTGACGCGCTGGGCCTGCGCGCGGCGTGGCACATGCTCAAGGGCAGGTATGGCGAGTGAATAGACGGCAAATCTTGCCCCGACGGCCCTTGCAGTCTAAGCGCGCGCGAAATTCAGCCAGCATACGGACCCTTCGTTGAACGCCATCGACCCGACCATCGACAATTCGAACCTGGGCCCCTTTGCCCTGAGCGGCCCGGTCGCCAAGCCCGATCCGCGCAAAGTGCCCCTGCGCGGCGACATCGCGCATATCGCGCTGGCGGGGCGCTATTTCGTGCCCCATTATGTCGAACCGATGCCGCTGATGGTGGGCGACATGGGCGCCAATATGCGCGCCGAGGCGAGCGATGAATCCGAGATCGTGTACGATCTGTCGCCGGGCCAGCGCTTCGACCTGCTGGACAGCAATGCCACCTGGGCCTGGGGCTGCCTGGGGCCGGATGGCCCGGTGGGCTATGTAAAGACCAGCGAATTGCTGGACCCGTTCGCATGACCGCCTCTGTCTTCATCGACGGTGCCGCCGGCACCACCGGCCTGGAGATCGCCGACCGGCTTGCGGGGCGCAGCGAATTCACGCTGATCGCGCTCGACGACGCTCGGCGCAAGGACCCTGCGGCCCGGGCGGAAGCGCTCAACGCCGCCGATTTCGTGATCCTGTGCCTGCCCGACGATGCGGCGAAGGAATCCGCCGCCCTAATCGCAAACGACACCACGCGCGTGATCGATGCCTCCACTGCCCACCGCGTAGCGCCGGGCTGGACCTATGGTTTCCCCGAGGTCGAAGGCCGCCGCAACGTGGCGGAGGCGATGCGGGTTTCCAATCCGGGCTGCTATTCCACCGGCTTCATCGGCCTGCTCGCCCCGCTGGTGCGCGCCGGGCTGCTGCCTGCCGACTGGCCCTACACCTGCAATGCGGTGAGCGGCTATTCCGGCGGCGGCAAGGGCCTGATCGCGCGGTTCGAACAGGATATGGACATTGCCTGGCGCGGCTATGCGCTGGCGCTGGGCCACAAGCATGTACCCGAAATGCAGGCCCGCTGCGGCCTTGCCCTGCCCCCCTTGTTCACCCCGGCGGTGATCCCTGCCCATCGCGGCATGGTAGTGGAAATCCCGCTGCCGCTCGCCGCCATGAAGAGCGCCGCCCCGGCGGACGAGTTGCGCCAGTGCCTCGCGGCCTTCTATGCCGACAGCCCGGTGGTGGGCATGGGCGAAAACCCCGCCGATGGCGAATTGCTGCTGCGCGGATCCAATCAGGGCAATGACCGGATGGACCTGTTCGTCTTCGCCAGCGGAGACGGGTCGCAGGTACGGCTGATCGCCATGCTCGACAATCTCGGCAAGGGCGCCAGCGGGGCTGCTGTGCAGAGCCTCAATCTGATGGCCGGGCTTGAAGAAACCGCCGGAATGCGGCTCTGAGCAAGGTTAACTGCCTAAAAAACAGGCAGCTTCCTGCCCGAATTTTACCCATTTTCGCGCCGTGGCACGGGGCAGGATTGTTGCCACAGTGACGCAGCAGCTTTCTCGATCTTGTGAATCCGCACTTTCCCAAGGGCCGCCGATCTTCTACGCCCCATTTCCAGCCCCTGGCATGATTCTTGGTCGTGTTGGCACGATTCTTGAAGATGAAATCGCCGGGGAAATTCGAACTCCCTCGGCTTCGGCTTCTTGAAGCCGGCGCGGATTTTAACAGGGGTCTGGGACCAAGTGAAAAAGATCGAAGCGATCATCAAGCCCTTCAAGCTCGACGAAGTGAAGGAAGCGCTGCATGAAATCGGCGTGTCCGGCATCACCGTCACCGAAGCCAAGGGCTTCGGGCGCCAGAAGGGCCATACCGAACTCTATCGCGGCGCCGAATATGTCGTCGACTTCCTGCCCAAGGTGAAGCTCGATGTCGTCGTATCCGACGACATGGCCGAACGCGTGGTGGAAGCCATCGCGGCTGCGGCGCAGACGGGGAGGATCGGCGATGGCAAGATCTTCGTCACCCCGGTCGATACCGCCCTGCGCATCCGCACCGGCGAGCGCGACGACGCCGCCATCTGATACCTCTCAGCAAACACCCCTCCGGCGGCGAGACCGCCGGAGGGAGAACAATACGAACAAGTCCATTGGAGGAATTGAGTTATGCCCAGTGCAAAGGAAATCGTGAAGCGGATCAAGGATGAGGAAATCGAATGGGTCGATCTCCGCTTCACCGATCCCAAGGGCAAGTGGCAGCACCTGACCATGGTTGCCTCCGTGCTCGGCGAAGACGAGCTGGAAGATGGCCTGATGTTCGACGGCTCGTCGATCGAAGGCTGGAAGGCGATCAACGAATCCGACATGATCCTCAAGCCCGACCTTGATGCGATCTACATGGATCCGTTCTCGGCCACCCCGATGATGATCATCTGCTGCGACATCGTCGAACCCTCGAGCGGCGAGCTCTACTCGCGCGATCCGCGTTCGACCGCGAAGCGCGCCGAAGCCTTCGTAAAGTCCTCGGGCATCGGCGACACCGTTTATGTCGGGCCGGAAGCCGAATTCTTCGTGTTCGACGACGTGAAGTTCTACGACGGCTATGATGGCAACGGCTTCAAGATCGACGATATCGAACTGCCGACCAACACTGCCCGCGATTACGAAGCCGGTAACCTGGCTCACCGTCCGCGCGCCAAGGGCGGCTACTTCCCGGTCGCTCCGGTCGACAGCCTGGTGGACGTTCGCGGCGAAATGGTTTCGACCATGCTCGAAATGGGCCTGCCCTGCGACAAGCACCACCACGAAGTCGCTGCCGCCCAGCACGAACTGGGTCTGACCTTCGGTACGCTGGTGACCACCGCCGACCGCATGCAGGTCTATAAGTATGTCGTGCATCAGGTTGCCCATGCATATGGCAAGACCGCAACTTTCATGCCGAAGCCGATCATGAAGGATAACGGCTCGGGCATGCACACCCACATCTCGATCTGGGACGGCGGCAAGCCCCTGTTCGCAGGCAATGGCTATGCCGGCCTGTCGGATATGTGCCTGTACTTCATCGGCGGCGTGATCAAGCACGCCAAGGCCCTCAACGCCTTCACCAACCCCACCACCAACAGCTACAAGCGTCTGGTGCCGGGTTACGAAGCCCCCGTGCTGCTGGCCTATTCGGCCCGCAACCGCTCGGCTTCGTGCCGCATCCCCTATGGTGCGGGCGAGAAGGCGAAGCGCGTGGAATTCCGCTTCCCCGACGCGATGGCCAACCCCTATCTGTGCTACGCCGCGCTGCTCATGGCCGGCCTCGACGGGATCAAGAACAAGATCCACCCGGGCGAAGCCATGGACAAGAACCTGTACGATCTGCCCCCGGCCGAACTGGCCCAGGTGCCGACCG
Organism: uncultured Caenibius sp.; assembly: GCA_963662855.2. Classification (GTDB taxonomy): domain Bacteria; phylum Pseudomonadota; class Alphaproteobacteria; order Sphingomonadales; family Sphingomonadaceae; genus Andeanibacterium. Next base: position 111,955 of record CAXXWL010000003.1, read on the forward strand.
TCTGCGGTTCGCTGCGTGAAGCCCTGGAATCGCTGGAAGCCGATTACGACTTCCTGCTCGATGGCGGCGTGTTCACCAAGGACCAGATCGACGCCTATATCGAACTGAAGTGGCCGGAAGTGCTGCGTTGGGAAACCACGCCGTCGGCCGTCGAATTCGACATGTATTACTCGGCCTGAGGGCCGGGATCAGGGAGGCCGGCCGGAAGGCCTGGCCTCCCCTTCCGCTCGATCCGGGGGGAGTTGGCGGAAGAAAAAAGGGCGGGGCCTCGCGGCTCCGCCCTTTTTATTTTCCGCAATCCGCACTGGCCCCCTGAAGGGCCCTTCGCTCAGACCGTTTCGCGCAGCAATTCGGAGGCCGGGCGGGTCTGCCAGCCGCTGGCCGGGCCGCGCAGGCGCTGGCGGGTATGCGCCATGGCAACGGGATAGATCTCGTTGAACAGGCGGAAGAAGGTGCGATCCCAGCTGTAGCGGTTGACCACATGATTGCGAGCGGCCGCGCCGATCGCATCGTGGTTGCCGTTCCAGATATCCAGCACATTGCGCGCCATCGTATCGACATCGTCCACCGGGCCGAGCAGGCCCAGACCCGCCGGGACACGCGCGGGCATGGCGCCCGAAGCAACGCCGACCACGGGAAGCCCGCTGGCCTGCGCTTCCACCACGGAAACGCCGAACGTCTCGTCCGCCATGGCCGAGACATAGATGTCGGAAGATGCCAGCGCCACGGCCAGATCCTCGCGATTGCTCATAAAACCGGGGAAGGCCACGGGCATTCCGGCGGTTTCGGCCACCAGCCGATCGCGCAGCTTGCCGTCGCCCACCATGACGAGACCCGCGCCGAGCTCGGGCGGCAGGCGCTTCATCATCTCGACCACGCGATCGGCCCGCTTTTCATTATCGATGCGGCCGGCATAGATCAGCAGCGGGCCATGCGCCCCGCCCAGCCCCATGCGGCGGCGGAATTCGGGATCGCGCTTGGCCGGATCGAACTGGCTGAGGTCCACGCCCAGTTCCAGCACATCCACCCGGTCGATCTTGCGCGTGCCCAGCATCGCCTTCGCGTCCTCGCCCAGCGTGTAAACGCGGTCGAATTCGCGATAGGTGATCTCGGCGTAACCCATGATCAGCCAGCGGGCCATGGAAGCGATCGTCTCGCCCGCCAGTTCCTTGCCCACGCGATAGACATGGGCGTTGGGAAAATCGGTGCGATAGCCCGCCACCAAGGTGGTCTCGGGAAATTTGCGCCGGTGGTTGATCGCCGTCCAGGGCAGAACCCAGGGACACAGGGATTCGATGATGTCGGGGCGGTAATGCTCCAGCACCTCGCGCACTTTCTTTGTGCGCATGATGAAGCGATAATTCGGGCTGCCCCGCACCGGCTCCGCGCCGATCTCCACCCAGATGCTGCGCCCATTTTCCACGATCCGGTCTTCCGGCCCAGGCACGATCTGCAGCAGGCGGTGGTCCGTCCGCGACAGCACGTGATTGCGCTTTTCCCTGAGGTAGGTGCTGATGCCGCCGCCGCCATTTGGCGAATAGCTCTGGGTGAGGTCGCAGATCAGCAATGGTTTGTCGTCACGTGCCATATATGCTTTCTACCTTGCCTCCGTCACCGCCCCTTTTGGCGGCGCAGCCATGCTGAACAGGGTTGGACGAGCTGCTATTTGCAGCCAATTCGGGCACGAGGATGGCAAAAGCCGATTCTGTTCGCATGTGCAACAGGGACAACGCCTTCCAGCTGTGCAAAGCTGACGGACCGTGTCCTCAAGGAGTCACCTTGAGGGTGTTGGTTGAGGAATTCGGCCGTAATTCGCATGGAGGCGCATGTAGGAGCGAATTTCGCAGTCGCAACACCTGCGAGATTGCGAATTAACCTTTTTGCTGGCAATTGCAGCAATTCCTGCAGGGGGAGTCATAAGCAATGCGTAAATTTGCACTGGGTCTGGGCGTAGCGAGCATCGCGCTTGCGGCCGCAACGCCGGCGCTTGCGCGCGACGGACAGATGTATGCCGGCGTCGACGGCGGCTTCGTCATTCCGAACGATGTCGTGTTTTCCGGCGACCAGAGCGTGATCGAAAGCGATTTCGCCGCTGGCTACGATGTCGATGCTTTTGTCGGTTACGATTTGGGCGTCATCCGCGTGGAAGGCGAAGTCGCCTACAAGGATATGGACGCTGACGAGACTTCGGCCGGCGATTTCGGCGCCGATGGCAAGCTCAACATCCTGACCGGCATGGTCAACGGCCTGTTCGAACTGGGCGATGGTCAGGTGAGCGCCTATGCTGGCGGCGGCCTCGGCATTGCCTCGGTCAATCTCGATCCGGACAATACCGTCCCTTATCTCGACGATAATTACAGCGGCTTTGCCTGGCAGCTGCTCACCGGCATGCGCTTCCGCGTGGCGAAGAACGTAGACCTGGGCATCAAGTACCGCATGCTGCAGGTTGAAGACGTCGCCTTTGTCGACGGTTTCGAGGACGAGTTCAAAGGCAAGCTGCGCACCCATTCGCTGATGGGCGGCATCACGTTCAATTTCGGCCCGTCGGAACCTCCGATCCCGGCCCCGCCACCGCCGCCGCCGCGGCCGCCACTTCCGGTTCTGGCTCCGCCTCCGCCCCCGCCGCCGCCGCCGCCTCCACCGCCACCCCCGCCGGTGTGCCAGAAGGGGCCCTACATCGTGTTCTTCGATTGGGACCGTGCCGAGATCACGCCTGAAGCGGCGATGGTGCTCGATACTGCGGTAGTGGCCTATGGCGCCTGCAACAATGTGCCGATCATGCTGGCCGGCTATGCCGACCGTTCGGGCAGCGACAGCTACAATGTGGGCCTCTCGCAGCGCCGCAACGATGCCGTGCAGACCTATCTGGTGCGCCACGGCATTCCGGGTGGGTCGATCACCACGCAGGCCTTCGGCGAAGGCAACCCGCGCGTGCCTACGGCCGACGGGGTTCGCGAGCTGCAGAACCGCCGCGTGGAAATCACCTATGGGCCCGGTTCCGGCCGCTAAGCCGCTTCCACGGCCAGATCTTTCAGAAGGCCCGGGGGGAAACCCCCGGGCCTTTTGTTTGGCGAAATACAACTTTCCTACACGGCAAAATGTTCTCTATTCGTTCCAAATAGTCCGAATGGAGGATTCGATGAAGCCTGTTGCCCGCCCGCGCCATATCGGCCCCGATGGCATTGCCCTGATTCAGCGTTTCGAAGGCTGCGCGCGGCGGCGCGGCGATGGGCGTTACGAAGCCTATCCCGATCCCGGCACGGGCGGCGATCCCTGGACCATCGGCTGGGGGGCGACCGGGGAAGGCATCGGCCCCGGCACGATTTGGACGCGCGCACAATGCGATGCCCGGCTGGAGACGGACCTCACCCGCTTTGCCGCCGCAGTCGATCGCGCGTTAGGCGATGCCCCCACATCGCAGCAGCAGTTCGATGCGCTGGTCAGCTTCCACTACAACACCGGTGCAATCGCGCGGGCAACGCTGACGCGCCGTCATACGGAGGGCGATTTCGCAGGCGCGTGCAGCGAATTCGGGCGCTGGACCCGTGCAGGCGGGCGGGTACTTAAAGGGCTGATCCTCCGGCGAGCGGCGGAAGCGGAGCTTTATGCGTCCAGCGGCGTAGCGGCCGGTGCCTGAATCAGCCCGCCTTCTGCACAATCGTCGGCAAGGCGATATTGCCCCTGTCCGCCGGGCGTGCCGTCCTTGCCGCCGCCATCCAGCGGGATCGCGCGGCGATGGTGGCTGGAGGCGGCAGTTGCCGCGATCAGCCGTTCCTGCTCGTGGCCGGTCATGCGTTCCCAGCCTTCGGGCGTGAGCTGTTCGAGCGGGCGATAACGCACCTTGTACTGCATCCGCGCCGAGCCTTCGACCCAATAGCCCAGATAGACATAGGGCAGGCCGCTTTCCGCCGCACGGCGGATATGGTCGAGGATGATGAAGTTCCCCAGCCCCGAACGTTCCGTCTCGTCGGGCTCGTAGAAGCTGTAGATCATCGAATAGCCATCGCTCTGCCGGTCGGTCAGGCAGGCGCCGACCAGTCGGCCGGGCTCCCCATCGGGGCCAAGCTCGCGATATTCGACGATCGAACTGGTGACGGGAGTATGTTCCACCATGTCGGCGAAATCCACTTCGTCCATCGCCGCCATGCCGCCGCCGGGATGGCGCGCGCCAAGATAGCGGCGCAGCAGCTCAAATTGTTCATTGGTGGCCCAGGGGCGGCATTCGATCGCCACCAGATCCGCATTGCGCTTCAGATTGCGCTTCTGGGTGCCGGAAGGCTTGAAATCGAACGCGGCGACCCGCACCGACACACAGGCCCGGCAATTGCTGCAGCTGGGGCGATAGGCCACGGTCTGGCTGCGGCGGAAACCGATCCGGCCGAGCGCCTCGTTCAGCGCATCGGCATTGGGGCCCTTGAGTTCCGTGAAGACCTTGCGCTCCGTCCTGCCCGGCAAATAGGGGCACGGTGCCGGGCTGGTCACGAAGAAGCGGGGAAAGCGGACCGGTGCTGTCACGTGGCTGCGGAGCCTTCCTTGTGGAGTTGGGCCAACTGGCGATAACGGCACTATGACGCCGAGACTCGTTCGTTGAAACAACCTTAACCATGAATCATGGTTTACGAAGGACAATTTTTCACAGCTGCGTGACAGGCAGGGCCGTTTGGCCCGAAATCGGTCAGTTAAGTTCGACTTCGCTAACCTGATAACCCTTGGCCTGCAGCGCCTCGATCAGGGAGACGAGCTGCTCGCGGTCGCGCGCTTCGCATTCGATGTCGGTCACCAGGCCCTTGGCGGGCAGGTTGGTGAAAATCCGCTGGTGGTAGATTTCCAGGATATTCACATGATGCGCGTCGAATTCGTGCATCACCTTGTAGAGCGCGCCCGGGCGGTCCTGCAGGAAGATGCGCAGCCGCGCGAGGCGGCCCGAACGGGCGAGATCGCGCAGCAGCACATTGGCCAGCAGGCGCGTATCGATATTGCCGCCGGTGAGGACCAGGCCGACATTGCGGCCCTTGAACTTCTCCGGATAGGCCAGCACCGCCGCAAGGCCGGCAGCGCCCGCGCCTTCCACAACGGTCTTCTCGATCTGCAGCAGCAGCGCCAGCGCGCGCTCCAGCGCCTCTTCTTCGACCAGCAGAATCTCGTCGACCAGCCCTTCGAGCACCTTGGAGGTGAACTCGCCCGGCACCTTCACGGCGATGCCTTCGGCCAGCGTATCGCCGCCGCTCGGCATATCCTCGCCTTTCAGCTTGGCATACATGGATGGGTAGAGGCGCGGCTGGACGCCGAACAGCTTGATATCGGGGTTCAGCGCCTTGGCCACAGTGCCCATGCCCGACAGCAGCCCGCCGCCGCCGATGGGAACCACCAGCGTATCGATTTCCGGCGCATCGGCCAGCATCTCCAGCGCAACCGTGCCCTGCCCCGCGGCCACTTCCTTTTCATCGAAAGGATGGACGAAGGTCAGGCCCAGCTGCTTTTCCAGGCTGCGCGCATATTCATTGGCCTCGTCAAAGCTCTCGCCTTCGAGCACGACCTTGCCGCCGACCTGTTCGGTCTGGATCACCTTCACCATCGGCGTGGTGCGCGGCATCACGATCGTGACCGGCACGCCAAGGCGGGTGCCGTGATAGGCGAGGCCCTGCGAGTGATTGCCGGCCGAAGCCGTGATCACGCCGCGCGCCTTCTGCTCGTCGGTCAGCTGCAGCAGCTTGTTGAGCGCGCCGCGCTCCTTATAGGCCGCCGTGAACTGCAAATTCTCGAATTTCAGCCAGATATTGGCGCCGGTAATGGCCGAGAGGGTGTTGCTGCGCGTGGTGGGGGTACGCACAATCGAGCCTTCGATCCGCCCTGCGGCGGCGCGTACATCGTCGATCGTCAGCAGCTCTTGGCTGCCTGCGGGCTTATCCAGTGCAGTGGTCTCGGTCATGATGTGCGGCCCGTAACGGAAAACCGTGCATTTGGGAAACAGACAATCGCGCGGCGGCCACCTAGTCCGAGCAGGCATTTGCATTGAAACCCAACTCGCTGCACAGGACATACCGATGACCCAGAAGAGCAAGATCGCATTCCTTGGCCTTGGCGTAATGGGCGGGCCGATGGTCGGCCACCTCGCCCGCGCCGGGCACGACGTCACCATCTACAACCGCACCCTCGCCCGCGCCGAGGCGCGGCAGGCGCTGCTGGCCGAGGAGGGGCTTGCCGTGCGCGTGGCTGCCACTCCGGCAGAGGCGGCTGCCGGGCAGGATGTAGTGATCACCTGCGTGGGCAACGATGCCGATCTGGCGCAGGTGGTGCTGGGCGAGGATGGCGCGCTGGCGGCGATGGCGCCGGGATCGCTCTATATCGATCACACCACCGTTTCGGCCGACATCGCCCGCCGCATCGCGGCCGAGGCGCAGGCGCGCGGCATTCTGGCGGTGGACGCGCCCGTATCGGGCGGGCAGGCCGGCGCGGAGAGCGGCAAGCTGTCGATCATGTGCGGCGGCACGGACGAGGCGCTGGCGGCGGCCATGCCGGTGATGGAAGCCTATGCCGCGCGGATTGTCCATGTCGGCGGGCCGGGCGCGGGGCAGGTGACCAAGATGGTCAACCAGATCTGCATCGCCAGCGTGCTGCAGGGCGTATCGGAAGCGGTCCGCTTCGCCCAGGCCGCCGATCTCGACATGGACAAGGTGCTGGAAGCCGTATCGGGCGGCGCGGCGCAGAGCTGGCAGATGGTCAATCGCTGGAAGACGATGGCCGAGGGCGAATTCGATTTCGGCTTCGCGGTGGACTGGATGCGTAAGGACCTTGCCATCGCCATGGCGGAGGGCGAGCAATTGGGCGTTCAGCTTCCGGTGACCAGTCTGATCGACAGCTATTATGCGGAGGTTCAGGCCATGGGCGGCGGACGGCAGGATACGAGCGCGCTGATCCGGCGCCTTCCGGAGGTCCGCGGCAAATGATCGGACGCGTGGCGGCCGCGCTGGCGGCATGTGTCCTCGCGGCCTCCCCCGCCGCGGCCGACACGCTGGTCGATAATATCAACGGCATTTCCGTCGCCCGTGACGGCACGGTGACCCAGTTCGGTGGAATGATGATCCGCGATGACGGGGTGATCCGCCAGATCCTGAAGCGCGGGGAACAACCGCTTACCCCCTATCAATATCATTTCGACGGGCAGGGCCGCACCGTGGTGCCGGGGATGATCGACGCCCATCTCCATCTGATGGACATCGGCTTCAAGGCGCTGACGCTGGATTTGTCGGACACGAATTCGCTGGCCGAAGCGCAGGCGAAGATCGCGGACTATGCTGCCAAATTCCCCAACCGGGCCTGGATCATCGGCGCGGGCTGGAATCAGGAGAAATGGGGCCTTGGCCGCTTTCCCACAGCAGCCGAGCTGGATTCCGTCGTGGCGGATCGTCCGGTCTGGCTGAGCCGGGTGGACGGCCATGCCGGCTGGGCCAACAGCAAGGCGTTGCAGATGGCGGGCGTCACCGCCAAGACGGCGGACCCCGCCGGCGGGCGCATCCTGCGCATCGGTGCCACGCGCGCGCCGGCAGGCGTGCTCGTGGACAATGCGCAGGAACTGATCGCCGCCAAGGTGCCCAAGCCCCGCCCCGAAGATCGCGACCTTGCCTTCACCACCGCGCAGGACATGCTGATCCGGCAAGGCGTGACCGCCGTTGCCGACATGGGCATCGGGATCGACGAGTGGCAGAGCTATCGCCGCGCGGGCGACAGCGGCCAGCTGCGCATCCGTATCATGGCCTATGCCGGCAGCGTGGAGGATATGGCGCTGATCGGCGGCCCCGGCCCCACGCCATGGCTCTATGACGACCGGCTGAAGCTCAACGGCATCAAGCTGTTTCTCGACGGCGCGCTGGGATCGCGCGGGGCCTGGCTCAAGGCGCCCTATGCGGACGATCCGGGCAACAGCGGCCTTCAACTGCTGAACCCCACGCAGCTGCGCAACATCATGAGCCGCGCCGCGCTCGACAAGTTCCAGGTGGCGATCCACGCTATCGGCGATGCCGCCAATGCCGAGGCGCTGAGCGCGATCGACGAGCTGGACGATACCTATACGGGCGACCGGCGCTGGCGGATCGAACATGCGCAGATCGTAGATCCGGCGGATATTCCGCATTTTGCCGAACATGGCGTGATCGCCTCCATGCAGCCGACCCACCAGACGAGTGACCGGCTGATGGCCGAAGCGCGGCTGGGCCCGGGCCGACTGGCGGGCGCCTATGCCTGGCGCTCCATGGAAGAGGCCAAGGTGACGCTGGCCTTCGGATCGGATGCCCCGGTGGAACTGCCCCGCCCCTTCGAGGGGATCGCCGTGGCCGTGACGCGCGAGGACGCCAGCGGCCAGCCCTTCGGCGGCTGGCAGCCGCAGCAGACCATCACCCGCCAGCAGGCGCTGGCCGCCTATACTGCCGGCGCGGCCTATGCCGGCTTTGCCGAAACGCGCTTCGGCCAGCTGGCGGAAGGCCAGCGGGCGGATTTCCTGGTGATCGATCAGGACCCGCTGCTGGCCAGTACGCAGGATTTGCGCAGCACCAAGGTGCTGCAGGTGTGGATCAACGGCGCCCAGATTTTCGACGCCGCGACTGCCGTGCCGCTGGAAGTGAAGCAGGAAGAGGCGCTGAAGGCCTTCGATCTGGGGGATGTGGTGGAAGGGCGGTGAACTTCAACAGCCCAGAACCACCCTCATCCAGGCTACGCTAGCCAGCAAGCTGGCAAGCTACGCCATCCTTCTCCCATTAATGGGAGAAGGATACGCAGACTTGGCCTGAAGGGCCTAATCGGAGTTGGATGAGGGGTGGTGACGCGAGACCCGAGAAAACCCTCAGCCCTCTTTCGCCGCTTCCGCAGCAGCCTCAGCCGTCTTTTCAGCCGCTTCCTCGGCCGCCTTTTCCTTCGCCATCTTGCGTTCGGAGAACAGCATCATCACCAAGGATGCTTCGAACAGCAGCAGCAGCGGCGCGGCCAGCATCATCTGCGAGGCAACGTCCGGCGGCGTGATGATTGCCGCGACGATGAAAATCGCCACCACCACATAACGGCGCGCACCGCTGAGCTGTTCGCGCGTGACCAGCCCGGCGCGATTGAGCAGCAGCAGCAGCACCGGCAGCAGGAAGCTGATCCCGAAGGCCAGGATGAAGCGCATCACCAGATCGAGATAATCGCCCATTGCGGGCAGGGCTTCCTGCGTCAGCCCGCCTGCCGTACCTTCGAAGCCCAGGAACCATTTGAAGGCCGTGGGCATCACCACATAATAAGCCAGCGCGGCCCCGGCAGTGAACAGGACCGGCGTGGCGAAGAGGAAGGGCAGGAAGGCCTTTTTCTCTTTCGCGTAGAGGCCCGGCGCGATGAAGGCCCACAGCTGGTTGGCGATGATCGGGAAGCTGATCAGGAAGGCCGCGAACAGCGCCACCTTGATCTCCACGAAGAAGGCTTCGTACAGCTTCGTATAGACCAGCCTGCCCTGCCCCGCCGGGAATGCGGCGGTCAGCGGGCGGACGAGGAAGCCGAAAATATCGCGCGCGAAATATAGGCACACGCCAAAGGCCACCAGCAGCGCGGCGACACAGCGCACCAGCCGCGCGCGCAGTTCGATCAGATGATCGAGCAGCGGGGCCTGCGAATCGTCGATATCGCGAATCTTGAACACCATGGCTCAGCTCTTGTCCTGATCGCCCGGAGCCGGGTCGGGTGTGGGGGCAGGCGCCGCGACAGGCTCGGCCGCGGTATCACCGGCACGCGCTTCGGCGGAGGCGGCCGGAACCGCATCCTCAGGGGCGGCGTCGCCTTCCATCTTGGGGCTATCGACCGGGGGCGGCAGCGGCACCATATCGGCGCCCCCGCCATTGGCGGCATTCAGTTCCGCATCGGGATGCTGTTCCATCACCCGGCGGTTCTGTTCCTGCCACTTCTTCTCCATTTCCTCCATCTCCGCCTCGCGGATCATGGTTTCGACCCCCGCCCGGAAATGGTTGGAAACGCGCCGGACCTTGCCGATCCAGCGGCCGGCCGTCCGCAGAGCGGCGGGCATGTCCTTGGGGCCGATGACGAGGATCGCCACGACCACGATGACCAGCAGCTCTTGCGCGCCGATATCGAACATTGTTCTACCGGGGGCGAACCCCCGTCCTCATTCAGTTGGAGGTGGAATTATCGGGCGTCTTGGCCTCGGCGGGATCGGCCGGCCCATTCCCATTATTGGCGGCGTCGATCTTGGCGGTCGGAGCAACGGGCGTATCCTCTTCGCTCACGCCCTTGCGGAAGCTTTTAACGCCCTTGCCGAAATCGCCCATCATCTCGGAAATCCGGCCACGGCCGAACAGCACGAGGATGACCAGCGCGATGATCAGGATCTGGAACGGCCCGACGTTCATTATTGGCAACTCCGATGTCTACCGCGCGGTCCCTTAGCCCAGTTCTCCGGGCTTATCCAGCATCGCGGCGTCATCGGCTTCCGTCTTGTCCGTTTCGGCGTCCGTTTCGCCCGCGCCTTCACTGTCGCCGCCCATCAGCGCATCATAGGCATCGTCGACCGGATCAAGCAGGCCCGCGGCGCGCAATTCGTCGATCCCCGGCAGGTCGCGCCGCGATTCGAGCGAGAAGTGGCTGAGGAATTCCGGCGTGGTGGCATAGATCACCGGGCGGCCCGGCACTTCGCGGCGCCCGGCCACGCGCACCCAGCCCGCTTCCATCAGCACGTCCAGCGTGCCGCCACTGGTCTGCACGCCGCGGATCGATTCGATCTCGGCCCGGCTGACAGGCTCGTGATAGGCGACGATCGCCAGCACTTCGGTGGCCGCGCGGGAAAGGCGGCGGGCATGTTCACGCTCGCGCCGCAGCAGATGCGCCAGATCGGGCGCGGTCTGGAACTGCCAGCGCTTGCCTCGCTCCACCAGCCTTATGCCGCGCCCGGCATAATGCGCCGCAAGCTCCTTCAGCGCCTCGCGCACATCGGCCCCGCCGAGATGGGCGGAAATGGTTTCCACCGGCAGCGCCTCTTCGGCGGCAAACAGCGTCGCCTCCACCGCCCGCACCAGATCGTCCGCCTCGGGCTGGGCCATGGACTCCGGGGCCCTAGACTCGGGGGCCATAGACTCGGGGGCGCGGATTTCGGGGGCCGGTTCGTCGCTCATGCCTTGATCCGCCTGAGATGCATGGGGCCGAAGATTTCCTCCTGCCGGATTTCCGCCTTGCCCAGCCGCGCCAGTTCCAGCGCGGCAACGAAGCTGGAGGCGAGCGCGGAACGGCGCAGCTTCCCGTCCGGCCCGCCGGGCAGGAAATCGCGCAGTTCCATCCAGTCCAGCGTGACGCCCAGCATGGCCGAAACCCGCTCCAGCGCCGAATCGAGCGTCATCACCATCCGGTCGCGCACCATATGCACTGCCGGCTGGGTGCGCGCCTTCACCTGGCCATAGGCCTGGATCAGGTCGAACCATTCGCATTGCCACAGATTCTTGCGGTCCACCCGCAGCCCTTCCGGCGCGCCGCGCAGGAACACGTCGCGCCCGATCCGGTCACGCCCCATCAGCCGCGCGGCAGCCTCGCGCATCGCGCCCAGCCGCTGCAGCCGCAATTGCAGGCGCAGGGCCAGTTCCTCGGGGCTGGGATCCTCCTGCTCGTCCTTGGGCAGCAGCATCGCGGATTTCAGATAGGCCAGCCACGCCGCCATCACGAGATAATCCGCCGCCAGTTCCAGCTTCAGCGCTTCGGCCCGCTCGATATAGGCGATGTACTGATCCACCAGCGAGAGGATCGAAATGCTCTTGAGATCGACCTTCTGCCTGCGCGCGAGATCGAGCAGCAGGTCCAGCGGCCCCTCCCACCCATCCAGCTCCAGATAGAGCGCTTCGGGATCGCCGGTGTTCTGTCCGGTCGGAAACTCCCATGCCTCATCCTGCGGCAGCGGCGGGATATCGGCTTCCAGGGAGAGTTCCGGACCGCTCATGCAGACTGCCCGGCAAGCGCGAGCAATGCGTCCCTCTTGGCCAGGAGCGCGGCCTGTTCAGTGCCTTTGAGCGCGCCTTGAGTGCCTTTGAGCGCACGCCTGAGACGGGCGGAACTAGCCTCGCTTATGGGCGGCAGAGCCTTGGCGATGCCCACCATATCGTCCATTTTTGCCCAGCAATTCAAGGCGATATCGCAGCCCGCAGCGATGGCGCGGGCGGCACGTTCGGGCACGGTGCCGCTCAGCGCCTCCATGTCCAGATCATCGGTCAAAAGCAGCCCGTCAAAGCCGATTCGCCGCCGGATAATCTCCCCGATCACGAAGGGCGAAAGGGTGCCGGGATTCTCGTCGTCCCACACCCGATAGCGGATATGCGCCGTCATCCCCACGGGCGCATCGGCCAGCGCGCGGAAGGGAGAAAGGTCGGTTTCCAGCGCTTCTTCGCTGGCATCCACCACCGGCAGAGCCTTGTGGCTATCGGCCAGAGCGCGCCCGTGGCCGGGCATGTGCTTGACGCAGCCGGTCACCCCGGCGCGGGCAAGCCCCTGCAAAACCGCCTTGCCCAGCGCCGCGACCCGCATGGGCTCGCTACCCAGCGCCCGATCCCCGATCACATCGTTCGCCCCCGGCTGGCGCACGTCCAGAACCGGGTGACAATCCACGGAAATCCCCACTTCCGCGAGGTCCATGCCCAGCGCCTCGGCATTGCTGCGCGCCGCCTCGATCGCGCTGGCGGGCGAGATATCGTAGAGCCTGTCGAACACTTCGCCCGGCGGAAAGGCCAGCCATTGCGGCGGCTTCATCCGCGCCACGCGCCCGCCTTCCTGATCGATACACACGAACAAATGCTCACGCCCATGGATTGCCCGCAATTCGTCGGTCAGCGCGCGAAGCTGCTCGCGATCCTCGATATTCCGGCCGAACAGAATGTAGCCGGCCGGATCGGAGTCGCGGAAAAACGCCCGCTCGTCAGCGGTCAGCCGCAGTCCGGAAAGGCCGAAGATCGCAGGCGTCATAGGCCTCAAAACTCGCAGCAATGCGAGGTTTGCGCAAGCAGGGCGCTTGCGCGGGTGTGGAAATTCACCTTCCCGGGAATGCCTTCCCGGAAAGCTGCGTTACGGCTTGACCTGACAGGCCCCGCCCGAAGCCTTGAGCGTATTGCACAGCGCGTTGGCCCCGGCGAGATCGCCCGCCACGGCCTGCAGACGGTAAACCTTGCCGATATCCGCCTGCCCTTCCACCACACGGTGGCTGACGCCGTGGAGCGCCTCGAACTTCTGGACCAGCTTCTGCCAGCCCTGCTCGGCGCTTTCGCGGTTGGAATAAGCCCCCACCTGCACACCGACGCCGCCCATGGGCTCCGCCTTCGTAGTGCTCGACACGGGCGATGCGGCCTTGGTATCAATGCTCGGGCGCGGCAGATCGTCTTCCGCCAGCTTGCCTTCGCGGCTCTTCCCCTCGGCCACGGCGAAGCTGGTGTCACCCGTGCCCGCAAAGGTCTTGCCGCCCGGATCTTCCGGCTTGGTCTTATAAGGGCCTTCGGGCGCGGCGATTGTGCTGCCATCGGCCACCAGCGCCGGATCGGAACGTTCACGCGTGAACCACCAGATCGCGCCCACCACCAACACGATCGCCAGCAGGCCGATCACCGCAATCGCGGCAATCCGGGCCATATCGACGCCATCTTCCTGGTAATCCTCGTCGCTCTCCAGCCAGGGAAGCTGATCTTCCCCGTCCTCCAGCGCCAGCCGCGCGGCCGGTGCTCCTGCCGGAGCCTCGACGCCCCAGGGCTCTTCATCTTCGCCGTACTGATTGCCGATCGCCATGTCTTACAGCTCCTCGACAGCCTCGACGCCAAGCAGGCTGAGGCCGTTCTTCACAACCTGCCCGATTTGCTGGCCGAGGAAAAGCCTTGCCCCGGTCAGGTCCGGTCGATCGGTCAGGATGAAGCGCTTGGACGGATCGTCATTGCCCAGATTCCAATAACCGTGGAACGCGGCGGCAAGGTCTCCAAGGAAGAAGGCGATACGGTGCGGCTCGCGCGCGACAGCCGCGGCCTCGACGATGCGCGGGAATTGCGCGGCATGCTTCACCAGCGCCAGTTCTTCCGCGCCCAGCAGATCGAGATGCTCGCCGGACGGGGCCAGCCCCTCAAGTGCCGCCTTGCGCAGGGTCGAATGAATGCGCGCATGGGCATATTGGACGTAGAAGACCGGATTTTCCTTCGATGCTTCCACCACCTTGGCGAAGTCGAAATCCATCTGGGCTTCGGGTTTGCGGGTAAGCATGGTGAAACGCACCACATCCTTGCCCACTTCCTCCACCATATCGGCGATGGTGATGAAATTGCCGGAACGCTTGGACATCTTGGCCGGTTCGCCATCGCGTAGCAACTGGACCATCTGCACCAGCTTCACGTCGAAGGGAATCGGCTTGCCCTGACCTTCGGACAGCGCGGCTACAGCGGCCTTGATCCGCTTCACCGTGCCGGCATGGTCGGCGCCCCAGATATCGATCAGCTCGTCGGCGCTCTGCGCCTTCTGGAGGTGATAGGCGAGGTCGGCCCCGAAATAGGTCCATTTGCCGTCGCTCTTGCGGATCGGGCGGTCCTGATCGTCGCCATATTTCGTCGAACGGAACAGGGGGAGTTCCACCGGTTCCCAATCCTCGAGCGTCTTGCCCTTGGGCGCTTCCAGCACGCCGTCATAGACGAGATCATGCTCGCGCAGCCACTTCTCGGCCGCTTCCGGCTTTCCGGCGGCCTGCAGTTCTGCCTCGGACGAGAACAGGTCGTGATGGATGCCCAGCAGCGCAAGATCGGCGCGGATCATCTCCATCATCGCCGCCACTGCGCGGGTGCGGAACAGCACAAGCCATTCCTCTTCAGGCTTGCCCAGATAGGCGTCGCCCAGTTCCTTCGCCAGCGCCTCGCCCACGGGCTTGAGGTAATCGCCGGGATAGAGGCCGGCCGGGATCTCGCCGATATCCTCGCCCAGCGCCTCACGGTACCGCAGATAGGCGGAGCGGGCGAGCACATCGACCTGGCCGCCCGCGTCGTTGACGTAATATTCGCGCGTCACCCGGTAGCCCGCGAATTCCAGCAGGCTGGCCAGCGCATCGCCCACCACCGCGCCGCGGCAATGGCCCATATGCATGGGGCCAGTCGGGTTGGCAGAAACATATTCGACATTGACCATGCGGCTCCCGCCCATGGTGGAGCGGCCATAATCCCCGGCCAGCGCCGCGATGGCGGAAAGTTCCGCTCGCCACGCCGCATCGGCTACGCGAAGGTTGATGAAGCCCGGCCCGGCGATCTCAGTCGAGGTCACTTCGGCCAGTTCTTCAAGCTTGCCCGAGATTTGCCCGGCCAGCGCGCGCGGATTGGTGCCTGCGGGCTTGGCCAGCACCATTGCCGCATTGGTGGCCAGATCGCCATGCGAAGGGTCTCGCGGCGGCTCCACCGTCACATTGGCGCGCGGGAGACCGGTGGGCAGCGAGCCCTCCTTCTCAAGCGCATCGAGGACATCGGCGAGATGGGCCGCAAAGGCGGCATGGATCGTCTTGGTTTCGGACATGGCAGCGCCGTTAGCGGGTTTGTGCCGCTTGCGGAAGAAGGAGCCGCCTTAAAGCCCCCGATCAGCCGAAAACGATCAACGCGTGGCGTTGTAGGCCAGCTGCGCTTCGGAAAGCTGAAAGCCCACCAGAAGCTCGAAATTCGCGCGCGCCAGCGCATCGCGCACTTCGGGCAGGGTCAGCGGATCGATTGCGGCGTCTTCCTCGCCCGCCTTGCGATCGCGCCCGATCTTGTCGACGATTTCGGGCGGCAGGGTCGCTTCGGCGCGATCGATATAGGCGCCCGCGACACCGGTGGCCTGGGCGCGCTCCTGCCCGTCGGCGAACTGGATCGTCACCGTGCCCACGCGCTTGGACACTACGGCGCTGCCGGCGCGCAAGACCGTGGAGAAATAGGGAATCTGCACCGTGCGGGCGCCGCGCGTATCGCTACGGCGGGCCAGCACGTCGAAATTGGCGGTGGCATAGACGCGCTCGCCCGAATCATCGCAAGTGCTGCGCACATTGGTCATCACTGCCACGACATCGATTGCTTCGGCGGAGCGGGAGGCACCGTTGAACAGAGTGATGTCGCCAGTGTAATTGGGGATGCCCACCGCCGGGCAAACCGTGCGGAGCGCGGTAATGCCCACGCCCTGCCCGATAACGATCTGGCCCTTGCTCTGGCAGCCCGCAAGCGCTGCTGCACCGGCGACAAGGGACGCAATCATGGAAATCCGGCGAAAGCGAGCGGTCATGCGAAGTCCTCAAGGTACAGCTATCGGCGCAGCCCTAGCCCTTTCGCCGCGCAGCGACAACCGCTAGAGCGACCCAGATGAACGCCCCATTTCCAAAACAGCATCGCACGGAAACACTTATGCCCCTGACACTGCTGATCGCAGCGCCGCGCGGTTTCTGCGCTGGTGTTGACCGTGCCATCGAGATCGTGGAGCGAGCGCTGGAACGTTACGGCGCCCCGGTCTATGTCCGGCACGAGATCGTGCATAACCGCTATGTGGTGGAAGGGCTGAAGGCCAAGGGCGCGGTTTTCGTTGAAGAACTGGACGAAGTGCCGAATGGTGTGCCGGTGGTCTTCAGCGCACATGGCGTGCCCAAATCCGTTCCCGAAGCCGCGACCGCGCGCGGGTTGGACTGGCTGGATGCCACCTGCCCGCTGGTGAGCAAGGTCCACCGTCAGGCAGAACGCCAACTCGAAGCAGGGCGGCATATCGTGTTCGTTGGCCACAAGGGCCATCCGGAAGTGATCGGCACCTTCGGACAGGTTCCGGAAGGCACGATGACGCTGGTGGAAACGCTGGAGGATGTCTCCGCGCTCGATCTGCCGGCGGACGCACCGCTGGCCTTCCTCACGCAAACGACCCTTTCGGTGGACGATACGGGCGAGATCGTCGAAGCGCTCAAGGCGCGTTTCCCGCAGATCGTCGGCCCCAAGGCGGAAGACATCTGTTACGCTACTTCCAACCGCCAGGCAGCGGTAAAGGCCATCGCCCCGCAATGCGATCTGGTGCTGGTGATCGGCGCGCCCAACAGCTCCAACTCGCTGCGTCTGGTGGAAGTCGCCCAGCGCTTCGGAACCCCCGCCCGGCTGATCCAGCGCGCCAGCGAGATCGATCCCGACTGGCTGGAAGGCGTCGAGACACTGGGACTCACGGCCGGCGCCTCGGCTCCGGAAAAGCTGGTGCGCGAAGTGGTCGATACGCTGTCGCAATGGCGCGAGGTGGAAGAACACACGCTCGTGACAGCGGAAGAGAAAATGGTCTTCAAACTGCCCCGCCAGCTCGCGGATTAGGCTGCACGAGGGGGATAGAAAGTGGCAGTTTACACGCATCTCGGCGCCGAGGATCTCGCCGCGCTGATCGCGCATTACGATGTGGGCGAACTGGTTTCGGCCAAGGGCATCGCAGAAGGCGTTTCCAACTCGAACTGGCTGGTGGAAACGACCGGCCAAGGAGGCTTTGGCGCGCGTTTCATCCTCACCATGTACGAACGCCGGATCGATCTGGCGGACCTCCCCTTCTTCCTGGGCCTGCTCGATCATCTGGCCGCGCATGACTGCCCGGTCCCCCGCACGATCCATGACCGGGAAGGTGCCGCCTTCCGTATGCTGGACGGCAAGGCGGTGGCGCTGATCGAGTTCCTGCCCGGCGTCTCGATCGACCATCCGGAAGCTGAACAGGCCCATTCGGTCGGCCGGGCGCTTGCCGGCATCCATCTCGCTTCGGCCGATTTCGCGATGGAACGCGCCAATGATCTGAGCCTTGCCGGGTGGAAGGATCTCGCCCGGAGTTGCGGCGAGGACGGGCTCGCCAAGATCGATCCTGCCCTGCCCGCAATCGTCCGTGAAGAACTGGCCTTCCTGTGCGATCACTGGCCGGAAGACCTGCCACGCTCGGTGATCCACGCCGACCTCTTTCCAGACAATGTCCTGATGATGGGCCATCAGGTCAGCGGGCTGATCGACTTCTATTTCGCCTGTTGCGACCTCACCGCCTATGATCTGGCCGTCACCCATGCGGCCTGGTGCTTCGACGCGGAAGGCCGGGGTTTCCGCCCCGAAATCGCCACTGCGCTGATCGAAGGCTATGAAAGCATACGCCCTCTTTCGCATGAGGAACATTCCGCCCTGCCGGTGCTGGCGCGTGGCGCCGCGCTGCGCTTTCTGATGACCCGCGCGGAAGACTGGCTGCATACGCCCGCCGACGCGCTGGTAACGCGTAAGGACCCGCTGGCCTTTGCCCGGCGGCTGGCCTTCTATGCCGATCGCGGCGCGGCGGCCTTCGCGCTCCATCCCCATTCGGGCGGTACGGCTTGAGGAATCGACAATGACGCAGGTCGATATCTTCACCGACGGCGCCTGCAAGGGCAATCCCGGGCCCGGCGGCTGGGGTGCATTGCTGCGCATGGGCGCTCATGAAAAAGAGCTTTCGGGCTCCGATCCGCAGACCACCAACAACCGCATGGAAATGCTGGCCGTGATCCGCGCGCTGAATGCACTGACCCGCCCCTGCGAGGTCAAGGTTCACACCGACAGTCGCTATGTGATCGACGGCATGACCAAGTGGATCCATGGCTGGAAGCGCTCAGGCTGGATCAACGCCAGCAAGAAGCCAGTCCGCAACGCCGATCTGTGGCACGAACTGATCGAGGCTGCCGCACCCCACAAGATCGAATGGATCTGGGTGAAGGGCCACAATGGTCACGTAGAAAACGAACGCGTGGACAGGCTTGCCAGCAACGCCGCCGACGGTGCGGCGGGCCGCTGACGCAGGCTATTTCAGGAAGCCGGTTCAGGCCATCAGGTCAGGTGGCGTCGACGGTTTCGGCGCCGGGACCGTTCTTCTTGATCGAATCGATTGCGTTCTGCGCACTAGCCTTGGAAGCGTAGCCCTCAGTCCAGAAGATCGTTTCGGAATTGTAGAGGAAATAGGCAACGAACTCGCCGGCCCTGTTTTTCCGGATCTCGAAGCGATGAGCCATCTTGCGTCTCCCTGTTACTGATCGGGAGGCAATCATTCCCACTCAGGCGCTGTCTGCAGGCTTAACCACGCACTCCACCGAAACGCGCAGCCAGGTAAAGCTCCCGATCCAGCCTTGCGGTCATATCGTCCGCAGGCAGCCCCAGCAGGATTTGCGCGCCCAGCCGCGCGGCGGCGGGCGCGGTCTGGATACCAAACCCGCCTTGCCCTGCGAACCAGAAGAAGGCCGGGTTGCGCGGATCGGGGCCATAGACCGGCAGCCGGTCGGGCGCGAAGCTGCGAAGGCCCGCCCATTTGTGCTCCACCCGCTCCACCTGCCAATCCACCACCTGTTCGAAACGGTCGATGGCGATGGCGATGTCCATCTCTTCGGGCGCGGCATCGCAAGGCACGCTTGGCGTCTCGTCATGCGGGCTTAGCCACAGGCGGCCGTTCTCCGGCTTGAAGTAGAAATTGCCCCCCAGATCCACCACCAACGGCAGACTGTCGGAAGGCATGGGCGCAGTGCGCATCTGCACCATGGTTCGGCGCAAGGGCTGGATGCCCAGTAGACGAATCCCCGCCATCTGCGCCACGGGGTCCGCCCACGCCCCGGCGGCGTTGACCAGCACGTCACAGCGGACCATGGCACCGTCTGCCGTCGTCAGCGTCCAGCCGCCATCATAGGCCGCCGCCACCAGCCCGGCCCTGCAGCGCAAGGCCACGCCTGCTCGCCTTGCTTCGCCCAGATACCAGCCATGGACGCCCGCGACGTCGATATCCTTGCAGTCCGGCTCGCTTACCCCGTGCCGCCATTCGCTGCGCAGGCCCGGAACGATTGCCTCCATCTGGTCGCGCCCCAGCCGTTCGACGCGCACCCCGGCACGGGCGAATTCGGCGATGAACGCCTCGATCTCTGCCTCCTGCCCGTCACGGGCGATGTTCAGCGCGCCGCGTTCTCCCAGAAAGCCGCGCTCTTCCAGCCACGCGCCCGATGCAGTCGTGAGCGGCTGCACCAGCGGCCCGCCATAGGTTTCCGCCCAGAATGCCGCCGACCGCCCCGTGGCGTGGCGCCCCGGCGCATCTTCCGCCTCCAGCAGTACCACGCGCGCATGATGGCCCAGTTCGGCGGCCAGGCTGGCCCCGGCCATCCCGGCCCCTACCACTGCAATATCGAAATTCTCGCTCAAAGGACCGTCACTTCCCCTGTGCGGCTATCTGCGCGAGGAAGCCGTCGATCGCCTCCAGCGCAAGGTTCCGCACCTCGTCCACTTCGCGCAGCACCTCGTGATGTGCCTCTTCGCCGAAGATGAACAACTCGCCGCGCGGCAAGCGCCGCACCGCACGCTCAATGGCGGCAAAGGACACCAGCTTGTCGTGATCGGTCGCCACGACGAACACCGGCGTTTCCACGCCCTCCAGCACGCCCGGGCGCTCCAGCCCGAGGTTCGATGCGTAGGCGCGTTCGACCCAGCCCCAGCTTCCCGGCCCCATTACGAGTTCGGAGCGACGCTGGCGCCACCACAATTCGTCGGAATAACGATCCCGGTCATGGGTGAGCAACTGGTCACGCCCCTCGGGGACTTCTCCGGGCTTCTCGCTCCACTTCCAGGCGGGACGGCGGCGGTCGCCCAGCCGAGCCATAAGCGCCGCGACCGCGTGCATCAGCGAGGCGGGAAGCCCCCAGGAATGGAACCCCAGCATCGGGGCGGAAAGCACCGCACCATCAGCATCGATGGCCTTTTCCGCCAGCGCGCGCAGCACCAGATGCCCGCCCATGGAATGCCCTGCAATTACGTGCGGTTCAGGCGTTTGAGCCACCCAGCGGCGCCAGAGCCATGCCAGATCCGCGATCCACACGGCGAAGTCCGGCACATGGCCAGTGACCGCGTCCCCCTCAGCGCCCAATCTGCCAGAGCCAGCCTGCCCCCGCCAGTCCGACGCAGTGACTCTCCAACCCCGGCTCGCCCAGTGATCCAGCGTTTCGAGATATTTTTCATAGCAATCGCCGCGCCCGGGCAGGAACAGGATCGATCCGGCGGCTCCGCCATCGGGCATGGGCCAATCGATACGGCGGACAGGCCAGCCGTCTTCGGCATGCCAGAAACCCTCGACCGCACGTGCCGGAATGGCCCGCCGGTCGAAAATCCCGGTCTGCTGTTCCAATGCGTGGCTAATTTGAGCCTCCTGCCCGTGGTTACTATTTAGTAAGCCCTTGAGAGTACCGATGCCTCCTGAGACATTCAGGGGGCCTATATGCACGACGCACCGATCCAGTACGGATTGCTTGCCACCTTGGCAATTGCACTCCTGATCGCGGCATTCACCGATCTGCGCTCGCGCCAGATCGCGAACTGGCTGAACGGGGCGATCGCGCTGGGCGCACCGCTTTTCTGGTGGGCCAGCGGCCTTTCGCTATGGCCGGGCGTGGCAATCCAGATTGGCGTCGCAGCGGCATGTTTCGTCGTCCTTGCTGGACTGTTCGCGCTTCGCGCAATGGGCGGCGGCGACGTGAAGCTGCTGACGGCGCTCGCGCTGTGGATACCGCCGGCCCAGTTCATGAACCTGTTGATCGTGATGGCGCTGGTGGGCGGCCTGCTCACCATCGTGTTCGGCGCCTGGCATGTCGCCCGCCGCCAGCGCGACAAGCTGGCTGTGCCCTACGGCGTCGCCATCGCGACCGGGGGGATCTGGGTACTCGCCGCCAATTACCTGCCTGCAGCCTACGCTGCGAGCGGGAATGTTGGGTGAACGGGATTTTAACCATTCCGGCCGACAATCACAGGATTGAATATTTTTCGGCCATTGAGGGGGCTTGACGCACCATGGACAGGAAGAAACTGGTACTGCTGCTGGGGGCGCTGATCATCGCGATCGGTACGGCCATGGCAGCGCGTAGCATGTTCGCGGGCTCCTCTGCCCCGCAGGCCGAGGCCGCGCCTCCAGAGCCGGAAGGCCCGAAGGTCCTCGTGGCCCAGCGCGCTCTGCCGGTGGGTACGATCATTACCGCCGATGCCATCGCCTATCAGCTCTGGCCGAAGGAAATGGTACAGGATGCCTATTTCATCGACGGCGAAGCCGACATGAACACCCTGCTCGGCACGGTTGTGCGCCATCCGATCACGGCAGGCGAACCCGTTACGCAAGGGTCGCTCGTCGCCCCCGGCGACCGTGGCTTCCTGGCTGCCGCGCTGGGTGCGGGCATGCGCGCCGTGACGGTTCCCGTTTCCGCCAAGACCGGCGTGGGCGGCTTTGTATTTCCGGGGGACCGGGTGGACCTCGTTCTGACGCAGACTGTCAACGGCAATGACGAAGGAGCGCCGCTGAAGGCTGCGGAGACGATCCTGCGCAATATCCGGGTTCTCGCCACCGACCAGTCAACCGAAACCACGCATACGCCTGACGGCAAGACCGTCGTGCGCGACTTCCGCACCGTAACTCTCGAGGTCACTCCCAAGATTGCGGAAAAGGTGGCAGTTGCCCAGACGATCGGCACGCTCAGCCTCTCACTGCGTTCCATCGCCGACAACCAGTCGGATCTGGAGCGTGCGATCGCCTCGGGTGAAGTCAACGTGCCCGACGGCGCCTCGAAAACCGAGGAAGAAAAGATTCTGCGTACAGCACTGGCTCGCCCACGCGATGGTGCCAGCAGCTTCGTGACCGGCGGCGACGTGTCTCGCTTCCAGCGCAGCAGCATGCCGCGCACCGGCCCACAGGCTCCGACACAGGCCATGGCCTATAACGGCAACTCGAATGGCACTCCGCGTGCCGTCGCTCCAATCCGCACCGGCCCGATCGTCAACGTGACCCGCGGCAAGAACACCGTCGCGGTTCCGGTCGGGAAGTGACGCCATGACCACGATCACCGCCAATGCGACGCGCGCCGACAACGTACGCGAGCGAATTCAACCAAGGGGCAAGACCATGAACCGCCGCCTTATCGCAACTCTGCTGACTGCGGTTGCCGCCGTCGCGCCGATGGCCTCCGTGCCTTCGGGCGTGGCCCACGCCCAGTCGGTGATGCGGCCTTCCACCGACATCGTGCTTTCCATCGGCCGGGGCCAGCTGGTTAGCGTGCCGGGCAACATGACCGATATATTCGTTGCGAACGAACAGATCGCGGATGTCCAGGTCAAGTCGCAGCGTCAGCTCTATGTCTTCGGCCTGTCGGGAGGCGAGACCACGGTCTACGCCAGCAACTCGTCGGGCGAAGTGGTGTGGGCGGCGAATGTCCGGGTGGGCTCCAACATCGACAGCATCGACCAGATGCTGATGATGGCTATGCCCGACGCCAAGGTTTCCGTGGCCACCATGGGCACCAACACCGTGCTGCTGACCGGCACCGTGGCCGCGCCCGAGGATGCTGCCGAGGCGGAGCGTCTGGTGAAGGCCTTCGTGGGCGAGACTTCCAACGTGGTGAGCCGCCTCAAGACGGCCACGCCGCTGCAGGTCAACCTGCAGGTGAAGTTTGCGGAAGTCAGTCGCTCGCTGGTGCGGGCGCTGGGTGCGAACCTGACCACCATCGACGGCTCCAGCGGCTTCCAGTTCGGTGTGGGCAGCGGACGTAAGGGCTTCGCGCCGACCTTCACGCCGGGCACTGCCACCGGCGTTGGAAACACCGTCAAAGTCACAGTTCCGGACCCGAACAATCCGGGACAGTACATGGAGGTCGCTGGCACAGCCATCGACGCAATCACAAACGGAACGACGCTGGCGGGCGCCGGCAAGTTCCTGGGACTTGATCTCCTCGGCGCGCTCGACCTTGCCGAGAGCAACGGCCTCGTCACCACGCTGTCGCAGCCCAACCTTACGGCGCTCTCGGGCGAGACGGCCGACTTCCTCGCCGGTGGCGAATTCCCGATCCTGACCAGTCAGGGCCTGGGCACGACTGCAGTCGAATACAAGAAATATGGCGTCAGCTTGGCCTATACGCCAACGGTGCTCTCCAATGGCCGGATCTCGATCCGCGTGCGCCCGGAAGTGTCGGAACTGTCGACTCAGGGTGCGGTGACCATGAACAATTTCACCGTTCCCGCGCTTACCGTGCGCCGCGCCGAAACGACGGTGGAGCTTGGTTCCGGCCAGAGCTTCATGATCGCGGGCCTACTGAGCAACAATTCGCAGAACACGATCGACAAGGCCCCCGGCCTTGGGGACGTGCCGATCCTAGGCAACCTCTTCAAATCGACTGAATTCCGCAAGGGCCAGACCGAACTGGTGATCGTGGTCACCCCCTATCTGGTGAACCCGGTCGATGCGAATGACATCAAGCTACCGACCGACGGCTTCCGCACACCGACCACCATCCAGCAACTTCTGGGCAATCAGGAGAACGACGGGGTTACCGGCGGCGACCGTCCCAAGCCGAGCGCGGTCGGCGAAGGGGCCAATGCCCCCAAGCTCGGCCTCGAAGATTACGACGCCAATGGCGATGTGAAGGACCGCCCCCGCAGCGGCAAGGCCGAACGTCGCGCCGAAGCCGACGCGACGCCCGGTTTCAGCCTCAAGTGAGAAAGGTGAACACGATGCTCATCCGCATGACCAAACCGGCTGTCACGGCCCTGGCGCTCACTCTGGGACTGTCGCTTGCCGGCTGCGCGAGCCAGCCGACCAACCGCACGCTCGATTCGGTCAAGCAGCCGGTTGTTGAACGGTCGAACTTCAGCTTCGATGTCGATGCCGGCCCGGGCGGTTTGTCCATCTCGGAACAGCAGCGGCTCAACGAATGGTTCAAGGCCATGGATCTCGGCTATGGGGATCGCATCTCGATCGACGATCCGCTGAGCAGCACTGCCGCGCGCGAGAAGATCGCGGAAATCGCAGCTCGCTACGGCATCCTCGTCAGCGAGGGGGCACCGGTAACGGAAGGCACCGTGATGCCGGGCCGGGCCCGTGTCGTGGTCACCCGCGCCAGGGCCTCCGTACCGGGATGTCCCGACTGGGGCGACCGGGCGGCCCATAATTACAACAACGCCACCAATGACGGTTTCGGCTGCGCGGTGAACGGCAATCTGGCAGCCATGGTCGCCGATCCCGAACATCTGATCCACGGGGCCAAGGGCAATGGCGAAACGCTTATCATGACCTCGAACAAGGCCATCGCCAGCTATCGCGCCCAGGCGCCGACCGGCGAGGATGGGTTGAAAGGCAGCTCGACCAGCGCCGTCTCGAAGGGAGGAAACTGATCATGAATGCTCCCTGGAAAGCAGGTTCGCCTAACGGCCGCGATCCGTTCGCCGCGTTCATCTGCGACGAAACGGCGCTGGATGTCCTGCGCCCGGTCGTGATCGAAATGGGCTGGCAGCCGGAGAAATGCGCCAAGGGCGGGCTTCGCAACGCCGTCCAGTCGCTTTCGGTGACCGCAAGCCCGAACATATTGATGGTGGACCTGTCGGAAAGCGGCGATCCGCTGAACGATATCAATGCCCTCGCCGAGGTCTGCGAACCAGGCACAGTGGTTATCGCGGTCGGTCAGGTGAACGACGTCCGCCTCTATCGCGACCTTCTGGCTAGTGGGATTCACGATTATCTGCTGAAGCCGCTTTCGGCGAGCCAGGTTCGCGATTCGCTGGTGCAGGCGCAATCGGTGTTCTCCTCCCCCAAGGCCAGTGACGCCAATTCAGCCAAGCGCCACATCTCGACTGCGGTTGTCGGCACACGGGGCGGCGTGGGCGCATCCACGCTGGCGACTTCGCTCGCCTGGCTGTTCTCGACCGACCACCACATGCCGACCGCCCTGCTCGACCTGGACGTCCATTTCGGCACTGGCGCGCTGACGCTCGATCTCGAACCCGGCCGCGGTCTTACCGACGCGATCGACAATCCGAGCCGTATCGACGGATTGTTCATCGAGCGCGCGATGATACGCGCGAACGACAATCTCTCGATCCTGTCGGCCGAGGCGCCGATCAATTCTCCGCTGATGACCGACGGTTCCGCCTTTGTGCAGCTGGAGGAAGAATTCCGTCATGCTTTCGAGATGACGGTGGTCGATCTCCCGCGGAATATGTTGATCAACTTCCCGCATTTGCTCGCTGATGTGAATGTAGTTGTGTTGGCAACGGAAATGACGCTGGCCTCTGCCCGCGACGCGATCCGGCTGCTTTCCTGGCTCAAATCGAACGCCCCGCATGCCACGCCCCTGGTGGTGGCCAACAAGATCCAGCCCGGGCTGGTCGAGATCACCAAGGCGGATTTCGAGGCTTCGATCGAACGCAAGATCGATTTCAACATCCCGCTCGACCAGCGTGCGGCGGTAAATGCGGCCAAGCTGGGCCAGACCTTCGTCGATGCCAACCGCTCGACCAAGGCGGCAGCGGTAATCCGCGACATTGCCAATGCGGTTATCGGCGCTGGTGGCGAGGATGACGCCCTGCCGCGCGCGGCTGCCGGTAGCAAATCGCTGCTAGGCAAGTTCGACATCAAGTCGCTCATGGCCAAGAAGAGCAGCAAGAAGGCGGCGGAAGTCGTCTGATGATCGGATCGGCAGCCAGCCCGGGCGCAACCACACCCGCCGGGCCGGCACGCCGAAGGAAGTGCGTTAGGAAGGGCGGAGCCACAGGATGAACATTCTCCAGCTAGGGCTGTTCGTGTTCGGCATAGTGGCCGTGCTGGGGCTGCTTTATGCGGCCTTTGCCGGTCCTTCGACCGCAAAGGAAGGGGCCCGCCGCCTGCAATCGGTGCGTTACCGCCATTCCGAAAGCACGATCGACAAGGTCGAATCCCAGCTCAAGAAGGCCATCGCCGCCCGCAAGCCCAAGATGCATCGCATCGCGGGCTCTGCATCGCGCACGGAAGCGCTGGCGCTGCGGCTGCATCGCAGCGGCAAGAACTGGACCCTGACCCAATATATCTACACTTCGATCGGCCTCGCGCTGGGCATTGCGGTGCTGGTCTATCTGAAGACCGGCGCGGTGCTGATGGCGCTGGGCATCGGTGTCGTCATCGGCGGCGGACTTCCGCATGTGGCGCTGAATATGGCGATCAAGAAGCGCATCAACGCCTTCAACGCCAAATTCCCCGATGCGATCGAACTGCTGGTGCGCGGCCTGCGCTCGGGTCTTCCGGTAACCGAGACGCTATCGGTGGTGGCAAGCGAGATTCCCGGCCCCGTTGGCGAGGAGTTCCGCGCCATCGTGGACCGCATCAAGGTCGGCCGGACGATGGAGGAATCGCTGCAGGTGACTGCCGACCGCCTGGGCACTCCGGAATTCCAGTTCTTCTGCATCACGCTGGCGATCCAGCGGGAAACCGGCGGCAATCTGGCCGAAACGCTCTCCAACCTGGCCGATGTGCTGCGCAAGCGCGCGCAAATGAAGCTGAAGATCCGGGCCATGAGTTCGGAATCCAAGGCCTCTGCCTATATCGTCGGCGCACTGCCCTTTCTCGTCTTCACGATGATCTATTGGGTCAATCCCAATTACCTGGCCGCCTTCTTCGTCGACGATCGCCTGATCGCAGCGGGAATAGGCGGCTTCGTCTGGATGGGCATCGGCGTACTCATCATGGCCAAGATGGTCAGCTTCGAAATCTGATCGGGACGGAACCGGAACATGATCAATACACCTCCCGGCCCCACGCTCCTCGGCTTCGATGTCATCGCCGTCGGCTCCGTCCTGGCTGGCGTTGCCGCGCTGGCGGTGATGATGGCGATCTATGCCGCGATCACCGTGCGGGATCCGATGAACCGCCGCGTGAAGGCACTCAACGCCCGGCGCGAGGAACTGAAGGCCGGTATCGTCACCGCCACCGCCAAGAAGCGCCAGAGCCTGGTCCGCAAGACCGAGACGACCGACCGCATCAAAGACACTCTGGAGCGCATGAAGGTGCTCCAGGACAGCCAGCTCAAGCAGGTTCAGCAGCGGCTGGCCCAGGCAGGCTATCGCAACAAGGAATGGGCGGTTGCCGTCATCTTCGCGCGCATGGTCATGCCGATCGCGCTGGGTATCGTTGCGGTGGTGCTGGTCTATTGGTCCAACACCTTCCCCGAATGGGGCAGCTTCAAGCGCTTCATGGCATTCGCCGCGGCCATTATCGCCGGCTACAAGGCGCCCGACCTGTTCCTACGCAACAAGATTACCAAGCGCACCCATGCTATCCGCAAGGGCCTGCCCGACGCGCTGGACCTGCTGGTGATCTGCGCCGAGGCCGGCCTTACGGTGGACGCCGCCTTCAGCCGCGTCGCCAAGGAACTGGGCCGCGCCTATCCCGAACTGGGCGACGAGTTCATGCTGACCTCGATCGAGCTGTCCTTCCTCACCGAGCGCAGGATGGCGTTCGAGAACCTCGCCTATCGCGTGGACCTCGATTCCGTGCGTGGCGTGGTGACGACCATGATCCAGACCGAACGCTACGGCACGCCGCTGGCTTCGGCCCTGCGCGTGCTCTCAGCCGAATTCCGCAACGAACGCATGATGCGCGCGGAAGAAAAAGCCGCCCGCCTGCCTGCAATCATGACCGTGCCGCTGATCCTGTTCATCCTGCCGGTGCTGTTCATCGTGATCCTGGGGCCCGCGGCCTGCTCGATCGCCGATACCTTCGCCTCGAAGCCCGGCGGTGCGGGATAGGCTGACGGTTTCGGGACCATTTCGGAGAGGGCAATAACAATGACAAGGCCCTTCCCCGCCAGCCGGGGAAGGGCCTTGTCCTTTCCGGGACAGGAGGCGAGACTGACCGGAATGGGGTGGTTAGCGGACATCTCCCCAATTTCGTCATTTCCGCGAAGGTGAGTGGGTCATCTCCGCAATCGAGTCGTTTCAGGACAATCCGCCTTCAATCCGGAACTCCGAACGCTTCCCGGTGGAACTTGTCCGCGGACCCTAATCCAAATGCCCGCAGTCGATACCCTCGGCATGAAGATCCCGCACTTCCGCCTTGAGCCGTACGAGCACGGACTTCAGGCTCTCGATCTCTTCCCGGCTGAAACTTGCGAGCAATCGTCGTTCCATTTCCAGCGCCAGCGGCATGATTGCGCCGTACATCCGGCGGCCTTCGTCGGTAAGTTCCAGCAGATGCGAGCGCCCGTCCTTCGCATTGGGCTGGCGCCAGGCGAGGCCGCGTTCTTCCAGTTCCTTGCAGGCGCGGTTGACGGCCACCTTGTCCATCAATGTAAGTGCGGCGAGATCGCGCTGGGTTTGCGCGCCCGCATTGCCCAGCACCGCCATCACCCGCCATTCCGGTACCTTGAGACCGAAACGGCTCCGATATTCCTGCGCGATGCGCCCGCTTACAGCGTTCGATGTGACCGAAAGCATATAGGGAAGGAAATCGGAAAGAGGCGAATTGGCGTCCATATAGTTTTCCTTGTAACGATCTTGCGCTGCAAAATGCAAGTATCCAAGGGTAACGACGCCTTATGGAACGCCCCGCCGGGCGAATGTTCTATTTCCTTTTCACGGGCAGACCTTGGCCCAATACGCGCCCGGCGACTGCTCCCAGCTTTGCTGCGAGCACCCGATCGCGCTTGCCGGGTGCCGTCACGATGGCGCCGTCCAGCGCGGTGTCGATCGGGCTCGGGGTCCGTTCGCGCGGCAACAGCGCAGCCAGCGCCGTAAGCGTTGCGCGCGCCTTGCCGACATTGTCATGCATTACATGGAGCACGTCCTGCACATCCACTGCATCGCCTTCGTGCCAGCAATCATAATCGGTCACCATGGCCAGCAATGCGTAGGGCAACTCCGCCTCGCGGGCGAGGCGCGCCTCGGGCAGCGCGGTCATCCCGATCACATCAGCACCCCATGCGCGATACATGTGGCTTTCTGCCCGGGTGGAGAATTGCGGCCCTTCGATCGCAACGTAGCAGCCGCCGCGATGCACGATCGCGCCGGTCTGCTCAGCCGCGTCCCCAACCAGCGCCGACAGGCGCGGACAGGTAGGATCGGCAAGGCTGACATGAGCCACCAGCCCCTCGCCGAAGAAGCTGCGTTCGCGGCCCAGCGTCCGGTCGATCATCTGATCAACCAGCACGAAGCCACCCGGCGCATATTCTTGCCGCAGCGAGCCGATAGCCGAAATGGAAAGGATATCCGTTACGCCGCAGCGCTTCAGCACGTCGATATTGGCCCGATAATTTACCGCGCCCGGTGGGATAGGGTGCCCCGCCCCGTGCCGCGCGAGGAAAGTGAAGCGGACATCGCCAATCCTGCCGGTCGTCACCGGGCCGGAAGGCTCGCCAAAGCTGCTCGCCACCGCGATCTGCTGCGCCTCGTCGACGACACCGGCATCGTAGAGGCCTGTCCCGCCGATTACCCCGATATGCCAGCCTGCAGTCATCCGTTCCTCAGCAATCCCGCCATGATAAAATCGGTGAGATGCGCGCGATAGCGGTCGCGCAGCTCTTCGGACAGGGAATCCTCCCCGAAGCAATAGCGCATGAACAGCCGCGCCGCGAAGAAACGATCGGCTGCCCCGGTCACGCTGAAATAGAACAGCTGCGGATCGACCGGGCGGAACACGCCCGCCTCCACACCCTCGCCGATCAACCGGTCGTAAGCGGCATAGATCGGGCTCAGATAGGTATTCGCGATCCGCTGGGCCTCAGCCACATCGCTCTCACGGATCAACCGCATCAGCAGGCGCTGGATATAGGGCACTTCGTAGAACCGATCGACCACGGCCGAGATATGGCGCCGCAGTTTGGCTTCGGGATCGAGATCCTTTGCCAGCAGCGAATCGACCGAATGGATAATGGCGCTCATGTCCCGCTCGAGCAGGGACTTCATCAGCCCGGCCTTGTTGCCGAAGTAATATTTGACCAGCGCCGAATTCAGCCCCGAGCGGCGACTGAGCTGGGCGAGCGAAATGTCGACCGTATCGGTCTCGCGCATGATCGCCGAAGCCGTGGCGAGCAACTGCTCGCGCGCTTCGGAATAAGTATCAGGTGCGGCTGCCATGCCAATGTGCCCCCCAAGGCAATGGATCAGCGCGGTTGCATCCGGATCGCGCCGTCGAGACGGACGTGCTCGCCGTTGAAATAACCGATCTCGATCATGCTTATCACCAGCGCGGCATATTCCTGCGGATGGCCAAGCCGCTTGGGAAACGGCACCTGGGCGGCAAGCGATTCCTGCGCCGCCTCGGGCAGGCCGGCCAGCAGCGGCGTACGAAAGATGCCCGGCAGGATGGTGTTCACCCGGATGCCTTCACTCATCAGGTCTCGGGCTATCGGCAGGGTCATGCCCACGATACCGCCCTTGGAAGCGGAATAGGCCGCCTGGCCCATCTGGCCGTCCACCGCCGCGACCGAAGCGGTGTTGACAATGGCCCCGCGCTCATTGTCTTCCAGCGGATCGAGCGTCATCATCCCGGCGGCGGCCTTCGCGATGCAGCGGAAGGTGCCGACGGTGTTCACTTCCAGCGTCTTGGCGAAAGCCGCGATCGGGAAGTGGGAAATCGCTCCGGTCTCGCGATCGCGCCGGGTGGTCTTGCCGATGGTGCCGATGCCGGCGCAATTCACTAGGATACGTTCCTGCCCATGTGCCGCGCGCGCCCGGGCGAATCCGGCATCCACCGAATCGTCGGACGTCACGTCCACCTGGCAGAAGATTCCGCCGATTTCGGCGGCGACCGATTCGCCTTTTTCCTGCTGCAGGTCGAACAGGGCCACTTTCACCCCGCGCGCGGCAAGCGCACGCGCGGTTGCCTCGCCAAGGCCAGACGCGCCGCCAGTGACGACCGCGGAAACGGTATTGTCGATCTTCAAGCTTACCTCCCTGGCGCCGGAATCGGCTGAATTTAAACGCTCGGCTAAGCGGGCGATTCGGTCCGGTCAAGCGCCGAGCCTTCATGGTGAATATTTCGTCTCGTTTGCAACTGTTGTGCGATTGCAACATTCCCGTAACGAATGCCGCAGTGCAAAGTAATTTGAATTGAAACCAATCCAGCGTTCCAGCAGGTGAGCATCAGCACGAATGCTAATCCGTTGTTCGGCCACGCTGCAAACAGGGCGCTGTCCGGACAATGTTTCATTTCATGAGCCCGGAGGGGTCCGGGCCTGCAATGGGGACTGAACCTGTGAAAATCCAATCCCGCCTGAAGGGTGCTGCGGCACCCATTGCGCTGTCGATCATGCTGGTCGCGCAGCCGGTCCTGGCCCAGGACGATACTTCCGCCGAACTCGCGGATGCCGCCGATGAAAGCGATAGCGTAATCATCGTCACCGGCTCGCGCATCGCGCGCTCGGAATTTGCCAACCCGAACCCGATCCAGACTGTCGATTCCGCCAAGCTGGAACATTCCGGTACGACAAACCTCACCGAAGTACTCGCTTCCAATCCGGCGCTGCTCGGCTCGACCCGGAGCATCGACACGGCAGGCTCAAACCTCGCCAATGCCCAGCAGGTCGGCGCGAACTTCCTCGATCTGCGCAACCTCGGTTCCGACCGTACGCTGGTTCTGGTTGACGGTCGCCGCCACATTGCGGGCTATCCCGGCACCGCCGCTGTCGACATCAACACCATCCCCACCGATCTGGTCGAAAGCATCGACGTGCTGACCGGTGGCGTCTCGGCCATTTATGGCGCCGACGGCGTTTCGGGCGTGGTGAACTTCAAGATGAAGCGCGACTTCCAGGGCGTCAGCGTTCGCGGCCAGCACTCGCTTTCGGAGCGCGGCGATGCCAAGGAATGGTTCGGCTCGATCACAGCCGGCACTAACTTCGCAGACGGGCGCGGCAACATCGCGATCGCCTACGAATACAACCAGAACGATCGCTTCAGCCAGAAGGATCGCCTGAATTACGGAAAGACCGGCCCGACCTGGGCGTTGGTCCGCAACCCGAATGACGGCAGCCCCGGTTCTGCGGGCGACGACCCGAACGTGCCCGACCGTATCCTGCTAACCGGCCTGCGCTGGGCAGACAGCTCGATGGGCGGCGCCTTCGACGTCGACGGCGACTTCGTTCCCGATTTCACCGGCGAAGGCACGCCTTACGATCTGGGCGAATATGTGCCCGGCACCGCCTTCACCATCGGTGGCGACAGCACGCCGCGCGAAATCTATTACGGCGATTACACTCCGTATTCGCGCAAACACATCGTCAACGCCTTCGCGCATTTCGAGGTGAGCCGTGAACTGGACTTCTACGCCGAAGCCAAGTTCGTGAAGTCGAATGCCTGGACCGAATCCCAGCCGACCTACGACCTCTACACGCTGCTTCAGTCCGACAACGCCTACCTCGAAGAAGCGCTCGGCGCTGGCATTGCACCCGACGGTGCGCTGTTCAGCCGCGACAATTTCGATTTCGGCCAGCGTCGCTATGAGTTGGACCGCGAACTGTTCCGCACCGTGTTCGGTGCCAAGGGCGATCTGTCGGATCACTTCCGCTACGACCTGTCGTTCGTGTTCGGCCAGTCGATCCAGCGTTCGACCAATTATGGCGACCGCATTGCCGATCGTTACTATGCCGCCATCGACGCTGTCGACGACGGCACCGGCAAGATCACCTGCCGCATCAACCTCCCCGGCGAGACCGACATCTTCGGCCTCAGCTACGGTAATCCCGTTGTGTATAACGGCGCGCCGACCACTTTCTCGAAGGGCGATTGCGTTCCGCTTAACCTGATGGGCGATGGCGCCCCGTCGCAGGAAGCGCTGGACTTCATTCTGGCCAACCATTCCGACTATGCGCGGATCCGCCAGTATGTCGGCAACTTCTCGATGTCGGGCGATACCGGTGCGTTCCTCAATCTGCCCGGCGGCCCGGTCGGCTTCGCTTTTGGCGCCGAGTATCGTAAGGAAACGAGCTTCTTCGAGCCGTCCGAATACAGCCAGCAGGGCGCGCTGATCGACAATTCGTCCAGCCAGGTGGAAAATGGCAAGTTCGATGTCATGGAACTGTTCAGCGAAGTGAACGTACCGATCCTCGAGGGCGTTCCGCTTGCAGAATCGCTGTCGGTTGGCGGTGCGTTCCGTTTCTCGGACTATTCGACGGTGGGCCACACCACCACTTGGAGTGTGAACGGCGAATACGCTCCGATCCGCGACATTCGCTTCCGTGCGACCTACTCCACAGCCGTTCGCGCGCCGAACATCTCGGAACTGTTTGCGCCGCAAAATGGCTCGTTCGAGTTCATTGTCGATCCCTGCGGACCGGAACGTCTGGCGGAAGGCAGCGAGTATCGTGAAGCGAATTGCCTTGCGGGCCTGACCGCAGCTGGCCTGACCCAACAGCAGATCGCAGACTTTGATCCGGCCAACAGTTCGTTCTCGCCCCAGAATTCCAGCCTGCTGGGCGTTCAGGGTGGCAACCCGGACCTCGAAGCGGAAACTGCCAAGACCTGGACCGCCGGCGTGGTACTCCGCCCCAGCTTCATTCCGGGCTTGACGGCCAGTTTCGACTGGTATGACATCACGCTGGAGAACGCGATCCAGTACTCGACCGCCCAGGACATCGTCGACCTGTGCTACGATCAGCCGACGCTGCAGAATAACTACTGCGCGCTCATCTCCCGTAGTTCCTCCAACGGCTTCATCGACGATTTCAAGGTGATTCCGGCCAACGTGGCGTCGTTCGAGACCGCAGGTCTGGATATGAGCTTGTTCTATGGCGTGAGCCTGCCGAAGAAGCTCGGTCGTCTGGAACTCCGTGCGTCTGGCAACTATCTGGACAAACTGCAATTCGTGCCAGCTCTGGGCGCCGATCCGGAAAATCAGATGGACTCCGCAACGCTTCCCTCGCCGCGCTGGAGTGCCAATTTCGACCTGACCTGGATGAATGGCCCGTTCACCCTGAACTACGGCATCAACTGGTGGGCCAAGACCCGTCGTGTGACCCGCGAGCAGGCAGCGGCCAACCCCGATTACGCGCCGAAGGAATACTTCTGGTACAGCGAGAAGTGGGAACACAATCTGTTCGCCAGCTTCGACGCCACGGATCGGGTGAACATCTACGGCGGCGTGACCAACCTGTTCGATACCAAGCCTGACGATGGCGCGGTGGCGCTCCCGATCAGTGCGGTGGGCCGGGCGTTCTTCCTCGGCGTGAAAGCCAAGGTGTTCTAAGCT
The DNA here is from genome assembly GCA_963662855.2 of uncultured Caenibius sp. GTDB lineage: Bacteria > Pseudomonadota > Alphaproteobacteria > Sphingomonadales > Sphingomonadaceae > Andeanibacterium. Next base: position 146,941 of record CAXXWL010000003.1, read on the forward strand.
AAGGCAAGCCAGACTTGCTCGAAGCGGGGCCGGGGAGCGCACAGCTTCCCGGCCCCATTTTGGTCCAGCGCCAGCGCACACGGAATTTCTCGGCAGCATATCCACACTGCCCGCTATTCCCGCACGCGCTTGCACGGGTATAGGGCAAACCCATGGTCCGCATTCGCCTGAGGCACGACACGCTCGACGAAGAGAACCGCAAGTTCGAACAGATGCGCCTGCCGCAGCCTCTGTTCCTCAACAGCGTACCCAAATGCGGTTCGCATCTGCTGCGTAACATCATGCGGATGTTCGTGCCGGTAGAGGACCAGTACAAGACGCAGTTCATCCAGTGGGGCAATCTGCAGCAACACCTTGCCGCCTTCGAGCCGGAACGGCGGATGCTGAGCTGGGGCCATCTGCTATTCGCGGATTCATCGGCCATCGAGACCGCGAATGTGCGCAAGATCGTGCTGGTGCGCGATCCCTATAGCTGGGTGCTGGCGCGGGCGCGCTTCTTGCTGTCGGACGAGTTCGGCGACAATTCCATCCTGGTGAAGAGCCAGGACCTGTCCACCGACGCACTGATTACCCTGATGATCTTCGGCGTCCAGAAGAAGACGATGCCGCTGCGCGACATGTTCACCCACAACGCCGTATCCTGGCTGGGCGCGGGGTGTGCCCTGATCCGTTACGAGGATATCATCGCAGCGCTGAAGGACCTCGACAGCGAGGAGGCGGAGCGGTTCTTCATGGGCCTGTTCGAGGCTGCTGGCCTAGCCGCCGTGCCCGGTGACTGGCGCGAACGGGTGCGGATCGGTTCCGACCGCAAGCAGAGCGCCACCGCTAGCGAGAACCTCGCCATCGCCAGTATCGAGATTCCCAAGGTGCTGAGCGAACAGCACCGGAAGCTGGTCGACTTCGCGGCGCCGGGCCTACGCGAATTGCTGGGCTACGTTTGAGACTAAACTATCGTCGTCATTGCGTCGGGTCTTTCGGCCCTCGCAATGACGACGATCGTACTCCTCAACTGACGGCGATGTTCAGCGCGCCGTCGCCCTCGTCCACATCCACAGTCGAGCCGTCGGGAATTTCCCCGGCGAGCAGTTTCTCGGCCAGCGGGTCCTGCAAATAACGCTGCACCGCCCGCTTGAGCGGCCTTGCGCCATAGACCGGATCGTAACCCACCCGGCCCAGCCAGCGGCGTGCCGGCTCGGTGAGGTTGAGCGTGATCTTGCGGTCCTTCAGCAGCTTCTGCACCCGGCCAACCTGGATATCGACGATCGGTTCCATATTCGCCTGGCTCAGGCGGTGGAACAGGATGATCTCATCCAAACGGTTGAGGAATTCGGGGCGGAAATGCCCACGCACCACTTCCATCACCTGCGGTTCGACATCCTCGACCTTCTGCCCCTCGTCGAGGCTGGAGAGATACTGGCTCCCCAGATTCGAGGTCAGGATGATCAGCGTGTTGGAGAAATCCACCACCCGGCCCTGCCCGTCGGTCAGGCGGCCATCGTCCAGCACCTGCAGCAGCACGTTGAACACATCGGGATGGGCCTTCTCGACCTCGTCGAACAGCACGACCTGATAGGGCCGCCGCCGCACGGCTTCGGTCAGCACGCCGCCTTCCTCATAGCCGACATAGCCCGGAGGAGCGCCGATCAGGCGGGCGACCGCGTGCTTCTCCATGAACTCCGACATGTCGATGCGAACCATCGCAGTGTCATCGTCGAACAGGAATTCGGCCAGCGCCTTGGTCAGCTCGGTCTTGCCCACGCCCGTGGGGCCGAGGAACAGGAAGCTGCCCAGCGGCCGGTTCGGGTCCTGCAAGCCGGCACGCGCGCGGCGCACGGCCTTGGAAACGGCCTGGACCGCCTGTGCCTGCCCGATCACGCGCTTGCCGATCGCTTCTTCCATATGGAGGAGCTTCTCGCGCTCGCCTTCCATCATCTTGTCGACCGGCACGCCGGTCCACTTGCTGACGACGGAGGCGATGTCCTCGTCGGTCACTTCCTCGCGCAGCAGCGCATTTTCGGAGTGGGACTGGGCTTCGGCCAGCTTCTTCTCCAGTTCGGGAATGCGGCCATAGGAAAGCTCGCCCGCCCGGGCGAGATCGCCCTGGCGCTGCGCCTGTTCCAGCTCCAGCCGCGCGGCGTCCAGCTCTTCCTTGATCTTGCCTTCGGCCGCGATCTTGTCGCGCTCGTTCTGCCAGCGGGTGGTCAGCTCGCTCGATTGCTGTTCCAGATTGGCCAGTTCCTCGCGCAGGGTGGCGAGCCGATCCTTGGAGGCAGTGTCCGTCTCCTTGGAGAGGGCCATTTCCTCGATCTTGAGCTGGATGATCTTGCGATCCAGCTTCTCTATTTCCTCAGGCTTGCTCTCCACTTCCATGCGGATGCGGCTGGCGGCCTCGTCCATCAAATCGATCGCCTTGTCGGGCAGGAAGCGGTTGGTGATGTAGCGGTTGGACAGCATGGCGGCAGCCACGATCGCGCCATCGGTGATGCGCACGCCGTGATGCAGCTCGTACTTCTCCTTCAGCCCGCGCAGGATGCTGATCGTATCCTCCACGGTCGGCTCGTTGACGAAGACGGGCTGGAAGCGGCGCTGCAGGGCGGCGTCCTTCTCGACATATTTCTGATATTCGTCGAGCGTGGTCGCGCCGATGCAATGCAGCTCGCCGCGCGCAAGGGCGGGCTTGAGCAGATTGCCCGCGTCCATCGAACCTTCGGAGGCGCCCGCGCCGATCAGCGTGTGCATCTCGTCGATGAACAGGATGATGTCGCCTTCCGCGCCCTTCACTTCGTCGAGCACGGCCTTGAGGCGTTCCTCGAACTCGCCGCGATATTTCGCACCCGCGATCAGCGCGCCCATGTCGAGCGCCATCAGCTTGCGGTCCTTCAGGCTGTCCGGCACGTCGCCATTCGCGATGCGCAGGGCAAGGCCCTCGGCAATGGCGGTCTTGCCGACGCCGGGATCGCCGATCAGCACGGGGTTGTTCTTGGTACGGCGGGCGAGGATCTGCACGGTGCGGCGGATTTCCTCGTCGCGGCCGATCACGGGATCAAGCTTACCCGCCCGCGCTGCCTCGGTCAGGTCGCGGGCATATTTCTTCATCGCATCATAGCTCTCCTCCGCACCGGAAGAATGCGCGGCGCGGCCCCCGGTCACTTCCTGAATGGCGGTTTCGAGCGCCTTGACGTTGACATTGGCAGCCTTGAGCGCCTGGCCCGCCGCCGTGGTGGTGGCAAGCGCCAGCGCCTGCACGATGCGCTGCACCGGCACGAAACTGTCGCCCGCCTTGGTGGCGAGTTGTTCGGCCTGATCGAGAATGCGCACTGTGTCATTGTCGAGGCCAGGGGTCGCCTGCGCTCCGGCGCCGGAAACGGCCGCGATCTTGGCCAGTGCCTTGTCCACTTCGGCGGTGGCAATCGCGGCATTGCCGCCCGCGCGCTGGATAAGCTGCGCGGCCATGCCCTCGCTGTCTTCCAGCAGGGCCTTGAGGAGATGTTCGGGCGTGATCCGCTGATGGCTCATGCGGATGGCGACAGTCTGTGCGCTCTGCAGGAAGCCCTTGGCGCGATCGGTAAATTTTTCGAGATTCATGGGGTGCCCTCAATAGCTTTCCGGCTCGATATGGTGTTGCAGTTCTGCAACACAAGTCTCTCGTCCCAAAATTTCGTCCGGCCTCTTCTCCCTCTTATGTGGGCGAAGTTGACACTTGTTACAGTGTCCTGCCGCAAAATTTATCGTCCCCCAATGACCCCGGTCAAATCGCGTCCAAAAGGGTTCGAAGAGAGGGGGCGAAGCATGAACACTGTCTATGCGAAGACAGGATGTGTAGGAAAGTTCTAAAGCGAGATGGGCGGCCCGGGATGGCTGCCCCGGCGGGAGAGGGACGGGTATGAAGCGTTGGCTGGCGCGGTTGGGCTGGGGCGTGTTTGCCCTGCTGGCAGTTACCTTCATCGCGCTCGCCACATGGGAGCCTTTCTCCGCCAGCCCCTCCCCAGCACCGACCGGCGGCCCCTATCGCGCCGAGATCGCCCGCGACGAATGGGGCGTGCCGCATATCCATGGCAAGCGCGATGCGGACGTGGCCTTCGGCATCGCCATGGCCCATGCGGAAGACGATTTCTCCACCCTGCAGGATGTGATCGCCATGACGCGCGGCCGCTATGGCGCGGTGATCGGCAAGGACGGGGCGGCGGTGGACTTCGCCTTCCACCTGATCGACGCGCGCGGCATCTCCGAACGGGAATATGGCAAGCTGCCGGCCGACATCCGCGCGCTGCTGGATGCCTATGCCACCGGCCTCAACACCTATGCCGCGGCCCATCCGCGCGAAGTGAAGCTGGGCCGTCTCTTCCCGGTGAACGGGCTGGACATCGCCACCGGCTTCGCCCTGCGCCAGCCCTTCTTCTTCGGGCTGGACCGGGTGATCGCCCCGCTGACCGAGGGCGAGGACCCGGCCGTGGATTTCGGCCCGGTGTTCGATTCCACGAAGCCCGGAAACCCGCCGCTCACCCCGCTGGGCGAAGGATCGGACGACAATGGCTCCAATGCCTTCGCCATCGCCCCTTCGCGAACGGGAGACGGCACGACACGGCTCGTTTCCAACACCCATCAGCCATGGCGCGGGCCGGTTGCCTGGTACGAGCTGGTGGTGGAGAGCGAGGAAGGCTGGCACTATGCCGGCGCCACCTTCCCCGGCGCGCCCTTCCCCCTGCTGGGCCATAATGAGACGCTGGGCTGGACCAACACAGTCAACCGCCCCGACATTATCGACGCCTACCGGCTGGTGCTGGACCCGAGCGGCACGAAATATCGGCTGGACGGCAGATGGCGCGATCTGGAACGCCGGGACATAGTCCTGCCAGTCAAGCTCGGCCCCGTCACCCTGCCCATCCGCCGCACCGTGTGGCGCAGCGAACATGGGCCAGTGGTGAAGGGCCCCAAGGGCGCCTTTGCCATCCGCTATGGGGGCATGGGCGGGATCGGCCAGCTGGAGGAATATTTCCGGCTCAACAAGGCCCGCACCTATGCCGAATGGCGCGCGGCGCTGGCCATGCAGGCCGTGCCTTCCACCAATTTCATCTATGCCGATGCGGCGGGCAATATCGCCTACCATTACAACGCCTCAATCCCTGAAAGGATCGCCGGGCCGGACTGGCGGCGGGTACTGCCGGGGGACAGGTCGGACCTCATCTGGCGCACCATGGTGCCGTTCGAGAAGATCCCCTTCTACCTCAACCCCGCCTCCGGCTTCCTGTGGAACGCCAACAACACGCCCTTCGCGGCAGCGGGGCCGAGCGACCTTTCGCCCGCCAGCGTTCCGCCCGAATATGGCGTGGAACTGACCATGACCAACCGCGCCCGCCGTGCGCAAAAGCTGTTTGCAGCGGTACAAGGCCCGATCACCCAGTCAGTGCTGGAACGGATCAAATATGACACCGGCTGGGAACGCGCGGGCTATGTCGCGCAGATGCTCGACGGGATCGCGAAGCTGGACGTTTCTGACAATCCCTTGCTGGCGAGGGCCCAGAAGCTGCTGGGCGAATGGGACTATACGTCCGACGGCAAGGGCCGCGCCGATGCGCTGGCCGGGCTGATCCTCGATGAAGCGACCCGGGCGGATTACAACAACACGCCGCTGCACGATCCGCGCAGGCATCTGGCCTTCGCCGCCCGCCACATGATGGAGCATTTCGGCCGGCTCGACCCGCCGCTGGGCGAATTCCTGCGGCTGCGGCAGGGCAAGACCGACCTGCCCTATGACGGCGGCAGCGACACTTTGCGCGCCGCCACCACATTCGACCTCGCCCCCGATGGCCGCGCATCGGTGAAGCATGGCGACAGCTTCGTGATGTTCGTGGAATGGGGCAAGGACGGCAAGGTCCGATCCACCTCCATCATGCCCTTCGGCAGTGCCACCACCCGGCCCGCAAGCCCGCATTACACCGACCAGTCGCCCCTGTTCGTGGCCAAGCGTCGCAAGCCGGTCTGGTTCGAACGCGCCGATGTGCTGAAACATGCCGTTCGTCGATATGAAGTGACGAGCGGCTGAGCAGGCGTTAGGCCTGCGGGATAGTTTCGAAGGTTCCTATCCCCGCAGCCCTGCCGGGCATGGGAAGGAGCCGGACGCATATCCAGGGACTGACCATGCGCCGCAAATTCGCCCCCGCCTTCCTCACCCTCGCCTCCTCACTCGCACTTGTCTCCTGCACGACAGGCGCCGCGCCGTCGCAAACTTCGCTCAAGAGCACGCCCGCTGCGCAGCCCGCGCCGCTGGCCGGACTCGTGAAGCAGGTCGACATTCCCTATGACACGTTCACCCTGCCCAACGGGCTGACCACCATCGTCCATACGGACCGCAAGGCCCCGGTTGTGGGGGTGACGATCTATTACCGCGTGGGATCGAAGCACGAACCGCGCGGCCGGACCGGCTTTGCCCATCTGTTCGAACATCTGATGTTCGGCGGATCGGAGAATGTCGAGAATTTCGATATTCCGCTGGAGGCAGCCGGTTCCACGTCCACCAATGGCTCGACCTGGTTCGACCGCACCAACTATATCGAAACCGTGCCGACCGGCGCGCTGGACCTCGCGCTCTTCATGGAGAGCGACCGTATGGGGCATCTGCTGGGCGCGGTGACGCAGGACAAGCTCGATAAGCAGCGCGGCGTGGTCCAGAACGAGAAGCGCCAGGGCGACAACCAGCCCTATGGCCTGGTCGATTACGCGATGAACGAAGGCCTGTTCCCGGTCGGCCATCCCTATCGCCACTCAACCATCGGTTCGATGGCCGATCTCGATGCCGCCAGCATCACCGATGTGCGCAAGTGGTTCACCGACAATTACGGGCCGAACAATGTGATTCTCGTCCTCTCGGGCGATATCGATGCCGCCACTGCCCGCCCGAAGGTGGAACGCTGGTTCGGCGATATTCCGCGCGGGCCGGATGTACCCAAGGTCGTGGCCGATCCCGTCACCCTTGCCGCACCGGTCACTCGCGAAATGGCCGATCAGGTGCCGGTGACGCGCATCTATCGCACATGGACCGGCCCGGCGCTCACCCATGCCGATGCCGTGCCGCTGGCCATCGGCATGCATGTACTGGGCGGGCTTGCCAGTTCGCGGCTCGACAATGCACTGGTGCGCGAGGAACAGCTGGCCGTACGCGTTTCCGCCAGCGCCCAGCAGTTCGAACAGCTCAGTTCGCTGCATGTCGAAATGGATGTGAAACCCGGCGTGGACCGGGCGCAGGCCGAAAAGCGGCTGGACGAGATCATTGCCGATCTGGTCGCCAAGGGCCCGACGCAGGACGAGCTGCAGCGCGCCGCCACCCAGAGCGTTTCCGCCCAGATCGGCGCGCTGGAAGTGGTCGGCGGCTTTTCCGGCAAGGGCGCGACCCTGGCCGAAGGGCTGCTCTATGCGGGCGATCCGGCGAACTACAAGCGCGAGCTTGAACGCATGGCCGCACTCACCCCCACCGAAGTGCAGCAGGCCCTGCAGCGCTGGCTGACACGCCCGGCCTTCCGCCTCGCCGTAGTCCCGGGCGAACGGACGGAGGATGGCGCGCTGATGGGCGGCTGGGGCGATGAGGGCTCCACTCCTGCCCCGCCGCCCGACGCAAAACGCCCCGTGCCCGATATCGCGCGCAGCGCGCCGCGAGACTATCCGCCGGTCGAGCCGGTCGGCGAACTGACCTTCCCCGGCATTGAGCGCGCGAAGCTGGACAATGGTATCACTGTAACCCTGGCGCGCCGCACGGCGATCCCCAAGGTCTCTGTGCATCTTTCCTTCGACGCCGGCTTTGCTGCCGACGGCCCCGCCTCGGCGGGCATCCAGTCGCTGATGATGGATCTGCTGAAGGAAGGCACCACCACGCGCGGCGCAGTGCAGATTGCGGAGGAAGAGGAACGGCTGGGCGCCTCCATCTCCACCGGATCGGATATGGACAGCAGCTCCGTCAGCCTCACCGCGCTGACCGCCAATCTCACCCTGTCGCTGGAACTGATGGCGGATCTGGTGCGCAATCCGGCCTTCAAGCCGGAGGATGTGGCGCGGGTGAAGGACCAGCGGCTGGCCGATATCGCGCAGGAAAAGGCATCGCCCTTCGGCCTTGCCACCCGCGCCTCGCGGCCGATCCTCTATGGCCCGGCCCATCCCTATGGCACGGTCGGCGGACTGGGCGAGGAAAGCGTGATTTCCGCCCTTACGCCCGAGGCTATCTCGGCCGAGCATCGCCGCTGGCTGCGGCCGGACCTCGCCGGCATCACTGTGGTAGGCGATATCACGATGGACAGGCTGCTGCCCCAGCTCAACGCCACATTCGGCCACTGGCCGGGCGTCCGCTCAATGCCGCCGCGCAAGGATCTCACTGTCGCCACCCCTGCGCCCAAGCGCCGGCTCGTGGTGATCGACCGGCCCAATTCGCCGCAATCGGTGCTGGTCTTCGGCCGCCTGCTGCCGCTCACCGGCAAGCAGCAGGGACAGGAAGCGCTGGACCTCGCTAATGAAGTGATCGGCGACGGTTTCCTCTCCCGCCTCAATCTCGACCTGCGCGAGGACAAGGGCTGGAGCTATGGCGTGGGTAGCCAGATCATGCGCGATCAGGGGCCGGAGGCGCTGCTGGTCTACACGCAGGTCCAGTCCGACAAAACGGCGGACTCGATCAGGCTGATCCTCGACAATATGGCTGCCTTCCCCGGCAGTCGTCCGGTGGACGATACCGAGTTCCAACGCGTGACCGATGGCAATATCCGCGGCATGCCCAACCGCTACCAGACCAACGGCCAGGTGCTGGGAGCACTGGTTTCAAACACGGAACTCGGCCGGCCAGACGATTATCAGGTGAAGCTGCCGCAGATTTACCGCGCCGCAACCAAGGATGCGATCGACGCGGCAGCGCGCCAATATCTCCAGCCTTCCGACCTTGCGATCATCGTTGTGGGGGACCGCAAGGTGATCGACCAGCAGTTGGCGGGGCTGGACATGCAGGTCGAATATGCCGATATTGACAGCAATGTAAGTGAGGCGGAATAGCCCCGCCGCTTGCCCCTATCTAGAGGAGTATATCATGTCCGTTGCCGGTACCTATGAATGCCTGACCAAGACCCCGATGGGCGATCAGATCAGCACCTTCACCGTGGTTCCTTCCGACGATGGCGCCAGCTTCACCGGCCTCAACGCCGGCCCGCTCGGCTCGCTTGAAGTCAAGGAAGGCAAGATCGACGGCAACACGCTGACCTGGAAAATGGACATGACCGTGCCCATGCCCCTCACCCTCGAAGCCACCGCCACCATCGATGGCGATGCGCTGACCGGCACCGTCAATGCCGGTGCCTTTGGCGCCATGCCGATGACCGGCACGCGGAAGGGCTAACTGCTGTTTGAAAGATCGAGACTGGCGCATTCTAGATTTGCGCCAGTCCATTTTGCTCCATAAATCACACCAACAAGTCACGAGTCCAAAACGGGGGGTCGCGTGAATATCTGGAATTGGAAGGCCGCGCTGTTGGCCTTGGCTGGTCTGTGCGCCACACAAGCCTTAGCTGCTGAAGACAATAGCGGAACAGATTCACAAGAGAGCGCAGCCCTTGGAGAGGCTGCAATTTGTGAACTGCATGCATGGCCGGCGAACAGCCTTCGCTCCACATATCACGGCTGGTTCCACGGGGGGATTTCGGACGGCGCCGTTCAGGGGCGCGAAGGCTATGAAAGGCTTCCGACAGACCCGTTGTCGACGGCCGTGCAAGCCGCCAGACTGCGTGCAAGCACCCTTTCGAAAATTCTGTCGCTCGAAGGCTACAGGCTCATCGTCCATGACGATGTGCTGACGAGCGCTCAAATTCGCAAGACCAAGGGGCGCCATGTGGCCGAGAGCCCGCCCTGCTACGCGGAACTGGTAACCGACGACGTCTTCTTTCAGGAGGATATCGTCGATGGACGCTTCCTGAAAGTCCTGTTCCGTTTCCGCCAGTTCGATGGTTCGGATACGCCAACGCGCAGCTTCGGCACCTATTCGCAGCGCCGCCTCAAGCTGTTCCCACCAAAGGACGCAGCTGAACAGGAAGCCAGCCTGACCGAACTGGCGGATCAATATTCCGAGGCGCTTGGTGAGTTCGGCTTGGCGTTGAACCCACCACCGAAGTCAAGGAAGCGTAGCAACAGTGCTGGAAAATAAGGGGGTATTCCAATGAAATTCAAATCCATCAGCGGCCTTGTCGCCCTTGCGATAAGCCTTTGCGCCACACCTGCGCTTGCCAAGGAAAAGGTGCTGACACCGGAAGAACAGGCAGCCGCAGACGCAGCGGCCGCAGAATTGCGCGCGGCCAATGAAACTGCCGTTGCGCAGCTTACCAGCGAGTTCGGCCTTGCACCGATCTCTGCACAGGCTGACGGCTGCGAATTGCATCTATGGCCAGCCGAACGCATGACCTCGATGACCTCTGGCCTGCTTGGTGGCGGCCTGATCGACGCCATGCTTCACAGCGGCACCGACGCCAACAATAAGACATTGATCTCCAGCGCGCTAGATAGTCCGAGCCAACTCGATGCACTTCTCCAGATCGATCTCCGCAAAGAGCTCTCGCTGACGCCGGGCACAACGATTGTGCTCCACGCGCAGCCACTCGAACGGAAGACGATGAACAAGGTGAAGACGCGTCGCTCCGATTCCCAGGCGACATGCTATTCCGAACTGGTCGTGGCAGACGTCTTCTACCAGAAGGCAATGATCTACGGTCGTTCGCTGCGCACATTATTCATGTTCCGCGATTTCGGAACCGATCAGAAAATCGACACTGAATACAAGGCTTGGGGTGGCAACGGTTTGAGCCTGTTCCCGCCCAAGGAAGGTGAGGACGCAATCGCCGCGCTGGACGAACTGGTGACCAAATATAAGCTCAACTTCACGGAATATGCGAAGAACGCCCGCGTGAAGTTCGAGGCGGCAGATAAGTCGAAGAAGAAGATCTCCTGAGCAAACGGGCGGGGCCGTCCGGAAAGATCGCCCCGCCCCTTCACAGGCCGAGCACATCCATGTCGGAGATGCAGGCTAAAATCGTCCCCGCATCGCCTGATAGGCCGCCGCTGCAACCGTATTCGCCAGATTGAGCGAGCGGATCTTGTCGGAGCGCATGGGCAGGTGAAACTGGCGGCCGGGAAAGGCGCGCCAGATCGCTTCGGGGATGCCTTTAGTCTCCTGTCCGAAGACGAGGATGGCGTCCTCCGGATAATCGGCATCGTAGAACGAGCTTGAGCCATGTTCCTCGAACAGGAACATCTGTTCCGCGCGCGGCTGACGCTCCGCCACAAAGGCATCCCAACTAGAGAATTCGGCCAGTCGCACATGGGGCCAGTAATCGAGGCCAGACCGCTTTACGCGCGCGTCCGTAATGACGAAGCCCAGCGGATGGATCAGCACCAGTTCGGCGTCCAGCGCCACGCAGGTGCGCCCCACCGCGCCGGTATTGCCGGGAATCTCCGGCTGGACGAGGACGATGCTCAGCGACATCGCCCACTCCGTTCGGACGGACTCACCCCAATTTCTTCTTCAGCAGTTCGTTCACTACCTGCGGGTTGGCCTTGCCCTGCATGGCCTTCATCGTCTGGCCCACGAAGAAGCCGAACAGGGCTTCCTTGCCGCTCTTATACTGCTCCACCTTGTCGCCATTGGCGGCCAGAACAGCGTCCACGGCAGCCTCGATAGCGCCAGTGTCGCTTTCCTGCTTGAGCCCTTCGCGCTCCACGATGGTGGCTGCACCGTCCCCGGTTTCCAGCATCTTTTCGAGCACCTGCTTGGCAATCGAGCCGGAGATAGTGCCGTCCGCGATCAGCGCCAGCAGTTCAGCCCCGTCCTCAGGCGAAACCGGGCTTTCGCCCAGGCTCTTGCCCAGCTTGTTGAGCGCACCGAACAGTTCCGAAATCAGCCAGTTGGAGGCCTGCTTGGCCAGGTCCGCTTCCGGCTTGCCGGCCTTGGCGGCGGCTGCAGCGACGAGCGCTTCGAACCAGCGCGCCGTTTCCACATCGGCGGTCAGCACGCCCGCAGCATAGGCGGAGAGCCCCAGCGCCGTTTCGTAGCGGTGCCGCTTGGCATCCGGCAGTTCGGGCAGAGAGGCGCGGCATTCCTCCAGGAATGCATCCTCCAGTTCCAGCGGCAACAGATCCGGATCGGGGAAGTAGCGGTAATCATGCGCGTCTTCCTTGCTGCGCATGGACCGGGTGGTGTTCTGGTCCGGATCGTAGAGCCGGGTTTCCTGCACCACCGTGCCGCCGCTCTCGATCAGATCGACCTGACGACGCGCCTCGCTTTCGACCACGGCCATCACGAAGCGAACCGAATTGACGTTCTTGGTTTCAGTGCGGGTGCCGAAGGGCTCGCCGGGCTTGCGCACGGAAACGTTCACGTCCGCGCGCATCGAGCCCTGATCCATATTGCCGTCGCAAGAACCGACATAGCGCAGGATCGAGCGCAGCTTGGCGAGGTATGCCCCCGCTTCCGCCGGGCTACGCATATCCGGGCGGCTGACGATTTCCATCAGCGCCACGCCCGAGCGATTCAAATCGACATAGGACATGGTGGGATGCTGATCGTGCATCAGCTTGCCCGCGTCCTGTTCCACATGGATCCGCTCGATCCCGATGGTCTTGGTGCTGCCTTCGGGATCCTTTTCGTCGAGGATCACCTCAAGGCTGCCTTCACCCACCAGCGGATGATAAAGCTGACTGATCTGATAGCCCTGCGGCAAATCGGCGTAGAAGTAGTTCTTACGGTCGAACCGGCTCCACTTGTTGATCTGGGCGTTGATCGCCATGCCGGTGCGCACGGCCTGCCGGATGCATTCGCGGTTGGGCACGGGCAGCATGCCCGGCATGGCCGCATCGACCAGCGACACCTGGCTGTTCGGCTCCGCGCCGAAAGCCGTGGCCGCGCCTGAGAACAGCTTGGAATAGGAAGTTACCTGCGCATGGACTTCGAGGCCGATCACGACCTCCCATTCGCCCGTTGCGCCCTGGATGCGATATTCGCTCATCTTACCACCACTTATCCGGCTTGGCCGCGAAGCCAGCCCGCTGTTCGATCGCCAGGCCCGCATTCAGCACGCCCTGTTCGTCAAAGGCCTTGCCGATCAGTTGGAGGCCCAGCGGCAGGCCTTCGCTATTCAGCCCGGCCGGAACCGACATCGCCGGCAAGCCCGCCAGCGAGGCGGGGACCGAGAATACGTCGTTCAGATACATCGCCAGCGGATCGTCCAGCTTGTCGCCCAGCGGGAAGCTGGCGGTGGGCGTGGTCGGCGCCAGGATCACGTCGCATTCCGTGAAGGCGTTCTTGAAATCATGGCTGATAAGCGTGCGGACCTTCTGCGCCTGCGTGTAATAGGCGTCATAGAAACCGGCGCTGAGCACATAGGTGCCGATCAGGATGCGGCGCTTAACCTCGTCACCGAAACCGGCGGCGCGGGTGGCGGCATACATGTCCTGCAGGCCGGCACCATCGGGCAGATCGCGCAGGCCATACCGCACGCCGTCATAACGGGCGAGGTTAGACGATGCCTCCGCAGGGGCAATGATGTAATAGGTCGGCAGCGCGAACTTCGTATGCGGCAGGGAGATGTCGACGATTTCGGCGCCCGCATCCTTCAGCCAGGCGATGCCTTCTTCCCAGCTCTTGGCTACTTCCGCGTCCATCCCGTCCATACGGTATTCGCGCGGGATGCCAACCTTCTTGCCCTTGAGATCGGCATTCAGCCCGGCTTCCCATTCGGGCACCGGCATGTCGAGGCTGGTGGCGTCCTTAGGGTCGAAGCCCGCCATGGCTTCCAGCATGATCGCACAGTCGCGCACGTCGCGCGCCATCGGGCCTGCCTGATCGAGCGAGCTGGCGAAGGCGACGATGCCCCAGCGGCTGCAACGCCCATAGGTCGGCTTGATGCCCGAAATGCCGGTGAAGGCGGCGGGCTGGCGGATCGAGCCGCCCGTGTCCGTGCCTGTGGCTGCCGGCGCGAGGCGCGCGGAAACCGCCGCACTGGAACCGCCCGAGGACCCACCCGGGGCGAGCGCGGCATTGCTCCCCTGCTTGCGCCACGGCGAAATCACATTGCCGAAATAGCTCGTCTCGTTCGACGAACCCATGGCGAACTGGTCGAGGTTCAGCTTGCCCAGCATGCCCGCACCCGCTTCCCACAGCTTGCGGGAAACGGTGCTTTCATATTCCGGCCTGAAGCCTTCCAGAATGTGGCTGGCCGCCGTGGTCTGGACGCCCTGCGTGGCGAACAGATCCTTCATGCCGATGGGCACGCCGGCCATCTTGCCGAGCGCCTTGCCCGCTGCACGGTCCGCATCGACCTTGTCCGCAGCTTCCAGCGCCTTTTCAGGCGTGGCGACAATGAAGGCATTGAGCGCGGCCTGCGCGGCGGCGACGTTGGCGTTGAAGCCTTCTGCCACTTCGCGCGCGGTGAAGTCGCCCTTGGCCACGCCTTCGCGGATGGCGGCGACGCCGAGTTCGGTCAGGGAGTCAGACGAGTTTGGCATTATTCGATCACCTTGGGCACGCCGAAGAAGCCGTGTTCGGCAGCGGGTGCATTGGCCAGCACGGCATCGCGCCTGCCGCCGCCGGTCAGCGGATCGGCATCCACTACGTCATCGCGCAGACGCAGGCTGTTGGGGATCACGGCGGTCATCGGTTCGATGCCCGTCACGTCCACTTCGCCGAGTTGCTCCACCCAGGCGAGGATATTGTTGAACTCCGGCACCATCCGGTCGAGCTCTTCATCGCTCATCCGGATGCGCGCGAGCGAGGCGATCTTCGCCACGGTTGCTTTATCGACTGACATGACCGCGCGTTAGCTTGCCTGCGGCGCGCCTTCAAGCGCGGGGATGCCCCAAGGGCGACTATTCGAACGGTTCGCCCACCGGCTTGCCATCCACATATATCCGGCGGGCGCTGAAGGGGCGGATTTCGACCTGAGGAAGCTTGCCGTTCGCCCCGGCGGCAGCGTTGTCTGGTTCATGTGGCAGCCGTGGAGGCCAGATCAGCTCTGACGAGAGCGAGCCGTTCGCCTGCAGTCGCAAATGTTGAACCTGCCCATCCTCAACCAGTGCGAAGTGGCGCGTACCGTCGGCATAGGGGCCGAGATCGACCGCTGTGCAGGGATTTTCGCAGCGCCAGCCTTCCGCCTTGAGGAATTGCTCGAAGGCGGTCCTGATCTGTCGATCCTCGCTCAGGCCATGGAGATTGGCGAGGCGCTGGTCCCGCGTCTCCGGCGCCTCGCGCCATCGCAAGGGCTGCTTCTTCTGCGCAATGGCTTCCTGGGCCAGCCTCGCTACTTCAGAATTATCACTCTTCGCGAGCTTCGCCAGCGTACGTTTTCCAGCGTCGCCGAAATCCCATTTGAGCGCCTCGTAATCGAAATCCTCGGCACTCACCTTGCCCCGTTCGAGTCGGGAGAGCTGGTTGGCCGCCGAAATCCCCGCAAAATCGAGGATCGGCAGGGCGAGCAGCAATGCATAGATGCTCACCCCCACCGCCAGATGCAGATTGGCCCGGCGCAGGAAGGGCCGCCAGCCCCGGATCTTTCCCCGGATTGCGGCGACCCAGATCGCCACGCCATAAGCGCAGGCGACAGCAATGGCGGTGAGGCCCCACAAGCGCTCGGGCGAGAGGCCATATTGCGCCACGCGCGTGCCCATGGAGATCACTGCGAACAGGGTGAGCGGCAATATGCCGATCGCCAGCACGAAGGCCGTAGCGCGCATCACCACATTGCGCGTCATGTCCGTATCGTCTTCCCGGACGATGGCATTGGCGAGAATGAAGCAGCCTGCCGCGCAGGCCAGCAGCACCGGCGTGGCGCTACGCGTAGCCTCCCACAGGACGTTGAGGCCGGAAAGCGCCACCGCGATCAGGAACACCACCAGCGCAAGGGCCAGCGGAACTGCCAGCAGCGAGAGCACCAGCACCACCACCGATTGCAGCGCGCCCAGAACCTTCAGCGAATTGCGCAAGGTTCCCAGCGCGGCCCCGAAAGCGATGCCCGCCACGCTCCAGTCGAACCAGCCCTCTTCCAGCAGATCATGCAGCAGGTCGATCCGGACCAGGCGGAAAAGCTCTGCCAATACGAACAGCAGCGCGAAAGATAGGCCGGTGAAGGCCAGCGCCCCCGCCGCACTCACCGCATCGGTCCAGACGAAGAAATGGGTGTCGCGGTAGGGCGTGGCAAAGCGCGTGCGGTGGAAACCCGCCTGGAACAAGGGCAGCGCCAGCAAAGTGGCTATCACGCCCGCGCCGAAGGCATATTGCCCGTCCGACCCATGTTCGCCTGCACTGACTGCCCGCCATGCGAGCCCGGCCATCACCAGCCCGGCGATAAATGCGAAGAGTGCGGTTTCCTGCCATTTTTCTCGCTCGAGCGAGAAAGCGGCAGCCATCGGGCCGAAGAACAGGAATGCGGCAGCCGCCATATGCGGTGCGTCATCGTCATTCCCGTGAGTTACGAAATGGATCAACAGGCCGGAAAGGCCCAGCAGCCCGGCCAGAAGCCAGGGCCGCAACGGCCAGTCGTGGGCATGAAACCCGGGTGTGTCGATTCGCTCCTCTCCCATAAGAGGAGCATCCCCTATCGCCGGGGCCGCGGCAAGCGCCCCGGTTCAGCCTGCGTGCTGCCCCTTATTGAGGGACCGGCGCGCCTTCGGGAAGAGCAGGAGCTCCGCCGGGCGCACCGCCCTGCTGCTGCTGCATCTGCATCATCTGCTGGATCTGCATCCGGCGCTGGAAATCGGCTTCGGTCATGTAATCGATCAGGTCGATCTCGAAGGTCAGGTCCGCATTGGCGGGGATCACGACCTCGCCCGTCATCGGGTTCTTCTGTTCCTTGGGGCCATAGGCCTTCTCGGCTGGAATCCGGAGGGTGTACTTGCCGCCCTTCTTCATCTTGACGAGGCCTTCGCCAAAGCCGGGGATAGTGCCCTGGCCCAACGGGATCGGCACGCCCTGACCCTGGTCGAACACGGTGCCGTCATCCAGCTTGCCGACATAATTGACGATCACCACGTCGGTCTTGCCGGGGCTGGCGCCCACGCCGGGGGTGTTTTCCGTCACCGAAACGCCCTGCGGCACGGTAAACCATGCCAGCGCAACGCCCAGAAGAATCACCACCGCCACGCCCAGCCAGAGCTTGGCGAGTGATCCCTTCTTCAGCGGCTGGAGCGGGACGCGGGTAACTTCGGCCATGGGCGTATCCTGAAAAGCAAAAAGGCGCGGTTTTGAAGCCGCGCCCTCTTGGCTCAACAATGCTGTGGGTTCAAGCGATCTTGAACGCTTACTTCGATCCGTCGCGTTCCATCCGCTTGCGCTCCAGCTTACGGGCGCGGCGGACGGCAGCGGCCTTTTCACGGGCACGCTTTTCGCTCGGCTTCTCGAAATGGCGGCGCAGCTTCATTTCGCGATACACGCCTTCACGCTGCAGCTTCTTCTTGAGCGCACGAAGGGCCTGGTCGACATTGTTATCGCGAACGATGATTTGCATAAATTCAAACACCTCACAGCAACTACTGGACGGCCCGCGAAGCGGCGGGGACCAGCCCAGGCGAATCAACGAAAATTGGGCCGATTCCATGAAGGAACGGCTCGTTAGCGGGCGCCCCTAACGAAAACGGGCTCCAAAGGCAAGCTTTTGAGCCAGCAAATCGGCGTACCATGCCTTCCAACTTCGGCCCGGCACGTCTAAGGCACCCCGCATGAACGCCTCCCCACCCCTTGCCGCAACCGCTTATGTCGCCCTGGGCGGCGGTGTAGGCGCTGTGCTGCGCTATCAGACGGGGCGCCTGCTGACGCACCTGCTCGGCCCCGCCACCGTCACCGCTTTTCCCTGGGCGACGCTCACCGTCAACGTGGTTGGTAGCATTGCCATGGGCGTGCTGGCAGGCTTCCTCGCCCGCCACGGAACCGGCGGAGATTTCTGGCGCCTGCTGCTGGGCGTCGGCGTGCTGGGCGGCTTCACCACCTTTTCCAGCTTCAGCCTGGAAATGATGCTGCTGATCGAACGCGGCCAGCCGGGCCTGGCCCTCACTTATGGCGGCGTCTCTCTGCTCGCAGGGCTCACCGGTCTTTATATCGGCCTGATCTTCATGCGGGTGGCAGGATGAAGCCGGCCGACGAAGTACGCCAGTTCACGGTGGGCGCGGATGATGATGACATCCGGCTGGACCGCTGGTTCAAGCGCCACCTGCCGCAGGTTGGCTTTGCTACCGTATCGCGCTGGGCGCGCACGGGGCAAATCCGCGTGGACGGCAAGCGCGCCAAGCCGGAAGACCGCCTTTCCGCCGGCCAGAAACTGCGCGTTCCGCCGGGCGGCGAGCCCACCGCCAAAGGCCCGCCCCCGCGCCGGGAACTGAGCGAAGAGGAAATCGCCAGGGCAGAGGCCATGGTGATCACGCAGGATCGCTCCGCCATCGTACTCAACAAGCCGCCGGGCCTTGCCACACAGGGTGGCACCAAGATGAAGGACCATGTGGACGGCTTGCTGGATGCCTTCGTGCGCGGCGACGAGGCCCGCCCGCGGCTGGTCCATCGGCTCGACAAGGATACCAGCGGCGTGCTGCTGGTGGCCCGCACGCCGGGCAGTGCGGCCTTCTTCTCCAAGCGATTCTCCGGCCGTTCCGCCAAGAAGGTCTATTGGGCGCTGGTGGTGGGCGTGCCCGACGTGCTGGAAGGCACGATCGAAGCGCCCATTGCCAAGCAGCCGGGCACTGGCGGCGAGAAAATGCATGTGGACGAGGAAAACGGCCAGCCGGCACGCACCCGCTATCGCGTGGTCGATCGCGCGGCCAAGCGCGCCTGCTGGGTCGAGCTGCAACCGCTGACCGGCCGCACGCACCAGCTGCGTGTGCATATGGCCGCCATTGGCCACCCGATCGTGGGCGACGGAAAATATGGCGGACAGGAAGCGTTCCTCACCGGCAGCATCAGCCGCAAGATGCATCTCCATGCGCGCCGACTGATCATTGACCATCCCGATGGCGGCAAGCTGGACGCCACCGCCGAACTGCCCGACCATTTCGCGACGAGCATGACTCAGCTTGGTTTCGACCCGGCCATGAGCGACGCCATGCCCGACGATGGCCCGCCTCCGCCTTCGCGCACCGATCAGAAGCAGGCCGCCAAGGCCCATGCCAAGCAGTTCCGCAAGGAACGGCGCGGCGAACGCCGCAAACGTAGCGCACCGGCTGCCCCGGTTCGCAAGGGCAAGCCCGCAACCGGTGCGAAGCCGGGCGCCAAGCCGACCGGGAAGCCGGGTGGCAAACCCGGACCGAAGCCAGGTGGCCGACCCGGCAGCAAGCCAGCCGCCAGGTTCAGTCCGCCCCGAGGGCGCAAGTGACCATCCGCCTAGCCGTGTTCGATTGCGACGGGACGCTGGTCGATGGCCAGGCGGCGGTGTGCAATGCCATGCGCGCCGCTTTCACGACCGTTGGCCTTGATGCGCCAGCCAATTCCGCCGTGCGCCGGATCGTGGGGCTGAGCCTGCCGGTCGCCGTCCGTCACCTTGCCCCCGATGCCGGGGCGCAGCAGCATGTGCATCTGGTAGAAGCCTATCGCGCGGCCTTTTTCGAAGCGCGCACCAGCGGGCAGGTTTCCGAACCGCTTTATAACGGCATCCGCGAGTTGCTGACCGATCTGCACCGCAGCGGCTGGGTGCTGGGCGTGGCCACCGGCAAATCGGATCGCGGCCTCAAGGGTTGCCTTGCCAATCACGGGCTGACCGACCTGTTCGCCACGCTGCAAACGGCGGACCGCCATCCATCCAAGCCCCATCCCGCCATGCTGGAACAGGCCATGGCCGACGCCTTCGCCAAACCGGCGGGCACGGCGATGATCGGCGATACGGCCTATGACATCGAGATGGCGAAGGCGGCAGGCGTTCGACCCATCGGCGTGGCCTGGGGCTATCATGCAACGCAAGAGCTGATGGACGCCGGGGCCGAGGCCGTGGCGGCCAATGCCGGGGAGCTGCGGGAGTTGCTGCGATGAACGAGGAAGATCCGGCTCGCAGCCGCTATTTCACCATTTCCATGATCCGCCTGGCCGGCGTGGCCTTGGTGCTGGCGGGCGCGCTGGTGGTTCGGCAGATCATCGAATGGCCCGTGGAAGCGGGCTATGTGCTGATCGTGGCCGGCCTGTTCGATGTCTATATCGTGCCGCAGGTTCTCGCGCGCAAATGGCGGACTCCCAAGGAATGAAGCGCTTTTACAAGGCCGTGGCGGTCGAGCCGGTCGATGGCGGCTGGCGGGTGACGCTGGACGGGCGCGGGATCAGGACCCAGCGCGGCGCGGCGCAGATCGTGCCCAGCCGCGCGCTGGCCGAGGCGCTGGCGGCGGAATGGGCGGGTCAGGGCGAGGAGATCGATCCTGCGGCCTTCCGCTATCGCGATCTGGCCGATTTCGCGATCGACGTTACCGCCAGCGATCCGGCGAATGAGATCGGCTCGATCCTGCGCTTTGGCGAGACGGATACGCTCTGCTACCGCGCCGAGTGCGACGAACCGTTGTTTGCGCGCCAGGAAGCGTTGTGGGAACCTGTGCTCAAAAGGCTAGAACGGGTGCACAAACTGCGTTTCGAACGCGTCAGCGGCATCATGCACCGCGCTCAACCCCCAGAGACGCTGGCAGCCCTCAGAAGCCTGCTCGAAACGCTGGACCCCTTCGCGCTGGCCGCGCTCAAGACCCTCTCCTCGCTCGCCGCCTCGCTCAGCGTCGGGCTGGCCGCGCTGGAGGAAGGCGCGGATGCGGAGAGCCTGTGGGCCATCGCCAATGCGGAGGAAGACTGGCAGGCCGAGCAATGGGGCTGGGAATGGACGGCGGAAGAAAAACGCGCCCGCCGCCTCGCCGAATTCACCGCCGCACTGGACTTCGCCCGGCTCGCGCGGAACGGATAGAGGCACGCGCCGGAATGACTGGAGAGCGCATGGCCTAAGCGGCCTGGCTTTCCCCGCCCACGACAACGCGATTCCTGCCGGCCTTCTTTGCTTCATAGAGGGCCATGTCGGCCAGTTTCATCAACTCGTCCTGCTCGCGCGCCTGGTCTGTGGTCGCCACCCCGATGCTCACGGAAACGTCAATCGTACCGTCATCGACGGGGACGGGCGTGGAGGAGATCGCTTCGCGAATACGGTTCGCGACTTCTCGTGCCTGATTGGTGCCAGCTGCAGGCAGTAGCGCCACAAACTCTTCACCGCCGATACGAAAAATTTTGTCGGCGGGGCGGACATTGCAAAGCATGATGCCGGCAATCGTTCGCAACACCTCGTCGCCCACGCCATGGCCAAACCGGTCGTTGATGCGCTTGAAATGATCGATATCGATCGCAAGCAATGCAGCCTGCTCGCCATGCCGCTTCTCGCGATCCTGTGCTTCGCGGAACGCCTCGTCGAAGGAACGGCGATTGCCAAGCCCCGTCAACGTATCGTGATGGGCAAGCCTGGAGAGGGCTTCCTCCGATTCATGTATCCGGCCGATCATGTCGTTGAATTCTTCGGCCACCCGGTGAAGTTCGGGAGGGAGGGCAATCTCTATCCGGTGCTGGCGGTCGCCCTCGGCAAAGCGGACGGCGCCCTTTACCAGACGATCCACGCTGGCGGACAATATGCGCCCCACGATCAGTACGCCGACCGCCATGGCGAGGAGCGAAAAGACGCCGGCGATCCCCGCCACCCAGATCGATCTATCGTAAGAGCGCAATGCCGCATCGTGATCGTCGCTGATCTTCTTGCCGATCCGGTCATAAACGCCGGTCAGCTTGTCATTGGTGGCCTCCACCTGGCCGTGGAATCGTTGCAATGTTGCGGCGGTTTCATCCTGGCTGGCCGGGGTCACGACGGAAATGATGTCCGTTGCGTGGCGGTCGGCAAGGGTCCAGTTCTCCCGCGCCCGTTCGAGCAGGGCCAGTGTTGCGGGTTCCCCCTGAAGAGCCTCCGCCAGCCGGGCGAATTCCGCTTCGATCTCTTCCCGCACGGCGCGATAGGTCGGAGGGGCAACGTGATTCTGCTTCTCCGCGAATTCGTCCACCGGGGGCAGGGTTTCCCAGACAAGCAGGCGCAGATGCTGGATCGGGGCACTTTGCTCCCGCTGACGCAGCGCAACATCGTCAAACGGCGCGATCACCCCGCGATTGAGGAGGAGAAAGCCGCCCACGGCCGAAATGAACAGGGGGACGATGGCAATGACCATCCCCATGGCCACCCAGAACCGCAACGACCTGCTGCGCAAGATTCCAATCAATGCCTCTACCCCCGATGTGACGTTCGGCGTCCTGCGGAACGTCGGGCATTATCCAGGAAGAGGTTTATACCTAGGCGGAGGTTTACAAATGTCGAACCCTGGGAGCATCCGGCACAAATCGGTGCATTGAAGCCACTCGCCCCGAGAGCCTTACCCGATCCACTCCGCCACTTCGGCCGCGACCGTGTTGGCCGCTTGGTTCAGCGCGGGGGCGACGCTGGCGGCATCGGGGGCCACGCCGCCGACCTTCGCTTCGAAGCGGCGAGTGAGGATCTGGCCGTCGGGCTGGCGCAGTACCGCATCGAAGCGCACCACCACCGAACTGCTGGGCGCATCATAGCCCATTTCGCTGAGCTGGCCGGAAAGCTGAGTGGCCGCCGCATAGGCATTGTCGCTGCCTTCCACCACCAGCCTGGTCTGCTTCGCGCGGATCGTTTCGGTGAGCAGCCGGCCGAACAGGCGCGCGGGCTTTTCCACCCACACGGCGTCTTTCAGATAGGCGATGGTCGAGGCGTCGACCTGCACCGGCACGCGCGCGACATCCAGCTTCTGGGGGGCATCGGGCTCGATCACGGCCAGCGCCTGGGCCACGGTGCCATTGGCCGAGAGACCGGCGGGCGCGGGCGTGCCGGCGGTGAGCGTGAACAGGGTCGGCGGCGGCTCCGCACCGCCAAGGCTGACACAGCCGGGCAGCATCAATGCCAGAGCGATGGCCGCCAGCCCGGCCTTGTGCCTAACCGTCATTCCGGAATCCCTCATGGCTTATAATCCGGCAGGTCGTTGCCCTTGAACAATGCTCCTGCGCCCTGATTGTCGATCTTCTCGGTGATCTTGCGCAGCGCCTGGCTCGCCTCGCGCAGATCGCGCAAAGTGGCCTCCGCGGCGGGCAGCGTGCTTTCGGAAAGCTGGCGCGTGGCGGGCTGCGCGCTCTTCAGCGTCGCATCCAGCGATTCCGCCGCCACCTTGGCCGATTTCAGCGTATCCCTCAGCTGGCTGGCCAGTTGTTCGCCATCCTTCTTCAGCAGGCCATCGGCCGTGCCCATGGTCTTTTCGAAAGCCGCGAGGCTGCCCGCCGCCTGGCGCAGGGTGGCCTGCAGCTCGGTCAACGTCGCCTCGATCTGGGGGGATGCATCGGCCACATGGTCGGTCAGCCGCTGGGTATTCTTGAGAATGCCGGCGATGGATGCCTGATTGTCATCCGACATCAGCTGGGTCAGCCGTTCGGTCAGCGTTGCCAGCCGTTCCAGCAGCAACGGGGCATTGGACAGAATCTCGCCCAGCCCGCCGGGCTTGGCCGCGATCGTGGGCTTGCCTTCCAGGCAGCTGGTATTCTCGCAAGTTATCTGCGGCGCGCCTTCACGCGCACCATCGAGCTGAATCTTGGACGATCCGGTGAAGCTCGACTGGACTGTGGCGACCGTGCCCAGCAGGATCGGCACATCCTTGCCCACATTGATCCGCACGCGGACATATTCGGGATTCTTCGGCCACAGCTCGATTTCGGAAATCTCGCCCACCGGAACGCCGGAAAAGGTCACGCTGGAACCCTTGGCCAGTCCATCGACCGATTGCTTGAAGAAGATATCGTAATCCTTCTTCTGCGAGCCGCTGAGGCCGGCGACCCACATGATGAAGGCCGCCAGCGCAGCCAGCAGGAACAGGGTGACAGCACCCACCCAGACATGGTTCGCGCGCGTTTCCATCGGCCGTCTATGCCCCCCCGCCCGCAGGCTTGTCCATCGACTTCACCCGGTCCTGGCTGGCTTTCGCCGCCCGGCCGCGCGGGCCATTGAAATATTCCTGGATCCATGGGTGATCCATCGCCAGCAATTCCGGGATGGTGCCCACGCCGATCACCTTGCCATCGGCCAACACTGCCACCCGGTCGCAGATTTCGTAAAGCGTATCCAGATCATGCGTGATGAGGAACACGGTCAGCCCCAGCACGTCCGCCAGTTCGCGGGTCAGCCGGTCGAAAGCGGCCGCGCCCACCGGATCGAGCCCGGCGGTCGGCTCATCCAGGAACAGCAGTTCCGGATCGAGCGCCAGCGCGCGCGCCAGCCCTGCGCGTTTCTTCATGCCGCCCGAAAGCTCGGAAGGGAATTTATTGGTCGCCTCGTCAGGCAGGCCGGACAGGCGCACTTTGTAGCGCGCGATTTCGTGGCGCAATTGACCCGTAATCTCAGGATAGAATTCGCGCAGAGGCACTTCCACATTCTCCCCCACGGAGAGAGTGGAAAACAGCGCGCCGCCCTGGAACAGCACCCCCCAGCGTGAGCGGATATCGGCCTGGCGGCCATCGCCAAGGTCGGTCACCTTGTGGCCCAGGACCTCTATCTCGCCGGCGGAAGGTATCTGCAGCCCGATGATGGAGCGCATCAGCACCGATTTGCCGGTGCCCGATCCGCCCACCACGCCCAGCACTTCCCCACGCCGGACCTTCAGATCCAGCCCGTCATGCACCGTATGCCCGTCAAACCGGTTGACCAGACCTTCCACCACCACGGGATAATCCCCCTGGTAGCGTTCGGAATCGAACGGCAGGGCGCGGCCCTGCACCCTGGCAAGAATCTGCTCCTCGCTCATCCCCAGCCCACTTCCGTGAAGAAGACGGCGAAGAAGGCATCCAGCACGATCACCATGAAGATGCCCTGCACCACGGCCATGGTGGTGCGCAGGCCCACCTGCTCGGAATTGCCCTGCACCTGCATGCCCTGATAACAGCCCGCCAGCGCCACGATCAGCCCGAAGACCGGCGCCTTGACCATGCACACCCAGATATCGTGCATCGGCACCACTTCCTGAATGCGGCTGAGGAACGTGCCGAAGGGAATGCCCAGCGTGAGATCGGAAATCACCGCGCCGCCGATGATCGCGAGGCCGGCGGAATAGAAGCCCAGCAGCGGCATCATGAACACCGCCGCCAGCAGGCGCGGCAGGATCAGCGCCTCCATCGGGGAAACGCCGATGGTGCGCATCGCGTCCACTTCCTCGGTCAGCTTCATCGTGCCGATCTGCGCGGCGAAGGCGGAGCCGGATCGGCCCGCGACCATGATCGCCGTCATCAGCACGCCCAATTCGCGTATCGCCAGCCGCCCGGTGAGGTTCACCGTGTAGATTTCCGCCCCGAACTGCCGCAGCTGCACCGCGCCCTGCTGCGCAATGACGATGCCGATCAGGAAGCTCATCAGCCCGATGATGAACAGTGCCGATATGCCCACCAGCTCGAACTGGCGGGTGATGGAGGCGAAGCGCAGCCGGCCGGGATGCATCACCAGCGAACCGAAGGCCACGATGATCGCCCCCAGGAAGCCCAGCAGCCGGACCACGCCGACGCCCCCATTATACACGTGATTGCCGATAGCGGCCGGCACACGGGAAATCAGCGGCAGGCGTTCCGGTTCGATCTCCGCGTCGCTCTGCGAACCCTGCACCGCTTCGATCAGGCGGCTGGCGTCCTCGCTCGCGCCGGTAATCTTCGCGCCGCTGTCACGCGCGAAGCGCCACACGATCCAGGCGCCCACCGTATCCACCAGCCCGGCGCCCGAAAGGTCTACCTCGGCAACCGGCTCCTGCCAGTCGCGCAGCTTGCGGTCGAGCACGCCGATGGAGGAAATCAGCAAGGGACCGGTCAGCGCCAGCCGGTTGCCGCCGCTGGCATCGGTTTCAACGGTGAAGTCCGCCCATTCCCTCATGGGGTAAGCTATGCGGGCAAAATGGTGCCGCGACAAGGGCGAGACGGCGGATCGGGGGCCGCATGTCCAGTCATTGGGCATTGCACCGCACAATCGCGGCTGGCAAAGGCCCAAGCCAATATGAACGACACTCTCGACAAGACTTTCGACCCCGCCTCCATCGAGGCGAAATGGTATTCCCACTGGGAAGCGAACGGCCTGTTCCGGCCCGAGCGCCCGGATGCGCAGCCCTTCACTATCGTAAACCCCCCGCCCAATGTGACGGGCAGCCTCCACATCGGCCATGCGCTGGACAATACGCTGCAGGACGTGGTCGTCCGGTACGAGCGGCTGCGCGGCAAGGATGCGCTGTGGGTGGTGGGCATGGACCATGCCGGTATCGCCACGCAGATGGTGGTCGAACGCCAGATGGAGCAGCGGCAGGACAAGCGCACCAATTACACCCGCGAGGCTTTCGTGGAGAAGGTGTGGGAATGGAAGGCCGAAAGCGGCGGCAGCATCACCGGCCAGCTGCGCCGCCTCGGCTGCTCGATGGACTGGAGCCGCGAGCAGTTCACCATGGACCCGCACTTCACCCGCGCGGTGCTGAAAGTGTTCGTGGACCTTCACAAGGATGGCCTGATCTACCGCGACAAGCGGCTGGTGAACTGGGACCCCAAGCTGAAGACCGCCATTTCCGACCTCGAAGTGGAAACCCGCGAGGTTCAGGGCGGCTTCTGGCACTTCAAATATCCGCTGGCCGATGGCGTCACGCTCGATAACGGGCAGGACTATATCGAAGTCGCCACCACGCGCCCGGAAACGATGCTGGCCGACATGGCCGTGGCGGTGAATGCGGAAGATCCGCGGTATCAATCCGTCATCGGCAAGGAGATCCTCCAGCCGATCACCGGCCGCCGCTTCCGCATCGTGGCCGACGAGCATGCCGATCCGGAACTGGGCAGCGGCGCGGTGAAGATCACGCCGGGGCATGATTTCAACGACTTCGAAGTGGGCAAGCGTGCCGGGATCGCCCCGGCGCAGATGCTCAACATGCTCGATGCCGATGCCTGCGTGGTGCAGACGGCGGACGGTCTGGTGCCGGAGGAATTCCTCGGGCTGGACCGCTTCGACGCGCGCACGCTGGTGGTGCAGCGGATGAAGGAGCAGGGCTCCCTCATCCCGCATGTGACGAAAGACAAGGAAGGCAACGAGGTTCTGCACGATGCCGAACCGCGCACCATCCAGACACCCTTCGGCGATCGCGGCGGCGTGGTGATCGAACCCTGGCTGACCGATCAGTGGTATGTCGATGCCGCAACGCTCGCCCAGCCCGCGATGGAAGCGGTGCGGAGCGGCGCGATCGAGATCGTGCCCAAGAGCTGGGAGAAGACCTATTTCAACTGGATGGAAAACATCCAGCCCTGGTGCGTTTCCCGCCAGCTCTGGTGGGGTCACCGGATTCCGGCTTGGTATGGACCAGACCTCGATTTCCCCGAAGGCTTTTCCACGCCAGGGTTCGCTCGTACCTCAAGGACCATCTTCAAGGCTTTTGTTGCGGAAACTGATGAGGCCGCACTTGCGTTGGCCAAAGATTACTACGGGCCAGAAGTCGACGTTGTGCTGCCCGAGAGTGGCAACGGCGAATTTGGCTTCGGGACATCCAATGGCCAACTCACCTCGGTAGTACTTACCCGCGATCCGGACGTGCTCGACACCTGGTTCTCCAGCGCCCTGTGGCCCTTCGCCACGCTCGGCTGGCCGGACCAGACCGAGCTGCTGGCCAAGCACTATCCCAACGACCTGCTGATCTCCGGCTTCGATATCCTGTTCTTCTGGGATGCGCGCATGGCGATGCAGGGCATTCACTTCATGAAGGAAGTGCCGTGGAAGCGGCTCTATCTCCATGGCCTCGTCCGCGCGCCGGATGGGGCGAAGATGTCCAAGTCCAAGGGCAATGTGATCGATCCGCTGGGCCTGATCGACCAATATGGCGCGGATGCCTTGCGCTTCTTCATGGCGGCGATGGAAAGCCAGGGCCGCGACATCAAGATGGATGAGAAGCGGGTCGAAGGATACCGCAACTTCGCCACCAAGCTGTGGAACGCCACGCGCTTCTGCCAGGCCAACGGCATCGGCGCCTCCACCTCCATCGAGGCCCCTGCGGCGACCAGCGCGGTGAACAAGTGGATCATCGGCGAAGTGGTGGAAATCGTGGCCGAGCTGGACAAGGCCATGGCCGAACTCCGCTTCGACGCGGCGGCCAATGCCATCTACCACTTCGTGTGGGACAATTTCTGCGACTGGTACATCGAACTAATCAAAGGCAACTTTGACGAGGAAACCAAGGCCGTCGCCGGCTGGGTGCTCGACCAGATCCTGGTGATGCTCCACCCCTTCATGCCCTTCATCACCGAAGAGCTGTGGAACGCACAAGGCACGCGGCCCTATGAGCTGATCGTGGCGAAATGGCCTGAGCCCGGCGCTGCGGTCGATCCGGCGGCGAAGGCGGAAGTGGAGTGGCTGATCGCCCTCACCTCCAACATCCGCACCGCCAAGAACGAGCTGGGCATTGCCCCCGGCGCGAAGCTGGAAGCCTATCTCGAAGCGCCCAGCCCGCTCGGCAAGGGCGTGATCGAGGCCAATGCGGCGGCGATCGAACGATTGGTGCGCCTCTCGGCCATCCACTTCGCACCCGCCCCTGCGGGCGCTGCGATGCAGATCGGTGCTGGCGGCGACAGCTTCGTCATCCCGCTGGAAGGCATCATCGACATCGAGGCCGAGAAGGCCCGCCTCGCCAAGGCGCTGGAGGCTTCGCGCAAGGAAGCCAAGTCGCTCGAAGGGCGGCTGGGCAATCCGGCCTTTGTCGAAAAGGCCAAGCCCGAGGCCGTCGAGAAGGCCCGCGCCGACCATGCCCACCACGCCGCCGAGGCAGAGCGTCTGGCGGCGGCTTTGGAACGGTTGGGGTGAGGCTGGCATTTCCGATCCTCCCCGGCACGGGGAGGGGGACCGGCCAACGGCCGGTGGAGGGGCACGTGCGGGCGCGCGGAACCGCTAAGATTGCATGGCGGGGCAACAGCCCCTCCACCATGCTTCGCATGGTCCCCCTCCCCGTTTCGGGGAGGATTTAGGATGCCCCTAACCCTTGCCACCACCACGCCGGGCGAACCGGAGATCTTCGCCTCGATCCAGGGCGAAGGCCCCTCCATGGGCAAGCCCTGCGCCTTCGTGCGCCTCTCGCGCTGCAACCTTGCCTGCGTGTGGTGCGACACGGCCTACACCTGGCGCTTCACCGGCGATAATCGCCCGCACCGTGACGGAATCGCCTTCGACCGGGCGGAGAACCAGATCACCCTGCCGGAAGAGGATGTGGCCGCGCGCATCGCCGCTTTGGGGATGAAGCGGCTGGTTATCACCGGGGGCGAGCCGCTGCTGCAGGCCCCCGCCCTTGCCCGGATGCTGGAGCATCTGCCCGGCATCGTGGTGGAGATCGAGACCAATGGCACGGTGAAGCCAGCCGAAGCGCTCGACCGATTCGTGGCGCAATACAATGTCAGCCCGAAGCTCTCCCACAGCGGCAATCCGGCCGAACTCGCGCTTATCCCCGAACGGATCGCCGGCTGGGTGGCGGAGCCGAAAGCCACCTTCAAATTCGTGGTCGCCAGCGTGGAAGACGTGGCCGAAGTGCTGGCACTGGCGGAACTTCACGCAATTCCGCGCGAGCGGATCATGCTGATGGGCGAAGGCACCGACCAGCAGACGCTGGAAGCCCGCGAAGCATGGCTGGCGGACATCTGTATCGGCGAGTCTTTGACTCTGTCCAAAAGGTTGCACATCCAGCTTTTTGGCGACAGTAGGGGCACATGAACGGCCCTTCTGAATCCGGCGCGCCTCAGGGCGGCCAAAAACCCATGATGCGCGGCGACCTTACCCAGGGACCGATCCTGCGCACGCTGATCATGTTCAGCATTCCCACGCTGATGGCCAATGTGCTCCAGTCGCTGTCGGGCACCGTCAATTCGATCTGGGTTGGGCGGCTGATCGGGGAAGAGGCGCTGGCTGCCACGGCCAATGCCAATATCGTGATGTTCCTCGTCTCCAGTGCGGCCTTCGGCTTCGGCATGGCGGGCACGGTGAAGATCGGCCAGCGTTTCGGCGCGCGCGATGTGGATGGCGCAAGGCGAACCTTCGGTTCGGCCGTGGGCTTCTGCAGCGTGCTGATGATCGCCATCGCGGCGCTGGGCTGGTATGTCGCGCCCGGCCTGCTGACCCTGCTGAAAACACCCGAAGGCGCCTATCCGCTGGCGCTCACCTATCTGCGGATCATCTTCCTCTCCATGCCGTTCATGATGGTCTCCATCATCCTCACCATGGGGCTGCGCGGCACCGGGGATTCGCGCACGCCGCTGATCTTCATGGCGGTGACCGTGGCGATCGATGCCGTGTTCAACCCGCTGCTGATCGCCGGTTTCGGCCCGATCCCGGCCATGGGCATCGCCGGTTCCGCCGTGGCCACCATGCTGGCCAGCTTCATCTCCTTCGTGGGGATGATCGCCTATGTCTATGCCAAAGATCTGCCGCTGCGCCTGCGCGGCAGCGAGATCGCCTATTTGCGCCCGCGCCGCGACGAACTGGGCTTCATCATTACCAAGGGCATGCCGATGGGCGCGCAGATGCTGGTGATGAGCGCGGCGGGCATCATCGTAGTGGGGCTGGTCAATCGCGAAGGGCTGCTGATGACGGCGGCCTATGGCGCGGCGATGCAGCTGTTCACCTATATCCAGATGCCCGCCATGGCGATCGGCGGCGCGGTGAGCGCGATGGCCGCGCAATTCATCGGTGCGCGCAAGTGGGACCGGCTGGACCATGTCACCCGCGCGGGCGTGATCGTGAACTTCGTGATGACCGGCGTGCTCACTATCCTGCTGCTGCTGCTCGACCGTCCGGCGCTGGGCCTGTTCCTGGGGCCAGACAGCCCGGCGGTGCCGCTGGGCAGGCATATCCAGTTGCTGGCCAGTTGGAACTTCATCTTCTTCGGCGTGACCATGGTCTATTCCGCCACCATGCGGGCGGGCGGCGCGGTGATGGTGCCGCTGATCATCATCGCCATCGCGCTCTATCCGGTGCGCCTGGGCTTCTACTGGCTGACCTATGACTGGCTGGGCGCGGATGCGATCTGGTTCAGCTTCCCAGTGGGTGCCTTTGCGGGGCTGGTGCTGGGCTGGTGGTTCTACCACTATTCCTCATGGCGGGAAGTCGCCCAGCCCGAAAGCGAGGAAGAGGCATCCGAACAAGCGCAGGCCAGCGGAGAGCCGGCCGGGCGATATACGCCTTCGGTTTGATGGGCTCCGCCCCGGACTGAATGGAATTTCGTTCAGGTGGGCCTGCAGGGCTCGCCTGAGCGGAATTCACCGCCCCTGCGAACGCCAGCGCTGAACGACGCGCTGCACCATATCCTCTTCGCCGCCGGACTGGCGCCACAGCTCGACGAAGCTGGGATCTTCCGAAGCCGGACGCTTGGATTCCTCGAGATTGTCGAAGGAAACGCGGATCGGGATCGCCACGCCTTCGCCCACGATGATGCATTCGCGGTTGCGCAACGCGGGGATCGAATCGAGGAAGCCGCGCGCGCCTTCGGGCATTGCCGCCTTCACGAAGCTCTGGTCGCGCTCGTTGTTGAGGCGCATGGAAATGATCGTACCGCACTGGGATAGCACGCCTTCCGCAAGGTCCGACGGACGCTGCGTGATGAGGCCCAGCGAAACGCCGTATTTACGGCCTTCCTTGGCGATGCGGGAAAGGATGCGGCCCACGGAAGATCCGTCGGCATTCTTCTCGTTCGGCACGTAGCGGTGCGCTTCTTCGCACACCAGCAGGATCGGGCGCTGCTTTTCCTCGCGGCCCCAGATAGCGAAATCGAACACCAGCCGGGATAGCACCGCCACCACGGTGGAGGTGATGTCCGAAGGCACGCCCGACACGTCGATGATCGAGATCGGCCGGCCCGAGGGAGGCATGCGGAAAATCTTGGCGATGAATTCCGCCATCGTATCGCCCACCAGCATGCCCGAGAACATGAACTGATAGCGCGGATCGGCCTTGAGCTCGTCGACCTTGGTCTTGATCCGCATATAGGGCGCGGATGAGGTCGCCTTATCCAGCTTGCCCATCTCGTTCTGGATGATGTTGGTCAGGTCAGAAAGGAGATAGGGGATCGGCGAATCCACCGTGATCTTGCCCATGCTCTCGGCCAGCCGGTTCTTGCCGCGCGCCTCCAGCAGGCACTTGGCCAGAATGTCCGCATCTTCCTGGAAGGCATTGCCGGTGGATTTCAGGAACACTTCGCAATGTTCTTCGAAATTCATCAGCCAATAGGGCATCTGCAGGTTCGAAACGTCGTAGATCACGCCGGTGGCGCGGAAGGCCGCGGAATATTCTCCATGCGGATCGATCATCACGATGTGGCCCTGCGGCGCCGCCTCGCAGATGCGGTGCAGGATCAGGGCCGCGCTGGTCGACTTACCCGTACCGGTCGAACCGAGCAGGGCGAAATGCTTGCCCAGCATCGCATCGACGTAAATCCCTGCGCGGATATCACTGGTGGGATAGACCGTGCCGACCTGGATCGCGGAGCGCCCGTCGGACGCATAGATCTGCCTCAAGTCCGCATTGGTGGCGGGATAGATCAGCGCGCCGGGAATGGGATAGCGGGTAACGCCGCGGCGGAAGCCGTGGATGCGGCCGGTCAGCCGCTCTTCCTCGCCTTCGCCCAGAAAGTCGATATTGGCCACGATACTGGCGGTTCCGGAACGCCGGTCTTGCCGCTGGTTGCGCACGCTGGCCAACAGCCAGCCGCCCGGAACGCGGATCTTGATCTGGCTGCCTACCTGCCCGGCCAGCGCGATGGAGGGATCGGCATCCTCCGCACATTCGTTCAGCCGTTCGAGATCGAGCGCGATCTGCGAGCTGGAACCGGCGATTTCCAGTACCACCCCGATGGGCTGGCTGGCGTTCTCGCTGACGGTCGCAGCCGCGCGCTGGGGCGCTGACTGCTGAGGGGGGGCCTGCGGAGCGGTCGCCTGGGGCGCCGCCTGTTGGGAAGACGCCGAAGGCATGGCGCGGCTCAGATCCTGCGGCGGTTCGGCAGGCTGGACGGATCGGAAATACTGCTTGTCCAGGTCGGTCATTTGGCCCCCGCAGTGGCATTGCTCATGAAACAGGAGCCTTGCAGATAGGAAAATGACGTTAAAATCGCGTCAATGCTGCAATTGGAGAGCGCCTTAGACCAAGGCGAAGAGGCGGCCCGCGATCCAGCCCATGAGCACCGATAGTGCGCAGGCGATCATCCCGTAGAAGAAGGGCTGGTCTTCCGCGAACAGGGCGATGAAGCGTTCGAAGCCCAGCTTGCGCACTTCCACCCGCGACACGGCCGATGCCACCACCCGCCCGCGCGTGATGGCGAAGGTTTCCGCTGTATAAGTACCGGTCTGCACGCTGGAGGGGAGCGCGATGCGCGCCTGATACAGCACCTGCTCGCTCACCGACACGCCCTTCTCGTTCTGCTTGTAAAGCCCTTCACGCGTGCGCAAATCCACCAGCCCGGCGGCAAAGCGTGCCTGCTCTTCAGGGTCGATCGCACCGATGGGCGAAAGCTGCAGCCAATCCAGCCCCAATTCGTAGATTGCGGCGGTACGGTCATCCACAATATCCTTGATCGGCCGCGAACTGGCGACGGCGAAAAAGGAGGGGGCGGAGCGGAAATCGCTGCTATCGGCATTGACCCACACGCCCGCGATCTTCTGCTTTTCACGCAGGCGGATCGACTGGGTCGGCCCCTTCAGGACCACCACAATATCGTAATCCCGGCCGGCGCGGATGCCGCTGGGATCGAGGATCGCGCCATAGAGCAGCAGTTCCGTGCCGGTGAACCCCTGCCGCACCTGAATCTCGTGCTGCGAAACCTCCGGCACAAGAATCGGATCGCGCTGCCCCGAAAGGGCAAAGAAGGCGGCCAGCGCCAGCAGGATCGAGGAAGCCCGGCGGATCATAGCGGCACCACCGTATAGATTTCGTCCGGCTGCACGCCCAACCCGAAGGCCATGCGTAGCGCGATGACGAGCACGATGGCCGCCAGCGCCAGCCGCAGATAGACAGGCTTCGCCTTCTGCGCGAATTTAACCCCCAATTGCGCGCCGGTTACCGACCCCACCAGCAGCAGCCCCGCCAGCACCATGTCCACCGCCTTGGTGGTGAGCGAATGCATCATGGTGGAGACCATGGTGACGAACAATATCTGGAACAGCGATGTGCCGACCACGACATTGGCGCTCATCCCCAGAATGTAGAGCATGGCGGGCACCAGGATGAACCCGCCGCCCACGCCCATCAGCATCGTCATGATCCCGGTCACAATCCCGAGGATCAGCGGCGCAAGCGGGGAGATGTAAAGGCCCGAACGATAGAAGCGCCAGCGCAGCGGCAGACTGGCCACCAGCGGATGATGCCGCCGCTTGCGCGCGGGCGGCGCGGTGCCGCTGCGCATGGCCCGGATCGTCTGGATGCTTTCGCGCATCATCAGCGAACCGATCGTGCCCAGCAACACGACATAGAGGATGTTGATAACCGTATCGATCTGGCCGATCGCTTCCAGCACGCGGAACAGCACCGCGCCGATCCCGCTGCCGATCACGCCGCCAGCCACCATCACCGCGCCGATGCGGTAATCCACCCCGCCCCGGCGCGTGTGGGCCAGCACACCCGATACGCTGGCACCGGTCACCTGGCTTGCCGCGCTGGCCGCCGCGACCGTTGGCGGCACGCCATAGAAGATCAGCAGCGGCGTAGTCAGAAAGCCCCCGCCAACCCCGAAAATACCCGACAGGATGCCCGTCAACGCCCCCAGGCCAACGATCACCAGACCGTTGACCGCCAGATTGGCGATGGGAAGGTACACATCCATGTCCCCGCCTACCGCAGCCCTGCGGCGGATTAAAGGCGCAGTGCCCGAAATTCCGCCAAAATCAGGTGGAAGGCTGTGTCAGAAGCCCGTCGACAGCGTGACGGCAGGACCATCGGAGGGCTCCGCCTCCCCCGCGACCCGCAGGCGCCAGTCCACCGACACGCGCGAGCCCATCTTGCCCACCGGCACATAGACCGAAGCGGTCGGCCCCACATCCAGCCGCGCCGCGCCTTTCTGCGCCCCGCCCCACATGCCTGCGCCACCATTCACTTCCAGCGTGCCGATCTTGACCACCGGACGCTCCACGCGCGCCTGTCCATCCACAAAGGCGCTCGAATAATCGCCCCACACGTAGCCGGCTTGCGCATAGGCCTCTGCCTTCATGCCCAATGGCAAGTCCACACGGGGCAACTGTCCGACGGCATAGGCGGCGGGCCGGATGGAGGTGCGCCCGTTAATCTGGGTAACCCGCCCCTCAGCAGCGAGGGTGACCGGAATCTTGGGCAGTGGCCGCACGGAGGCGCCCAGCGCTCCTTCCACTTCCTGTGCCCCGCCCAGCGCCTGGCTGACGCGGGCATAGAGTTCGGGCCTGTAGGAACTGGTGGGAATTACGCGATAACGCAGCACAGTGCCTGCCTGGCTCTGACCATAGCTACCCTTGCCCGACGTAAGCGCGGAAGTGGTATCCCGGCGCAGCATAGCCCAGCCATCGGCGGCCCAGCGGCGCAGAGGAGCGGCCTCAGCCGCCAGCGCGACCGGCTGGAACGGCGCATTTTGGGGCGTAGCTTCGGCAGGCGCCGGTTGAATGCCGGGAAGACCACCAGCGAGGGAATAGGACCAGGGCAGAAGTCCTCCGCCCGCTGGCTGCGCCTGCTGCACCGGCCAGCCCGGCCCCATCGCCATGCCCTGCCCTGTCATGCCCTGCGGCGCCATCTCCTGCACCATCATCGCAGGCGCCGGCCGACCAAATCCGAGCCGCATGATCAGCCGCTCCAGCAATCCGACGTTGGGGTCCGCCACAACATAGACGAGTGCCGGTGGTGCGGCAGCGGGCGCCACGGAAGAAGGCGAAGCGACGGAGGCCGGCCCTGCGGCAAAGGGCGGCGGCGCCATCGCCGGAACACCGAAGGCCTGCGCAGCCTGCAATCGGGGCGTTTCCCACAATGCCCCGCGCATGGCGACCCAGCCCCCAAGAACCAGCAACAGCACCAGAACCGGATGCCCGCGAGGGCGCCTGTACACGCTCATGCCGCGAGTTCCTTCGCAGTGACGGCCGGATGGGCATGATGATGCGTCTTGTCCCAAGCCGGGGCTGCCCCTGCAAGACTGCCGATATAGGCGAACAGGGCGCGCCTGCCTGCCATGATCGCGATGATGTTCGCCACCGGAATCCGGGCGACAGCCCGCAATGCCTCACCGGGGCCATATTCGCGCGCGGTGAAAGCGAAGCGCATGGCCGCGCGCCACAGGAAGCTGGCGAAATTGACGACCACCAGCAGCTCAAGCACAGGATCGTCGAACCAATGGCGGCCATACCCCAGCCATTCGGCCGTCCACAGGACTGCCGCAATCGCCAGCAGCAAATAGCCAGCTGCAAGCACGATGGCGGTGAGCGGACCTCGCCTGTCGCGCATGCGCATCCACAGTTCCACCGGATGCGGGCTCCAGCCGAGCCTGTCCCACCCCTGGAAAGCAATGCCGTGAACCCAGCGCGTCTTCTGGCGCACCGAGGGGCCAAGGCTGGCGGGAAAACACGCGCGGGTCGCCACCAATTGCCCGTCATCACCCCGCACGCGCAGGAAGCGGGCCTTTCCACCGGCAACCTTGACGCGGATACCCAGTTCGTAATCCTCGGTCAGGCTGTCGACCGCGAAGGGGCCGTCATTTTCAGGGCGGTTCTGCGCAAGCAGGGCGAGGATCGGCCGGGCGAAGGCGCAACCGACGCCCGCCGCCGGCAAGCCGGCCGACAATGCATCGCGCACCACCATCGCTTTCCCGTGTGCCTCGGCAAATTCCTCGCAATAATGTCCTGCCACCCAGCGCGATGCCGCCTGCGGTTCCGGCCGCACGGGTATCTGGACGAAATCGGCCCGGTCGAGCGCACGGTCCAGCACAGAGAGGGCGGCCGGATCGACCATGTCCTCCGCATCGTGGAGCAGTACCATGCGATAGGGCTCGCCCCCGCGACGACGCTCATCATCGGCGAGCGCGCGATAGAGCCGGTTGAGGCAATCGGCCTTGGTGGTCGGTCCGTCGCGGTCATGCAGCACCAGCCGCAGCCGGTGGTCCCCGCGCGCGGCGGCCATCACCGCCTCAACGGTCGCCCGGTCGTTCCGGTAGCAGCCGACATACAGGGTCATTTCTTCCTGCGGCCAGGCGGACAGTGCGTGGGAGATGGTGGCCCCGATCACTTCCGCCTCGCGCCAGGCGGGTATCAGAACGGCGGCGCGGCCCGACAATGGCCTGCCGCGTTCCGCCGCGCGGTCGACCTCGCCCGTCCTCGCGCGCCCGGTCAGCTTCAGCCAGCCCCAGATTGCGTCGACAGCCAATTCGTCAAGCGCGCCGATCAGGAAGAAGCAGCCCGCGAACAGCAGCAGCTCATGCTCCGCAAGCGCGAGCCAGTCCAGCAGCGCAAAAGCCCCCCAATCCACTGATGCGACCCCCGATTCCCCGATGGATCGACGCTAGTAGGCAAGCATCGGGTCCGCAATGCGAGAAATGTCCGAAACCGTCCGCATTTGCTTGCATCGGCCCTCCCCATCGGAAATGGTCAATCCATGCAACAGCAACGCTCTCTCCTCCGTACCGCAGTCCGTCCATTTCGCGCCCTGTTTGTCAGCGATGCCTTCGAAGGCGTGCTGCTAATCGCGATTGCGGTGCTGGCCGTCCTCGTCGCCAATTCGCCGCTCGCCCATGTCTACCACGATTTCTTCCACGATCCGCTGGCATGGACGCCGATTTCCAAGCTCAATTCGGTGCATCTGTGGATCAATGACGCACTGATGGCGGTGTTCTTCTTCGTCGTCGGGCTGGAGGTGAAGCGCGAGATCGTGGCCGGTAATCTTGCCGATGCAAAGCAGCGGCGCCTCCCGGTTATGGCAGCCATCGCAGGTATGGCCGTGCCGGCGGCGGTGTTCATGCTGATCGCGGGCGGCGATCCGCGCCTGCAAAGCGGCTGGGCCATTCCCGCGGCGACCGACATCGCCTTCGCCATGGGTGTGATCGGCCTGCTGGGCAGCCGCGTGCCCGCATCGCTGCGCCTGTTCCTGCTGACCGTGGCGATCGTGGACGATATCGGCGCGGTGCTGGTGATTGCCGTCTTCTACACCGCCAATCTCGACTTTGCCTGGCTGATCGCCTCGCTGATAGTCTTCGCGGGGCTCTACGCCCTCAACCGGATGCGGGTGAGCGCCATGGCACCCTATATCCTTGGTGCGTTGGTATTGTGGTTCTGCGTGCTCAATTCGGGCATTCACGCCACCATCGCGGGCGTTGTGGCGGCACTGGCCATACCGATGCGGGAACGGAACGGTTCCACCATGCTCGAAACCATGGAACATGCGCTGGTGGGCTGGAACGCTTATCTGGTGGTGCCCCTGTTCGGCTTCGCCAATGCCGGGGTGGCGCTTGCGGGGATCGGCCTGAAGGAAGCGCTTGCTCCGCTACCGCTGGCGGTGGGCGCAGGGTTGGTGCTGGGCAAGCAGATCGGGATCTTTTCCTGCATCGTGGCGGCTGACAGGCTTGGCATCGCGAAGCGGCCGGAAAATTCCGACTGGGCCCAGATCTGGGGCACCTCGGTGCTGTGCGGAATCGGCTTCACCATGAGCCTTTTCATCGCCGAACTGGCGTTCCCGACCCATCGCCTGCTGATCGAGGAGGCGAAGATCGGCATTCTGGCCGGATCGCTGATCTCGGCCATATTGGGTTACGCGGTGCTGCGCCTTTCCTCGAAGGAAACCGCAGAGGCCGCGTAACCCGTCAGGCGGGGCGGCTCACCAACTGCCGGTGTTTTCCATGCTGGCCCAGGGCTCCTGCGGCTCGAGTTGGCCATCCTGCAGCAGCTCGACGGAAATGCCGTCAGGCGTCCTGATAAAGGCCATGTGGCCATCGCGCGGGGGGCGGTTGATCGTGATCCCGGCGTCCATCAGGCGCTGGCAGGTCTCGTAGATATTGTCGACCTGATAGGCGAGGTGGCCGAAATTGCGGCCGCCGGTGTACTTCTCGCCCTCTTCGCCCTCGGCCGGCCAATTATAGGTCAGCTCGACTTCGGCATCCTGCCCCGGAGGGGCCAGGAAAATCAGCGTGAAGCGGCCCTTGTCGTTTTCCAGGCGCCGGGTTTCTTCCAGCCCCAGCAGCTTGAAGAAGGCCACCGTCGCATCGGGATCGCTTACCCGGATCATGCTGTGGAGATATTTGACCACGCTTTACTCCATTCATCGCTATTCAAACACGGTTCATCGGCAAAATGGCATCCGTTCATCGTCCGCTCCCCGGACTCAACGAGGATGCCTGCCATGAGTGACGACCCTAACGAAGAACCCCCTGCCCCCGCCACCGCTTTCTGGCACAGGACGGATGCCCGGCTCTTGCTCGGCAGCGCAACAATCCTTGCCGTGGGCCTGATCGCGGGCGGCTATCTGCTGGGCGACGGGCTGACCCGCGCCAAGGAAGCGGACCGTTCGGTAACCGTGCGCGGACTTGCCGAGCGCGATGTGACTGCGGATCTGGCCACCTGGACGATCTCCTATTCCTCCACGGCCGAGAACCTGGGCCAGGCGCAGGCGGAAGTCGATCGCGATACTTCGCAGATCAAAACGTTCTTCAAGGAACTGGGCTTCCCGCAAGATGCGCTGGAGCCCACGGCGGTGAATGTTTCCAGCTACATCAATAACGGAATTCCGCAGTTTACCGTGCGTCAGCGGATGACTTTGCGCAGCCACGATATCAAGCGCGCGCAGGATGCGGTGCGCCGCCAGTTCGAGCTAGTTCGCCAGGGCGTGATGCTGGAGGAAGGATCGGGCATGGCCTACACCTTCACCAAGCTCAATGCGATCAAGCCGGAAATGGTGGCCGAGGCGACGAAGGATGCGCGCTCTTCTGCCGAACAATTCGCGGAAGACAGCGGCACCAGCGTCGGCGGGATCAAGAGCGCGACCCAGGGCTATTTCTCGATCGAGGCGCGCGATGGCGATCAGGGCGGCGGCTGGGGCGTGTCTGACACGCCGTTCAAGAAGGTCCGCGTCGTCACCACGGTGGATTTCTACCTGCGCTGAGGCGCCCATATCCTGCGTTGAAGCGAATGGCTGGCGTGTGCTGAAAGGCACCTGACGCGCGCTCAAAGCAACCTGACGCATATAGAAAAGGGCCCGCGCCGTTTCCGGTGCGGGCCCTTTCTTTTCGGTTCGAAACCGCGCAGCCCGAAGGCCGCTACAGCTTAGAAGCTGACGCTGAGCGAACCAACGACAGTGTCGTCGGTGAAGCCCGAAACGTCCTTGAGCGGAGCGTCGGCTTCGACGCCGATGTAGCTCACGCCCAGCGAGACGTTGCCCAGCACGGTCAGCGATGCGCCAACCGACCAGTCCCAGGCCTTGCTGTCGGCAGTGTAGGTGAGCGCACCATCGGTGTAGCCCACGTGGCCGTTCAGGGTCAGCGGGGTCGACGGAATACCGATCGCCGCGTCAGCCGAGAGGTAGATGTTGTCGTCAGGCAGGCCGACGCCGAAGTCCAGCGAGTCCTGGCTCGGAGCGTAGGCAACGCCCAGGGTCAGGGCCACGGGGCCGATGGTCGGCTTCACCTTGGCATACAGTTCGAAGACGTCAGCCGGATCGACGGTGTTCGACGGGTAGAGATAGTAGGTCGCACCCACATCGATGCCGACGCCGTCGGTCACTTCACCGGCCCAGCCAGCGACGAGATCGAGTTCGATTTCGCCATAAGCGGGGCTGTCAGCGAGCGACGAAGCCCATGCGCCGACATAGAAGCCCGGAGCGGTGTTCAGCGTGATGCCGCCCTGGATGGCGAGATCGCCGCCCGACAGGCCGACGCCGCGGAAGCGATAGTCGGTCACCAGCGCAACATTGCCGGTCACGGTGACGATGGGGGTTTCTTCATCCTGCGCCATGGCGGGAGTGGCAGCGAATGCGGCACCGGCGAGGACGGTAGCAGCCATCAGGCTGCGGACGGACGTAAGCATGGCAAGTTCCCTTAATAACTTGGTTTGGCCTCGTCCCACCTGCGTAAACAGCGGCTGCATCGTTGAGCGTGCTGGCCTGCCGTTTGCGCAATTAACTTGCCCAGCGGTGCTGCACCGCACAAGGCATATTACCAAGTGTCACATAAAATTCGCACTACTGTGGATTTTTAGCATCACATATTCCGAACGGGCTTCCGATTCGGCCATATGGACGCAGAGCGGCTTGCAGAGCGCGAGGTGGACCTTAAATCGTGCCCAACGCCATGATCCAGACTCTCCGCAAGCTTTTCTCCCTCCCGCCGGGGAACAAGGAGCCCTCGGTCCCCGTGGGCAGGCGGATCTATGCCGTGGGCGACATCCACGGAAGGCTGGACCTGTTCGAGGCCATGATCGAGGCGATCGAGCGGGACGATTCCCAAGGCCGCCGCCTGCGCAGCACCGTGATCCTGCTGGGCGATCTGGTGGATCGCGGCCCCGACAGCGCCGGCGTTCTGGCCCGCGCACGCGAATGGCAGAAGACGCGCGACCTGCACATCCTGGCCGGCAATCACGAGGAGATGTTCCTCGAGAGCTTCAAGCGCACCGATGTGCTGCGCCACTTCCTGCGCTTCGGCGGGCGCGAGACCCTGCTGAGCTACGGCATCCAGCCGCGCGCGCGCACCAGGGCGGAAATGACGGCCCTGCAGGATCTGATGGCGCGACATATCCCGGCGGAAGATCTGCAGTTCATCCGCACCTTCGAAGAAATCGTGGTGATCGGCGATTATGCCTTCGTCCATGCCGGGATCGCGCCCGGCATCGCCCTGAAGCAGCAGCAGGGGCAGGACATGCGCTGGATTCGCGAGCCGTTCCTTTCGCATCTGGAGCCGCATTCGCACATCGTGGTCCATGGCCACACCATTACCGACCAGGTGGTGATCCGCCCCAACAGGATCGGCATCGATACAGGCGCCTTCAACACGGGACGCTTGACCGCGCTCGTACTGGAGGGCACCGGGCGGCGGTTCATCGAGACCAAGGTCAAGAAGAAGAAGGGCGTGGTCACACAGAGTGTCACGCTCGACAGGAAGGCTGAAGCAGAATGAAGATTGCCATGGTTGGGGCAGGCTATGTCGGCCTGGTTTCCGGAGCCTGCCTTGCCGATTTCGGCCATGACGTGGTCTGCGTGGACAAGGACCAGACCAAGATCGACGCGCTGCTGAACGGCGTTATGCCGATCTACGAGCCCGGCCTTGCCGAACTGGTCGGCGCCAATGTGAAATCCGGCCGCCTGTCCTTCACCAACGATATTGCCGAAGCGATGGACGGCGCCAGTGCGATCTTCATCGCGGTGGGCACTCCCTCGCGCCGGGGCGACGGCCATGCGGACCTGACCTTCGTCTATGAAGTGGCGCGCGAAGTGGGCGCCAATCTCAAGACCCCCGCCACTATCGTCACCAAATCCACCGTGCCCGTCGGCACGGGCGACGAGGTGGAACGGATCATCCGCGAATCCGGCACCGGCGTGCAGTTCGCCGTGGTTTCCAACCCCGAATTCCTGCGCGAAGGCGCCGCCATCGGCGATTTCAAACGGCCGGACCGCATCGTGATCGGCGCGGAAGACGAATTCGGCCGCCAGGTGATGAGCGAGGTCTATCGCCCGCTGTTCCTCAACAAGGCGCCGATCCTGTTCACCAGCCGCCGCTCGGCCGAGCTGATCAAATATGCCGCCAATGCCTTCCTGGCGACCAAGATCACCTTCATCAACGAAATGGCCGATCTGTGCGAGAAGGTCGGCGCCGACGTGCAGGACGTGTCGCGCGGGATCGGGCTGGACAACCGCATCGGGCCCAAATTCCTCCACGCCGGCCCCGGCTATGGCGGGTCGTGCTTCCCCAAGGATACGCTGGCCCTGCTCAAGACGGCAGAGGATTACGACAGCCCCACCCGCATCGTCGAAGCGGTGGTGAAAGTGAACGACAGCCGCAAGCGCGCCATGGGCCGCAAGGTGATCGAAACGCTGGGCGGCGGCGGGCCGGAAGGCAATGGCGTGCGCGGCAAGCGCGTGGCCATGCTGGGCCTGACCTTCAAGCCCAATACGGACGACATGCGCGACAGCCCCTCCATCGCGGTGGCGCAGGCGCTGATCGACGCCGGGGTGCATGTGGCCGCCTATGACCCCGAAGGCATGGAGCAGGCCCGCCCGCTGATGCCGGAAGTGGAAATGGTGGCCAGCCCCTATGAGGCGATCGAGGGCGCGGACGCCATCGTGATCGTCACCGAATGGGATGCCTTCCGCGCTCTGGACCTCGCCCGGGTGAAGCAGATCGCCAAGGCCCCGGTGCTGGTGGATTTGCGCAATGTCTACGAACCGGCGGAAATCCGCGCGGCGGGCTTCACTTATGTGAGTATTGGCAGGGGCTGATCGGCTGGGCTGAACGGCGGATTTGAGGGCGGGAAGCGGGCAACAATGAACTCGTCATCCCAGCGAAAGCTGGGATCGCTCTCGACGAAGTGAGCCGGTGGGATGAGCGCCTGGACCTATATTCTCGCCAACAAGCCCAATGGGGTGCTGTATATCGGCGTGACCGCTGATCTGGCGAGGCGGAGGATGCAGCATCGCGACGGATCGGGATCGGCATTCTGCCGGAAATACGGCATCAAGCGGCTCATCCATGTGGAGCAGCACGCCGATATTCAGTCTGCCAT
Source organism: uncultured Caenibius sp. (assembly GCA_963662855.2). Lineage (GTDB taxonomy): Bacteria > Pseudomonadota > Alphaproteobacteria > Sphingomonadales > Sphingomonadaceae > Andeanibacterium. The sequence goes on from CAXXWL010000003.1 coordinate 190,709, forward strand.
CATGCGGGAAAAAGCGCTTAAGGCATGGAAGCGCGCGTGGAAGATCGAGCTGATCGAAAGCGCCAATCCCGATTGGGACGATCTTTTCGAGCGGATGATCTAGCCGACAGCGATCCCAGCTTTCGCTGGGATGACGATATACGCCATGTCCGCAACGTTCTCCTGTCCCAACAGTCAGCTTTCAGCCCGGGCGATCTGCATTCCGGACGGCGATTTTGGGGCACAAACCGCCAGTTCCCGCCCTGCCCGGTGGCAGCTGTCTGTCGGGCCTCGAATAATTTGCCAGGGGGCCTGTAAGCCGGGTTCTGTATCGCGGACGGTATCCGATTTCCGGACCGTATCCCCGATGGCAGCCATTCATCTAGGCCACGGATTGCTCCGTGGCTCAAGCAACCAACCCGGGCAACTCGGCTCGAAACCAGCCTGCCCCGGACGAATCCGGGGTGCGTTGCCCCTATTCGGTCTTGCTCCGGGTGGGGTTTGCCATGCGGACCCTGTTACCAGCGCCCCGGTGCGCTTTTACCGCACCCTTTCACCCTTGCCTGTGAGGTTTCCCTCCATCGGCGGTATACTCTCTGTGGCACTTTCCCTGAGCTTCGGGAGCAAGTCCCTCGCCCGGCGGGCGTTACCCGCCACCCTTGTCTCGTGGAGCCCGGACTTTCCTCGGCCTCCGACCCGCTCATCCTGAGCTTGTCGAAGGACGCGGCTGCCCGGCCCCCTGGCGGCCCCTATCTAGTCAAGCCGCGGTCACGATCCAAGAGCAAACCGAACAGGATCGCGCCAAGCTCCCCATCTATCTCGCCATCGATCCGGCGCGGGCGCCAGCGGCGCTGGAAAGCGCGCACCGCCGCGCGGCCATCGGAGATGTCGTAACCGAAGCGTTCCAGCCCCAGCATGAAGGCGCCGTCGTTCTCGAATGGCGAGCCCAGCGTCACTTTCGGCGTCCTCAGCACCAGATGCAGCGCGGCGAGCGTTTCCCAGTCGAACAATTCGCCCGGATCGTCCTTGCGCGCAGGCGCGATGTCGGAATGGCCCACGATATTGGCGCGCGGAATGTCGTGCCGCACCTTGATATCGGCCAGCAAGGGGATCAGCGCGCTCATCTGCTCCTCGGTGAAGGGGCGATAGCCCCATTCATGGCCGGGATTGACCAGCTCGATCCCGATGCTGGCGGAATTCACATCGGTGATTCCGCGCCACAGGCTGCGCCCGGCGTGCCAGGCGCGCTTTTCCTCCGGCACCAGGCGCAAGACGGTGCCGTCTTCCTCGATCATGTAATGGGCGCTGACTTCGGCCGAAGGATCGCACATCCGCTCCAGCGCTTCGGCCCCGGTGCGCATGCCGGTATAGTGGAGCACCACCATGGAGATGGGCAGCTTGCGCTCGTTCCAGTTGGGAGAGGGTGTTTCGCGATCGACGAATTCGTTTTCGGTCACCCCTTGAGCCCCCTGCTCACCTGTGCGGCAGCACCGCGCCAAGTACCAGCGCATCCTCGCCCAGCGCATATTGCACCCCGCCGCCGGCCTGGCTGGCCAGCAGGTGCATCATATGGGCAGGCGCGGTGCGGCTGGAAAGATCCTGCGGCGGCAGCGCGCCGTTGAGCGCGCGGCCGATGCTTTCGTCAAAGGCGATGCGCGGACCGGCGGCGCGCACGGCGATCTCGCTCGCCCCGCCGTTCAGTTCCGCGCCGATATCCAGCGTACCGCCGCGCACCAGCGCATCCATGCCGATGGAGGCAAGGTTGAGCAGCAGCTTCACTGCCGGCTTGGGCAGCATCGGCTCCCGCACGGCCCAGTTGAGCGTGATGCGCCCGCTGTCGCCCGCCAGCGCCGCGATCACCTGCCGCGCTTCGCCCACGTCCACCTGCTCGCCAAAGCCGCCTGCCGCCCCGAAGGCGAGGCGGAAGAACTTCAGCTTGTCGGCGCTGATCTTCGCGCTCTGCTCCAGCAGCTCGAAGCAGCGGGCGCGCATTTCCGGGTCTTTCTCCTCCGCCAGCAGCTCCAGCCCGTTCGACAGCGCGCCCACCGGGCTCAGCATGTCATGGCACAGGCGCGAGCAGAGCAGGCTGGCAAGGTCGATGGCAGAGGTGGTCATGTTTTGGTTCGGGCTCTGTTTTCTGGCGAAGTTGACAATGTTGACAGGGTGCCGCGAGAAAACTCGAAGGCCCCTTTTAACCACGCCCTAGCAGGCACGGGCGGCGGGAGGAATCCCCGTTGGCAAGAAAGGCGGGCAGGCTGTGCATCGCCTGCGAGACTACGCCCGGACCAGCGTGCAGGAAAGCGGTTCGAAACCACCAGCCCCATCCCGCCAGAAGCGCACTGCCCCCTGCGCGGCAATGGCCCAGATTTTCCCGTCACCCGCCGCGCATTCGCGATCCGTGGCCGAAGGCTCGGCCGGGCCGGAGGGGTGGGAATGGTAATAGCCGATCAGCTGCGCCCCCCCGCCCCGCTCGCTGCGATGGGCGTCGATCAGCGCGGCAGGATCGATCTCGAAATGGCGCGCCCTGTCCGGCGCGACATTGGCGGCGGGGCGCGCTTCGATGATGCGGCCATCGGCGCCCAGCAGCAATCCGCACGCCTCCTCCGGCGCGGCGCGGGCGGCCTCGGCAAGGATGGTCTGGAGTGCGTCATTGGCCACCTCCACATCCGCCCGTCCTGAGCTTGTCGAAGGACCCACTCCCAGTCTCTCCTGCCATCATGCCGGCGAAAGCCGGCCTCCCCGGTCCAGTAGCGCAATCCGGCCCGAGACCCCAGCCTGCACTGGAGTGACGAATAGGGCTGGAACAATCCGATTTCATCCCCACATTCCCAAAACCATGGGGGGCCAGAACATCATATCCGGCGTGCTGGAAACAGGCGGCGAGCGGCTGGACAAGGCGCTGAGCACCGCCAGCGGGCTTTCGCGCGAGCGGGTGAAGGCGCTGGTCGGCGAGGGGCGCGTGAGCATTGGCGGTAAGCCTGCCTCCAGTGTCTCGGCCAAGCCTGCCGCCGGCACGGCCTGGTCGATTGAAATTCCCCCGGCCAGCGAGGCGGAAGCCCGCCCGCAGGATATTCCGCTGACCGTCGTCTATGAGGACGAGCACCTGATCGTGGTCGACAAGCCCGCCGGGCTGGTGGTCCACCCCGGCGCCGGGAATCCCGACGGGACTCTGGTCAATGCCCTGCTCCACCACTGCGCCAATATGGGCGGCGGTGCGCTTTCCGGCATCGGCGGAGTCGCGCGGCCCGGCATCGTCCACCGGATCGACAAGGATACTTCCGGCCTGCTGGTAGTGGCCAAGAGCGATGCGGCGCATATCGGCCTGGCGGAGCAATTCGCCGATCACAGCATCGAACGCGCCTATCTGGCGGTAGTGGCGGGCCATCCCCGGCCCCTGTCCGGCACGGTGGATGCGCGCATCGGCAGGTCCGATTCGAACCGCAAGAAGATGGCCGTGCTGACCGACGGCGCCAGCCGGGGCAAACACGCGACCACGCACTACAAGGTTCTAAAAGAATTGGATAATTGTGCCCTGGTGGAATGCCGCCTGGAGACCGGACGGACCCATCAGGTGCGCGTTCACATGGCGTCAATCGGCCATGCGCTATTGGGGGACCCTGTCTATGGCCGTACCCCCGCGAATCTTCGCCCGCTGCTCAAGCAGCTCGGCTTCGAGCGTCAGGCGCTCCATGCCGCGGTGCTGGGCTTCGAGCATCCGGTAACCAGAAAAACTATCCGGTTCGAAAGCGAATTACCGGCAGATATGAGGGAACTGATCGACGAAACCACTCGTTGATATCGACGAAATGCAGGGGTTTCCTGCGCAATTCCCCTATATAGGGGGTGAGTAAGGGGCAAGTGGCCGTGCCCCTCTGGATGCCCTGAAAGGGGTCCGAAACCGCACGCGGTCGACGAAAAGAAAGGTATGGGATCTTGAGCAATCAAAAGACCGGCAAAACGAGGGCACTTGCCGTTCCCGCCCTGAGCGGGGAACAGAGCCTCAATCGCTATCTCTCCGAGATCAAGAAGTTCCCGGTGCTGACGCCCGAGCAGGAATATATGCTCGCGAAGCGCTATCAGGAACATGAAGATCCGGAAGCTGCGGCACAGCTTGTAACCAGCCATCTGCGGCTCGTGGCGAAGATCGCCATGGGTTACCGCGGCTATGGCCTGCCGCTGGCCGACCTCATCAGCGAAGGCAATGTCGGCCTGATGCAGGGCGTGAAGAAATTCGAAGCCGATCGCGGCTTCCGCCTGGCGACCTATGCCATGTGGTGGATCAAGGCGAGCATGCAGGAATTCATCCTGCGCAGCTGGAGCCTGGTGAAGATCGGCACCACTGCCGCGCAGAAGAAGCTGTTCTTCAACCTGCGCCGCATGAAGCGCAATCTCGACGCCTATGAGGATTCCGACCTGCGCCCGGAAGACGTCGCCAAGATCGCCCACGATCTCGGCGTGCCCGAGCAGGAAGTGATCAACATGAACCGGCGCATGATGATGGGCGGCGATGCCTCGCTCAACGTCTCCATGCGCAGCGACGAGGAAGGCTCCGGCCAGTGGCAGGACTTCCTGGCCGACGACACCCCGCTGCAGGACGAGCAGGTGGCGAATGCCGAAGAAGCCAAGATGCGCCACGAAATGCTGGCCGAGGCGATGGAAAGCCTGAACGAGCGCGAGAAGCACATTCTCACCGAACGGCGCCTGGTGGAAGATCCCCGCACGCTGGAGGAGCTCAGCCAGGAATATGACGTGAGCCGCGAACGCATCCGCCAGATCGAAGTGCGGGCCTTCGAAAAGCTCCAGAAGGCCATGCAGCGCATCGCCGGCGAAAAGCTGCTGGCTGCGGCTTGATCGGATCGATCCTCCCCGTGAGCCTTGCCCATGGGGAGGATCATCGCTTCCGCAATTACATCCATTATTCCCACTCCGCCCCAACCTCGCTAAACGAGGCGCATGGCCGTTCGGATCATGCGTTTTCTCGTCATGGCTTTCATCTGGTTCCTCGTGATCAGCGTGGGGCTGGTGCTGGTCTATCGAATCGTCCCGCCGCCGGTGACGGCGACCATGATCCTCGACGGCAACGGCATCACCAAGGATTGGGAGCCGCTTTCCCGCATCGATCGCAATATGGTGAGCGCGGTGATCGCGGCGGAGGACGGGAAGTTCTGCACCCATAATGGCTTCGACCGGGAGGCGATCGAAAAGGCCATCCAGCGCAATGCCCGGGGCGGACGCATAAGGGGCGGCTCCACCATCAGCCAGCAGACCGCCAAGAATGTGTTCCTGTGGCAAGGCGGCGGCTATTTCCGTAAGGGGCTGGAAGCCTGGTTCACGGTGCTGATCGAAAGCGTGTGGGGCAAGCGCCGGATCATGGAAGTCTATCTCAACGTCGCGGAGACGGGCATCGGGACATATGGTGTAGAGGCGGGGGCCCAGCGCTATTTCAACCATTCGGCCGCGCGCCTGACCCGCATCGAGGCAGCGCGCATCGCGGCAGCCCTTCCCCTGCCCAAGGAACGGCGGGTAGTGAACCCCACCGGTTTCACGCGCCGCTATGGCAATACAATCGCCGCGCGGATCGGCACAGTGAGGCGTGACGGCTTCGATTCCTGTGTGTACGACTGAGCGCCATGGGCGCAAATCACTCGCATAATCATTCGCATGGCTCCGATCATGGTCATGGTCATGGCCACGCGCATGGCCACAGTCATGCTCCGGCCAGCTTCGGACGCGCCTTTGCCATAGGGATCGCGCTGAACAGCGTCTTCGTGGCGGTGGAGGCCATCTACGGCTTCTTCTCAGGTTCGATGGCGCTGGTGGCCGATGCGGGCCACAATCTGTCCGACGTGCTGAGCCTGCTGATCGCCTGGGGCGCCAGCATCATGGCCGCCCGCCCTGCCTCCGCCCGCTTCACATGGGGCTTCAAATCCAGCTCCATCCTGGCCGCGCTCGCCAATGCGGGGCTGCTGCTGGTGGCAGTGGGCGCGATCCTGATCGAGACGCTGCGCCGCTTCGTGGTGCCGGCCGAGGTGGAGGGGACGACCATGATCGTGGTCGCCGGGATCGGCGTTGTCATCAACACGGCCACGGCCCTGCTGTTCATGCGCGGGCGCAAGCATGACATCAATATTCGCGGCGCCTTCCTGCATATGGCGGCCGACGCGCTGGTTTCGGTAGGCGTGGTGATTGCCGGGGTGCTGATCCTCCTGACCGGCAACAGCCTGGTCGACCCCATCACCAGCCTGGTGATCGTGGCGGTGATCGCATGGGGCACCTGGGGCCTGCTGAAGGACAGCGTGAAGATGGGCCTTCTGGCCGTGCCCGACCGGATCGACGAGGGCGAAGTGCGCGGCTGGCTCTCCACCCTGCCCGGCGTCAGCGCCGTCCACGATCTGCATATCTGGCCGATGAGCACCACCGAAACCGCCTTCACCGCCCATCTGGTGATGCCCGGCGGCCATCCCGGCGACGCCTTCCTGCACGATATCGCGCATGAACTGGACGAGCGCTGGCACATCCACCACGCCACGGTGCAGGTGGAAACGGGCGAGACCTGCACTCTGCATGAGGGATCGATATGACACGGCGACAGGGAGGCTGCGCCTGCGATGCAGTGCGCTATGAGGTGGAAGGCGATCCGATCTTCGTCAACAATTGCCATTGCACCCTGTGCCAGCGGCAGACCGGATCGACATCGGTGGTCAACGCCTTCTTCGAAAGCGAGCGAATTGCGGTAACGCAGGGCGAACTTGCCGAGCATGTCGTGACTTCCGGCAGCGGCGGCCCGCACACGATCTGCCGCTGCCCCGGCTGCGGTACGGCCATCCTGAGCTATTACCCCCGCCTGGGCCGCCTTGGCGCAGGGCTGCGCGTGGGCACGCTGGACGATCCCGGCACCCTGCGCCCCGATGCGGTGATCTTCACCGCCAGCGCCATGCCCTGGGTCTCCTTCCCCGAAGGCATCCCCACCTTCGAACAGACCTACAGCCCGGCGGAAGTTCTGCCGCCCGAAAGGCTGGAAAGGCTGCTGGCAATGGTGGAGCGCCGGAAGGCCGGAGAGGGCTGAGCGTTAAAGCTCCTCCCCATTGCAGCAATGGGGCGGTGGCAGCCCGCAGGGCTGACGGAGGGATGATGCGCCCGGGCCTCAGCCCTCGCGCTGGAACGCCACGTATCTTTCCGTGTCCGGCTGCGAAAGCTGGAAGAACCATTCCACATCGAAGCCGCCGAGGAATTCGAGCTTGCGGATCAGCTCGTCCCAATGGGCGAGCCTTTCATGCGCGAAGATCACCCCTTCGGGCGTCACGATATCGCAGCACAGGATATCCCTCCTGCGTTCGTGACGCTTGAAGAATTCTACGCGGATGACGCTGGTGAGTTTGAAGGGCGGCATTTACGCCGCCTCTTCTTCCTTCTTTTCCGGCCCGATCACGCGGACCGGTTCCTTGCGGCCTTCGATCACGTCCTTGTCGACCACGACTTCGGTCACGCCGCCTTCCATGCCCGGAAGATCGAACATGGTGTCCAGCAGGATGCCTTCGACGATCGACCGGAGGCCGCGCGCGCCCGTCTTGCGCTTGATCGCCTTCTGGGCAATCGCGACCAGCGCCTCGTCGGTGAAGGTGAGCTTCACGTCTTCCAGCTCGAACAGCTTCTGGTACTGCTTGACCAGCGCGTTCTTGGGTTCCTTGAGGATCTGCACCAGCGCGGGCACGTCAAGATCGTTGAGCGTGGCGATCACCGGCAGACGGCCGACGAATTCGGGGATCAGGCCGAACTTCAGCAGATCTTCCGGCTCGCTCATCTGGAGCAGTTCGCCCACCTTGCGCTTGTCGGGATCGGCGACATGCGCGCCGAAGCCGATCGAACGCTTCTGCAGGCGGTCGGCAATGATCTTGTCGAGCCCGGCAAAGGCACCGCCGCAGATGAACAGGATATTGGTCGTGTCCACCTGCAGGAATTCCTGCTGCGGATGCTTGCGCCCGCCCTGCGGCGGCACGCTGGCCGTGGTGCCTTCCATCAGCTTGAGCAGCGCCTGCTGCACGCCTTCGCCCGAAACATCGCGCGTGATGGAGGGATTTTCCGCCTTGCGGGTGATCTTGTCGATCTCGTCGATATAGACGATGCCCTGCTGCGCCTTCTCGACATTGTAGTCGCTGGACTGCAGCAGCTTGAGGATGATGTTCTCCACATCCTCGCCCACATAGCCGGCCTCGGTCAGCGTGGTGGCGTCGGCCATGGTGAAGGGCACGTCGAAAGTGCGGGCCAGCGTCTGGGCCAGCAGGGTCTTGCCCGAGCCGGTGGGGCCGACGAGCAGGATGTTCGACTTGGCCAGTTCCACATCGCCCGACTTGCCGCTGTGCTTCAGGCGCTTGTAGTGATTGTGCACCGCCACCGAGAGGACCCGCTTCGCACGATCCTGCCCGATCACATAATCGTTCAGCGTGGCGAAGATTTCCTTCGGCGTGGGGACGCCGCCATCCTTCTTGCCGGCGATACCGGCCTTGGTTTCTTCGCGGATGATGTCATTGCACAGCTCCACGCACTCATCGCAGATGAATACGGTTGGGCCGGCAATGAGCTTCCGCACCTCATGCTGCGACTTGCCGCAGAAGCTGCAGTAAAGGGTGCTCTTGGAGTCGGATCCGCTCAACTTGGTCATTCTTTCTTTCCCGATCCCCCGCTCAGGCGGCCCTTGAACGACCCCGAGACCTAGGAGGATTCGCTTCCGAATGTAACCCGGAAGTCTTGATAATCAATGCAACCATCTAACCTGCGGCGCCTTGCGGGCAGCTGAAGTGAGAGGGTTGCCAAAATGCTACAGCCCGGACCCGGCCATATACGGGGCCGATCTTATTCCGGCGCCCCGCCCGAACCGCTCTCATCGCCCGTGGTTTCATTCTCGGGGCGAGTTTCGAAGACCTTGTCCACAATACCGAACTTCAGCGCTTCGTCCGCTTCGAGGAAGGTATCGCGATCCAGCGCCTTCTCGATCGCTTCGAGGGTCTGGCCGGTATATTTCACGTAGAGATCGTTCATCCGGGCGCGGATGCGCAGAATTTCCTTGGCCTGGATTTCGATATCCGAAGCCATGCCGCGCGCGCCGCCCGAAGGCTGGTGGATCATGATTCGTGCATTGGGGAGCGCGATGCGCATGCCCGGCTCACCCGCACAGAGCAGGAAGCTGCCCATGGACGCCGCCTGGCCGATGCACACCGTGCTGACGCGCGGCTTGATGTATTGCATCGTGTCATGGATCGCCATGCCGGCCGTCACCACGCCGCCGGGCGAGTTGATATACATGCTGATCGGCTTGGAGGGGTTTTCGCTCTCCAGGAACAGCAGCTGGGCCACGATCAGCGAGGCCATATTGTCTTCCACCTGACCGGTGACGAAGACGATGCGTTCACGCAGCAGGCGGCTGAAGATATCGAAGCTGCGTTCGCCGCGGCTGGTCTGTTCGACCACGACGGGAACCAGCGCGCCGGTAACCGGATCGCGGGAGAACTGGCCCTGGGTGCCGTAGGTTTCGCCGATATTGCCGAACAGGTCGATCATGAATTGCCTCGCAAGCTGGAATCGACCGCCTATGTCGCGACTGACGGCACGATGTTCAAGTGCAATAGCCCCTAAACCCACAATCAGCCCTGTCCAGCCCGTCCCGCGTCTTTCCGGTGCCTGCGTCCGAATCTGCGACGCTATGCGACAAAGCCGGGCTTGCACGGGCCGATTTTCCCGGCAAACTTCGCACCAGGCGGTCGCCCTGCCCAGCACAGGGGCCCGGCATAGGGATCGTGCGGGGCGGGTTTGCCTAAGAAGAAATACCTCGCCGAACGAAGGCAAGGTGGAAAAACAGGGAGAATGTGGCGTGGCGTTCAAGCGGGGATTGCTGCTTGCCGGGGTGATTTTGGCAGGAGTTGCCACGGCGGCGCCCGCCGGGGCCGAGCCGTTTTCGATCGACGACATCGTGGGGCTGGAAGAAACGCCCGACAATTCCATCCTCGTCACGCGCAAGGCGGACCCGGAGCCCAAACATGACGAGGTGCGCCAGCAGGTCCGTTCTATCACGCGTTCAGGCAATGTCTTCAATCAGCCGCTGGCCCGCTTCCATGCCCGAATGTGCCCCGGCGTGATGGGCTTGCCGCTGGAAGTGGCAGAACTGATCGTGGACCGCCTGCGCTACAATGCCGAGCGGCTGGGCCTTACGATGGCCGACGGGGGCAAGTGCCGGCCCAATTTCATCCTCGGCTTCGTCGGCAGCGGCCGCGCCGATCTGGAAAGGATGCTGGAGAAGAAGGGCTCCATGCTCTCGCAGATCTCGCTCGACGAGAGGCGCGAACTGCTCAGGGAGAGCGGCCCGGTCCATGCCTTCGCCATCACCATGGAGCGCACGCGCGACGGGATGCCGATCCTGGGTGACCAGAAATATGGCCTGACCCCCACGATCAACACCCAATCGGCCAATTCGCTGTTCCTGCTGCCTACACGGCTGGATATCGAAATGTCCGTCGTGCTGATCGACGTGCTGGAGATCGACGGGATGACAGTGAAGCAACTGGCCGATTATGCCACCATGCGCGGGTTGGCGCGGACCCGCCCGGTGGCGGGCGAAGCGACCTATGGCACGATCCTCAACCTGTTCGATCCCGATGCCGTGCATCCGATGGAACTGACCGAATTCGACCTCGCCTATCTCCAGACGCTGTATGAAAATCCGGCCAATATCGCCGCCGCCTCCAAATTCGGCACGGTGCAGGGCAGGATGAAGAAGCTGGCCTCGGCCAGCGGTGAGGCCGGCGCGGCTGCGAGCGACGCGCCTTAGAATCCGCATTCACTACCGGCAAAAGAAAAGGCCGCGAGGATCGCTCCCCGCGGCCTTTTTCCTTACGCCTGAAGGCGCTTATTTCTTGGCCGGAGCCTTCTTAGCAGCCGGCTTCTTGGCCGCGGGCTTCTTCTCGGCAGCCGGAGCTTCCTCGGCGGCCTTCTTCGCCGGAGCCTTCTTGGCGGGAGCTTCCTCGGCTGCTTCGTCGGCCTTTGCGGCTTCCTTCTTCGCAGCCGGCTTCTTGGCGGCAGCCTTCTTCGGGGCGGGGGCGGCTTCTTCGCCTTCCTCGGCCTCGATCGCGGCTTCCAGCTGCTCGCGGGTCACTTCGCGCTCGGTGACTTCGGCCTTGTCGAACAGGAAGTCGACGACCTTGTCCTCATAGAGCGGAGCGCGCAGCTGGGCCTGGGCCATCGCGTCATTGGTGACGTAGTCGACAAAGCGCTGACGGTCTTCCGGGCGATATTGCTGGGCAGCCTGCTGCATCAGCATGCGCATTTCCTGCTGGCTGACTTCCACGCCATTGGCCTGGCCGATTTCCGACAGCAGCAGGCCCAGGCGCACGCGGCGCTCGGCGATGCGGCGGTAATCGTCCTTCTCGTCCTCGATTTCCTTGCGGGCGGCTTCCGGATCGGCTTCGCGCGCAGCTTCCTGCTGCAGCTGGGCCCAGATCTGCTGGAATTCCGCTTCCACCATGGTCGGCGGCACGGCGAAATCATGGTCCTTGGCCAGCAGGTCCAGCAGAGCGCGCTTCATGGCAGTGCGGGTCAGGCCGGCAGTTTCCTGCTCCAGCTGGCCGCGCAGCAGGCCCTTGAGCTGCTCCAGGCTTTCAAGGCCGAGCGACTTGGCGAAATCCTCGTCCACCACGGTATCGGCGGCGACCTTCACCTGCTGAACAGTGATGTCGAAAGTGGCGTCCTTGCCCTTCAGGTTCTCGGCCGGATAATCGGCGGGGAAGGTGACGGTGATGGTCTTTTCATCGCCGGTCTTCACGCCCACCAGCTGATCCTCGAAGCCGGGGATGAACTGGCCCGAACCGATCACCAGCGGGGCGCCTTCGGCCTTGCCGCCGTCGAATTCCACACCGTCGAGCTTGCCGACGAAGTCGATCACGACCTGATCGCCCTCTGCGGCCTTCTTCGTCTTCGGCGCGTCCTTGTAGCTCTTCTGGTTCTCGGCGATCTTGGCAACAGCCTCGTCCACCTGCTCGTCGGTCACGGGGACGACCAGCTTTTCCAGCTTCAGCCCTTCGATCGAAGGCGCCTGGATTTCCGGCAGCACTTCCAGTTCGATGGCAAGCTCGGCATCCTTGCCCTGCTCATAGGTTTCGCTCAGCTCAACGCGGGGCTGCAGCGCGGGGCGCAGCTTGCGATCGGAGATCAGCCCATCGACCGATTCGCGAATCGTGTTGTTCAGCACGTCGGCGTGCACCGCCTCGCCATGCATCTTCTTCACGAGATTGGCGGGGACCTTGCCGGGGCGGAAGCCGGGCATACGGACCTGCGGGGCGATCTTCTTCACCTCGTTCTCGATCCGCGCAGCGATATCCTTCGCCGCTATGGTGAGGGTATAGGCGCGCTTCAGGCCTTCATTGCTGGTTTCGACGATCTGCATTTCAGACTGTAGCCTTCCAAAAAATCTCTCTCAAACCGGGATCCGCTTTGGGCGAAACTGGTGCGGGCGAAGGGACTCGAACCCCCACATCTTGCGATACTGGTACCTAAAACCAGCGCGTCTACCAATTCCGCCACGCCCGCGGCCCGACGAAGCCTGCAAGCCATGCATTGCCTGCAGGCCTGCGAAACAGGCAAGCGCCCTTATAAGGGCGGAACGCAAAGGGCAAGCGGAAGCGAGGCACGCAGGCGCGCAATCGTGTCCGGGCGTCTCCCAATCGGACATTGCGCCGCCCCTGGAGGCAGATTAGGAGGCCGGGCATGACCGAAGAAACGACCCCGGAAACCGGCCCGGCCGACACCGCCGCCGCCACGCCCACCGCCGGCACCGATGTGCCGCCCGACCGGCTGGCGATCAACCCGTCGAGCCCCTATTTCGATGCCGAAAAGCTGCAGCGCGGCATCGGTATCCGCTTCAAGGGCACCGTCCGCACGAATGTGGACGAATATTGCATTTCCGAAGGCTGGGTGAAAATCCAGGCTGGTCGCACGGTTGACCGCAAGGGCAACCCGCTGCTGGTCAAGGTCGGCGGCCCGGTGGAAGCCTGGTTCGAAGATCTGGGCGAAGACGCGCCGGTGGCGAAGAAGGGCTGATCAGCCCTTCTTGGTCTTCTTCTTCGAATCCCTGCTCTCGCTGGCCGCGATGATCTCGCCGATCACGTCGCGGCGCGGTTGCGGAGCGGCTGCGAGCTGATTCTTGCCCTTGGCGCCCGGCTTCTCATTATAGATGAAGCCGGTGACCGGCCATGCCGTGCTGCCCAGCGACTGGATCGGATCGAACCACACGCGCACCGCGCTCCAGTCGTTATTCTCCGAAACGTCCACCGCGCGCACATCATCTTCGATCTGGCCGCGCCTGCCGTTGATCGGCGACCAGTTGGAATGCCGCAGCAACACGGTACGGCTGTCCACGATCCTGCTCACGGCAGCGACATGGCCCAGCGTCATGTTGCCATGCGGCTGGAACGCCATCACCGCACCCACCTTGGGGCGGCTTCCGCGCTTGTAGCGGCCTTCCGCCTGGCCCCACCAGGTCCAGGCATCGCCATAGATCTGGATGCCCGAAACCCGCCGCGCATAGGGCACGCATTGCAGATAGGGCAGCATCCCGTCCTGCTGCACTCCGGCCGAATCCGCCGGGTTGATGGCCGTTTCCGACAGTGCCGGCGTGGCCACCAGGGCCAGCGCCGCACCGGCGATGAGCTTTGGAATATGTCCCCACATGGACATAGTAAATGTTCGGTATGGGTTATTTTGATCCTGTGAGGTATAGTTAACAGTGCGGCAAGGAATCGCCGCTGAAGGCAAGACTTTGCCGCACGGACCACCTCGATGCCCCTTGGTGCCCCGTCCGTGCGGCACAGTTGCGCATCTTCACGCCCACCTTCCAAACCCGAAAACCTTGCGTTTCTTCGCGCCAGGGGCCACCTGCGAGCCAAATGGCATCCACCGTACTCCCTCAGGTCATCATCATTGGCCGCCCCAATGTGGGCAAATCGACCCTGTTCAACCGTCTGGTGGGCCGGAGGCTGGCGCTTGTCGACGATCAGCCCGGCGTCACGCGCGACCGCCGCTTTGGCGAGGCGCATCTGCTGGGGCTGGACTTCACCATCGTCGATACGGCCGGTTGGGAGGATGAAGATCCGCACAGCCTGCCCGGCCGGATGCGCGCGCAGACCGAGGTTTCGGTGCAAGGCGCAGCGGTCGCATTGTTCGTATTCGATGCCCGCGCGGGCGTAACCCCGCTGGACGAGGAAGTGGCCCGCTGGCTGCGCGAGCAGGACGTGCCGGTAGTGGTGGTGGCCAACAAGGCCGAAGGGCGGACGGCCCAGCCCGGCGTTCTGGAAGCCTATTCTTTGGGCCTTGGCGATCCGATTCCCTTCTCCGCCGAACATGGCGAAGGCATGGGCGATCTGTTCGAGGCGCTGCTGCCGCTGCTGGAAGGCGCGGAAGCGGAAGAACAGGAACAGGAAGAGCTTGACGAACATGGCGACGTGCTGCCCACCGGGCCACTCAAGCTGGCCATCGTCGGCCGCCCCAATGCGGGCAAGTCCACGCTCATCAACCGGATGCTGGGCGAAGACCGGCTGCTGACCGGGCCGGAAGCCGGGATCACCCGCGATTCGATTGCGGTGGACTGGAAGTGGACCGATCCCAAGACCGGCGAAATCCGCGACGTGCGCCTGATCGACACGGCCGGGATGCGCAAAAAGGCCCGCGTGGTCGAAAAGCTGGAACGGCTTGCCGTGGCCGATGCGCGCCATGCGGTCGATTTTGCCGAAGTGGTGGTGCTCCTGCTCGATGCCACCAAGGGGCTGGAACATCAGGACCTCAAGATCGCCGATATGGTGCTGCAGGAAGGCCGCGCCCTGATGATCGCGATCAACAAATGGGACGTGGCCGAGGATGCCTCCGCCCTTTACAACGGCATTCGCGAGGCCCTGAACGAAGGGCTGGCGCAGGTGAAAGGCGTGCCGCTCTTCTCCGTCTCCGCCCGCACCGGCAAGGGGCTGGACATGCTGCTCACCGCCGCTTTCGAGCTGCGCGAGACATGGTCCAAGCGCGTGCCCACCGCCGGGCTCAACCGCTGGTTCGACGATGCGCTGACCGCCAATCCCCCGCCTGCCCCCGGCGGCAAGCGGATCAAGATGCGCTACATCACCCAGATCAAGACGCGCCCGCCCAGCTTCGTGATCTTCGGATCCCGGCTGGAGAATCTGCCGGAAAGCTATCGCCGCTATCTGGTGAACGGCATCCGGCGCGAGCTGGGCTTCGGCTCCGTGCCCGTGCGCCTCACCCTGCGCAGTTCGAAGAGCCCCTTCGCAAAAGACTGACCGGGCTATTTCCGCGCCAGGAACAGCCCCAGCACCATCACCGCCATGCCCAGCAGGCGCTTGCCGTCCAGGCTGGTCTGCGCCGTGCCGAACCAGCCGAAATGATCGATCAGCGCGGCGGCCACGATCTGGCCGACCAGCACGCAGAAGATCGCATTGGCAAGGCCGAAGCGCGGCCCGACGAAGGTGATCGACAACCCGTAAAAGGCAACGCAGGCCCCGCCCAGATAAAGCCACGGCGGCACGGCAGCGACCTGCCCCAGACGCGGAAGCCCGGTCAGCACGGCCGCGATAGCCGCCAGCAGGAAGGCGACACCGAACACCGTTGCCGTGGCGAAGGAAGGATTTGCCACTCTCACCCCGATCCCGCCCGACATGGCAGCCATCACCGGAATGGCCATGCCGGCCAGCAGCATGATGCCTGCATAGGAAAGACTGCCGGATATATTCATGGCGCTTCTCCTGCCTGAGAGGGGGGCAGCGCTATCACCCGCCCTCTGCTGCTTCCATCTTCGAGACGGAGTGACAGCGGCGCAACCCCAGCAGGATGTGTAACCTTTGCGAGCAGGCTTTCGCCACTTTTCGTGCATCTGTTCACGCCCCTTCAGCCCAGCTGCCGCAGTGACGCAGGGCAGACCGGTCGAGCCGGCCCATCAGCTGCAGAAGCGCGGAAATACTGGGTTTCCGCACGGTTCCGCGATAACGCCCGCGGCGCATCAGCGGCTGGACCGTGCCCTCATAGGCCAGCCGCATGAGGTCATCGGGTGTAACCTTCCGTTTCGGCATTCCGAGCGCCACGTCCCACGCCGCGGCGAAGCCTTCCGCCCCCGGCCGGGCGCGCAATGCGTAGGCGCCCTTGCGGCTCATCCCCACCATCCGCGCGGCCTGCGCGACCGATCCCGTCTCCGCCAGGAAGCCGATGAATTCCCCCTGCTTGATCGCGGTCCACCCGTCCCCCCTTTCGCGCAGAGGCACGGGAAGAAAGGCGGGAATACCCCCGCGAAAGCGGCGGCGCGGCTGTTGCTGGTTTTGGGAGTGCGTCATCCGACAGGATAAACGCGATTTCACATCGTGTAGGAAAGTGGTTTTTGAAGAAGCGCGCGACGGGCCGGGATCGACTTACCGGCTGGAGAAGCGGGCAGGCCAACGCTCCTCATCTCGTCACCATAATTGTCTAACCCGAGGCCGGGATTGCGTCAACCGGGGGGCTCCGTGCCAATAAGCCAGCCCTCGATTCGCAATGAAGGGCCTCAACCATGTCAGCTTCTGCCAGCCAGTTCGCCCAATCCTTCTTCCACGGGACGCGCGCCGATCTCCAACCCGGGGATCTGATCGCCGTGGGATACCAGTCCAACTTCACCGAAGAGGCACCGCTATCGTGGGTCTATTTCGCCGCGACGCTGGATGCGGCGATCTGGGGCGCGGAGCTGGCCGCCGGGGCGGGACGGCAACGGATCTATGTGGTGGAGCCGACCGGCCCGATCATCGACGATCCCAATCTCACCGACAAGAAATTCCCCGGCAATCCGACCATGTCCTATCGCTCGCGCGATCCGCTGCGGATCATTGCCGAGGTGGCGAACTGGCAGGGCCATCCGCCCGAAGCAGTGCAACAGATGCTGGACGGGCTCGCCCGCCTGAAGGCGGACGGCACCGATAGGATCATCGACTGACCGGGGGCCCCGGCAGAAGAGCCGGCAGGCGGATAGGTGCGCTACTCCCGCCCGCTCACCGGATTGCGATAATGATAGGGCGGCAGGAAATAGTCCGGGAACACCGGATAGGGCTCGGTCTTCTCATCCGGCGGCAGATCGTCGAAATCCATCAGCAGGGGCATGGCGTGCTGCGCCCAGCCCTTGTCGAAATCGGTGTAGAAGCTCTGCCATGATTTGAGCACGGCGATCTTCCACACGCCGTCTTCCTTTACATATTCATTCTCATACAGGCATTCGCCCCACATCGCCTCACCGCCCATGCGGCCCACCTGGATCAGGGCGCGCAGGCGGCACCGGCCGCGCTGCCCATCCTCCGAGACATGGATCACCGGCTGAAGCTGGATGTGGTTCATCAGCAGGCCCGGCGGCGGCGGACCGAAATGGCGCATATATTCGCGGATACGCTCATGCCCGAAGAACTTGCCGCGCCCGTTGATCTCCAGCGTGGCATCGCGCGCGAACAGGTCGGCCGCATGCTCCCACTGGCTCTTGTCGACATAATAGCCGTAGATGCGCTGGAGATTGGCGATGGCAAGATGGTCTTCGGCGGCCTGCGCGCGCTGTTCCACTGCCGTCAGCCGCTCTTTCAGCGCGCGGATTTCCGCTTCCAAATCCATTGTGCAATTCTCTCCCCGGCAAGCGAAAGCTCACCCTTCGTAATCCTGCATTGGCTAGACTGCCGCTCGATGCCCAATTGCTTCACTCATTCGACGGGCACCACGACAACGGACCGTCCAGTCAGTTGCTCACTTAGGGCTGCAAAATTGATCGCGATGCGCTCCATAAGATCTATCGGGGGTAAGGCTCTATCCGGGGAGGAAACAGGCTGTGCCATTAGCATCCTGTCAGGCTCCCCTTCGCGCAAAGTCCAAGCGTCAAAGACGACAGCACCGTTTATCGATCGAAAACTGTCCTTTGTGAGCGTTCGGATCACGATATCGCTGACGATTCTGGCATGCAGCCAGAAATGAGCGGGCGTAACGATAAGCACCACTCCCATAGAATCGGACCACTTCAGACGCTCCGCAGTCTCCCGAATTTGACGATTGGCAACTTTGATTTCATGCCTGACCCGTGGTCCGATCTCCTGCAGGAACTCCCAAGCCAGTTGAGGCGGTAAGTCCTTCAGAAGGACGGTCTGCCTTCCCTCAATCGGATCAACCTCCCCTCGAACGACATACGCGTTGTACATTTCGCTCAACACTGCCGTCAGTCTTGGAGAATTACCGCGATCTGCTGTGATCGACTTAACTTCAACAAGCAAACCATAGTCGGGGAACACAAGGTCAGCGAGCTTTCGACCTTTCTCGTTCGGGAGGAATTTCTCACACGGAATGCCGCCCGCCAGAACGCCGGCCTGACAAAGCACATCATGGAGATTCTCGGTCGAAAGCATCGCTTCGCTATTGGCCGAAACCCGGGTTCTTACTCCGCCGCTTCGCTGTTCAGCTGGACGTAGTTCTGCAGGCCCATGCGCTCGATCATGTCGAACTGGGTTTCGAGGAAATCGACATGCTCTTCCTCGCTTTCGAGGATGCGCTCGAAGATTTCGCGGCTGACATAGTCGCGCACGGTTTCGCAATATTCGATCGCGTCGCGCAGCAGGGGGATGGCTTCCATTTCCAGCGCAAGATCGGCTTTCAGGATTTCCTCCACCGTCTCGCCCACCTTGAGGCGATTGATCGCCTGGAAATTGGGCAGCCCGTCAAGGAACAGCACACGCTCGGCCAGCGAATCGGCGTGCTTCATCTCGTCGATCGATTCCTCCCGCTCCTTCTCGGCGAGCTTGGAAACGCCCCAGTGCTTGAGCGTGCGGTAATGCAGCCAGTACTGGTTGATCGCGGTGAGCTCGTTGGTGAGTGCCTTGTTGAGGAACTCGATTACCTTGGCGTCGCCCTTCATGGCCGGCCCCTTATGCTGAATTCAGGAATGGGTGGAGAATGCGCGCCCTATGCCTTCATGGCAAGTGCGGCGCCGGGAAAACCGCGTATTTCTGCGGTGTTGCGAGTGATTTGCGATAGTGGGAGCGGCGCGTTCAGGCGCGGGCGAAGGCGTTGCCGGGCGCGAAATCGGGCGCAGTTTCGGGCGTGCCGCCGCGTTCCTCGATCAGGATCTCTGCCGCTTCGTCAAGGCATTGGCCGCATTGCGGGCGCTTGCCCAGCTTCTCGTAAACAGTGTCGGGATCGCCCGCATGACAGCGCGCGGCGGCGCGCAGATCGCACTCACGGATGGCGTTGCAGATGCAGATATACATGCCATTTTGTTAATGCGAATGGATTGCAGTAGCAAGAGGAAATTGCATCACCGCCTGAGCGGAAACGCCCGCCAATAGGTGAGGCAGCGCCACAGCCATTCCAGCGGGCCATAACGGAAATGATCGAGCCACGGCTTCGACCAGGCGAGCATCAGGACGCAGCCCGCCAGCGCGACGGGCAACAGGCCTGCCCGGCCCAGATCGCCCCACAGCCCGCCAGCCCAGTGGCGGAACACCAGCAGCATCACCAGCGAAGTGGCGATGTAATTGGTGAAAGCCATCCGGCCTGCCGCCGCCAGCCGCGCGCCCAGCCAGCCCTGCACCGCGCTCGGCGCCCATTGGGTGAGCAGCGCGGCAAGGCCCAGCGCCATGGCGAGATGCGGCAATGGGGAAGCGAAATCCGCCACGAAGCGCGTCAGCCAATAGGGGAAACCTTGCGCCATCGCCCACAGGCCCAGCGGCAGCGATAGCGCGGCCCCGCCGATCACCCCCGCCCAGCCCCAGCGTCGCATTCGCGCCGGATCGCAGCCCCCGGCAAAGAAGCCCAGCCGATAAAGCGCCATGCCGATCAACATCAGCGGCACCGTCTCCAGCAAGGCGAAAGTGGGATATTCGCCCAGCAGATGCGAGCGTTCCTGCGCGATGAACCGCGTCTCGGCTGCATAGCTGCCCGAGGTGAAGGCCGCGCGCTCCGCCGCTGCTTCCTCCAGCTTCTCGCCCTGCGCCGCCACCAGCGCCTGATAGTGGGCTTCATTGGCAAGCTGCGCCTCCCCGCTCTGTTCCAGCACCAGAGTGCCGGTGAAACTGGCCGCCAGATAAATCGCCGCCGCGCCGAACCACAGCAGCCCCGCGCGCAGCAGCAGGTGCGCCGGCATGCTCAGAAACGGCAGGGCAATGAGGCCCGCGATCCCGTAGAGGAACAATATGTCGCCCCAGAACAGCAGGAAGAAATGGGCCAGGCCGAACGCGATCAGCCAGCCCAGCCGCCGCATCTGCAGCCCGATCCCCGATCCCCGCGCCGCCGCGCGCTCGGCAAACAGGGCCATGCCGGCACCGAACAGCAGCGTGAACAGTGCCCGCATCTTGCCGTCGATCAGCAGGAATTGCGCCAGCCACAGCGCGCCTTCCAACGGGCCCGGCTGCGCGCCCAAACCGGGCGGCCAGCCATAGGCGATATGCGGCTGCGCGAAGGCGACGATATTGGCGAAGAGGATTCCCAGCACCGCAACGCCGCGAATGAAGTCCAGCGACGCCAGCCGCTCGGCAGGCGCGACCGGCGCGGCGGGGCCTGTAGCCCCATCGACACCCTGCCCGATCGCCTGCATGACCCGTCCTTGTCAGAGGGCGGGAAATGGCCCCGCCGGTTCTACTGGGTAACGAGGCACTCTTGCCCCGCCGCCTTCAGTTTCGAGCAGGCCCTATCCGCATCCGCGCGCGAGGCAAAGCCACCTGCGAGTAGTTTCGTCACCTTGCCTGCCGGAACCAGAAGCCGCTGCTTGCCCGAAAGTTCCGGACGGGAGGAAAGCTGCGACCACAGCTTCTCCGCATTGCCCCTCACTCCGAACGCCCCGAGCTGGAGCTTCCACGGGCCGCTGGCGGCGACCTGCTGGGCAGGCTTGGGGGCCGGAGGGGTTGCGGGCTTCGGCGCGACGGCAGGCTTGAGTGCAGGAGGCGGCGCGGCGGTCACCGGGGCCGAGGGCCTGGCATAATCCGCCCCGGCAGTGGCCGGGCTGTCCGTTCCATCAGCCTCCATCGCCTGCCTCACCGCCTCATCGGCAGCGGCTGTGGAAGGCGGGGCGTAGGTCTTCTGTACCGGCTGCGGCACGCGCGGCGTGGCGCTGGCCAGCGGCGCGGTGGGCGTGCCGGTCTTCGCCCCGGGCTTCACCACCGGAGTAGAGGCGAGTGCCGGCCCCGCATCGGCAGCGGCAAGATCGAAGGCAGCCAGTTCGCTCGCCTGCGCGGCGTCGGCCTCCTGCTGCATCTGGACTGCCAGCGAGGCGGCCTGCTGGCGCTGGGCGAATGGCACATATTGATCCATCTCCGCCAGCGCCGGGCCGGCTTGCGGCAACCCCTTGCCATTGGCCAGCGTAACCAGTGCATAGGCGCGCACCCAATCCTTGGGGACCAGATCGCCGTTGAAATGGGCGATCCCCAGCAAATATTGCGAGCGCGGATCGCCCCGGCGCGCGGCATCCTGCACATAGGGCAATGCCTGCTTCTGCCTGCCCGTCTGGAACAGGATCAGGCCGTAGGTATCGGCGGCACGAATGTGCCCCTTCTCGGCCGCGCGAGCATAATAATATTCCGCCAGCGAACTGTCTTCGTCCACGCCGCGCCCAAGACGATAGGCCTGCGCGAGATTGAACAGCGCATCCGCATCGCCAGCTTCGGCAGGGCCTTTCCATTCTGCCACTGCGGCGGCGTAGTCGCCCCTGCTCCACGCGTCGACGCCGCTCTTCACATCCGCCTGAGCGGGAACGGCGAGCGCCAGTGCGGCCAGCGCGGCCGCCAATCGGGTAAGGCGAAACATCGCCATCGTCGCAGAACTCCCCTTGGCTGTGCGGACCCAGCCCCAATAGCTCGACATAGTGAACGTGCAGTTAGCACATGTTGCTTACCAAAGGCGGGCGACGCCCCCAATCCCCGCCGCATCGATCCCGTCCGATTTTCGCCTTTTAACCGAAAATTAGGGGTGATCTGCGATCCCGCAATTCGAAATGCCGGATTTTTGGACTGCTCCGGCCTGTAACCTAGGCAACCCAGGGGGATCGACCTTGCGCGTTTTGGCATTGGCATCGCAGAAAGGTGGCTCAGGAAAGACCACGCTTTCGGGGCATCTAGCCGTTCAGGCCCAACGGGCCGGCGCCGGCCCCGTGGTGCTTATCGACATCGATCCGCAAGGGTCGCTGGCCGATTGGTGGAACGAGCGCGAGGCCGAATATCCCGCTTTCGCCCAGACCACTGTCGCCCGACTGGCGAACGATCTTGCCACGCTGCGTCAGCAGGGTTTCAAGCTGGCCGTGATCGATACGCCCCCTGCCATCACCATGGCGATCCAGTCGGTGATCTCGGTCGCCGAGCTGATCGTGGTGCCCACTCGCCCCAGCCCGCACGATCTGCGCGCCGTGGGCGCCACGGTGGATCTGTGCGAACGCGCGGGCAAGCCGCTGATTTTCGTGGTCAATGCCGCCACCCCCAAGGCCAAGATCACCTCCGAAGCCGCCGTCGCCCTGTCGCAGCATGGCACAGTGGCACCGATCACCCTCCACCACCGGACCGATTTCGCCGCGTCGATGATCGACGGGCGGACCGTCATGGAAGTCGATCCATCGGGCAAGTCCGCCCATGAGATCGCGGCCCTGTGGAACTACATTTCCGACCGCCTGGAAAAGAACTTCCGCCGCACCGTATTCGCCGCGCCCGGCGTGGCGCAGGTACCCGGAATGTATCGTCCCGCTGGCGGCTTCGGCCGCCGGGTGGCCCAGAATTGAGGGCCGCCGGCATGAGCGAACCCAAGCCATTCGCGTCGCTTGGACCGACCCTGCTGGCACGCAAGGGCGCGGCCCGGCCCGCCATGCGCCCGCAGTTCCAGACCTTCGGCGCCTATGAACGCCTTGCTTCCGAACAAGTCGAAGAGGGCCAGATCGAGGATCTGGGCTGGAACGACATGGGCCATGAAGGCGCCAATCACGCCAGCCACGATGGCGAAGCCGAGGGCGAATCGCCCCGCCAGGCCGAAATCCTGGCTCTGACTCCTGCCCCGGCCAGCCCCGAGCAGCCTGCAGAAACTCCTGTGGAAGCCGAAATCGCGGCGCAGGCCGAGCCGGTACACGAATTGCCGCAAGTGCTGCGCCAGCAGGAAGAAATCGCTCGCAAGGTCGCCCAGGCCCCCGTGCATTCCACTGTGGAGCCCGCACCCCGTCGCGCTGCCCGCGGCGTGACGGAGCGCCGCAAGGCGCTGGATGACGGCCGCCGCGCAGCCTTCACCCTGCGCGTGGACGCCGAGCGCCATCTCAAGCTGCGGCTTGCCTGCACCATCCGCAATCTCAGCGCTCAGCAGGTGGTTACCGAGGCGCTGGACAAGTTGCTCTCCGGAATTCCGGAACTCGATTCGCTGACCGCCCAGTTGAAGCGGAAATGACTACCCAAGGGGATCTGACCATGAACCGCACCGCGAAGAAGATCGGAAACAAGGAAGCGAGGCTGCTCGGCCTCGCCCTTACCACCGCTCTCGCCGGCGTTACGCTCACGGGCTGCGCGGCCTCTGCCCCGCCGGCGAACCTCTCGGCCAGCAAGGCCGAGGCGGCGCTGGCCAAGGGCAATTACGACAGTGCTGTCGATTATGCGGAAGCAGCTGTTCGCGCAGACCCGCGCAACGCACAGTTCCGCGCCACGCTGGGCTCGGCCTATCTCGAAACAGGCCGCTTCACATCCGCTGCGACGTCCTTCGACGATGCGATCAAGCTGGGCGACAATTCGCCGCGCACCGCACTGAAACTTGCGCTTGCCCTCGCTGGCGACGGCAAGGGCGCGCAGGCCGTCTCCACCCTGAAGAGCTGGGAAGGCGAAATCGCCGCTTCGGACCTGGGCCTTGCCTATTCGCTGGCTGGCCAGCCGGAACGCGGCATCCATGTGCTGTCCAACGCCCTGCGCAATGGCGAAAACACCGCCAAGGTCCGCCAGAACCTCGCCTATTCCTATGCACTGGCAGGCCGCTGGCGCGAAGCGCGGCTGATGGCCGAGCAGGATCTGGGCAATCAGAAAGTGGGCGACCGGATGGCCGAATGGGCCGCCAGCATCCACCCCGAAGCCTATCGCATCCGCGTGGCCATGCTGCTGCAGGTGACACCCGACGCGAAGGACCCGGGCCAGCCGGTGCAGCTTGCGCTGGCCAATTTCCCGACTTCCGAGCAGCTCGCCAGCGAAGCGGTGGAGGCCCCTGCGCCCGCCGCCCAGCCTGCCCCTTCGGCGATCGCGCTGGGCAATGCAGGCAGCGCGCCGAATGACGGCTACGAGCTTGCCCCCATCGGCGATGCTCCCAAAGCATTCGCCCCGGCCGCCTATCAGGCGCCCAGCCCCGAACGCGTGAGCGATTTCCAGGCCGCCTTCGCGAATACCGACAGTGCATCGACCGGCAAGGTCGAGCTCGATTCGCGCAGCTTCGTCGCCCCGGCGCCGAAGGCCGCGCCGAAAAAAGCCCCGGCCAAGACCGCCAGCCGCCTGGCTGCCGCCGACGGCACGCATCTGGTCCAGCTCGGTTCCTTCTCCAGCGAACAGGGCGCACGCCGGGCATGGGGCATCTATGTGAAGCGCTATCCGGAGCTGTCCGGCCATGAAATGGTGCTGAGCCAGGCGAAGGTGAACGGCAAGACCTACTGGCGCGTGGCGGCCGGCGGCTATTCCGCCAACAGTTCGCGCTCCATGTGCGGCAAGGTCAGCAAGGCCGGCGGTGAAGGCTGCATCGCCTATGCGCAAAGCCGCCCGCTGCCCGGCGCAATCGACAATGGACGGCGGCTCGCCAGCCGCTGATTCCGGCGAATTTATCGCTCCCCAGAAAGCCCTCTGCGGACAGCCAAAGGGGGTTTTCCCCTATCGGGGAAAAGCGCCGGTCAGTTCACCGTATTGTCGTCATACCGGCAGACCGTCGTCGCTCCCTTGAAGCGCGCTCGCGTCTCGGCGGCCCATTTCGGCAATCCGTCACGCCACGCGACATATTTCGTCAGCGGCACCGGCTGGCGGGCGATATCCTTGCCATCCTGCACGATCACCACTTCCGCACTCTTCATCTGGTCCACCGCCTTGGCCAGCGCGGCGAATTGCTTTGGGTTGAGCACGGGCAGGCTGCTGTCTCCATCGGTGTCCGCCGTATCGAGCCAGACCGTGTACATTCCCCCGCTGGCGGAGGATGCCTTGGGCTCATAGGGGCCGAAAGCCTTGCCATCGATCAGCAGCTTGATCGTGACCTTGCCCGGAATCGGCTTGAAATCGCGGGACGTCGTGTTGACGCTCACCCGCCCGATCGCAGCCTTCATTCCATGGGGTGCGGCTGAAGCTACATCGCCATACCAGCTGACCCCAAAACTCGCGCCGGAAAACCGGCTCATGAAATCCTTGAAATCGGTGGGGTACACCGTCTGCGTGGGATAACCGGTGGCGTTGTAGCTCATCTCCGCCCGGCTCTGCGCGCCCTCTTCCTTGCCCCGGGTCTTGAAGCCGTAGCGGGCGTTTTCGGCTTCGCGCTGATCCGCCAATTCGCGGCTGCAACGGGTGAGCCATGGCACCTCATCCGCCGAGGCCGCGGGATAGGCCACGCCTGCCGCAAGCATCGCGGCGGCCAGCATTTGAACTCGAACGGATGTCATGCCCCAACTCCTTCCGGTAAAGTTCAGCCGCCGATACGCACGCCCCCCTTGTAGAGCGCGGTGACACGGCCCTGTGCCGGCTGGCCATCGAACGGCGTATTGCCAGCGGCAGCCTCCATCTTCTGCGACGAGACGATCCACGGCTTTTCCGGATCGATCAGCGCGATATCTGCCTGCATCCCTTCCGCCAGCACCCCGGCATCGACGCCCAGCAGCGCGGCGGGATTGGTGGCGACCAGCTGGAAGGCGCGGGCCATGTCGATCACTCCATCGCGCACCAGAGTCAGCACCATGGCAAGCAGCGTCTCCGCCCCGGCCATCCCCGGTTCGGCATCGGCGAAGGGCAGGCGCTTGTCTTCCGGCCCGCGCGGATCGTGACCGCTGGAAACGACATCGATCGTCCCGTCGCCGATCGCCTCGATTACCGCCAGCCGGTCCGCCTCGTCGCGCAAGGGCGGGGACATGCGGGCGTAAGTCCGGAATTCTGCCGTCGCGAGGTCAGACAGCATGAAATGCGCGGGCGTGACCCCGGCCGTTACCGCCACGCCGCGCGTCTTGGCCGCGCGCACGAGATCGAGCGCGGCACGCGTCGTCACCTGCCGCAGGTGGAGCCGCGCGCCCGCCAGTTCAGCCAGCGCAATGTCGCGTGCAACGGCCAGCGCTTCGGCTTCTGCCGGTGCGCTCGGCAATCCGAGCCTTGTCGCCATCATGCCTGCGGTGGCGACCGCCTCGCCCGCCAGCCCGCCATCCTCGGCATGCGTGACCACGACCATGTCCAGCATGGCTGCATAGCGCAGCAGACGCAGCATCACGCCAGAATCGGCGATCCAGCGCCGCCCGGTAGCGACCGCGCGCGCACCGGCATCGCGCATCAGGGCGATTTCGGCGAGATTGCTGCCTTCCAGCCCTGCAGTCGCGGCGGCGAGCGGGTGAACCCAGAGATCGGGCTTGCCGCTATAGGCCAGGAACTGGATGCGCGCAGGATGGTCCAGCGGCGGGCTCTGGTCGGGCATCAGCGCGGCGCGGGTGATCCCCCCGAAATGGAAGGCCGGTTTGTCCACCGCGAAGACGCCAAGGTCCACAAGGCCCGGCGCCACGAGCTTTCCGGCGGCATCGATCACCTCGTCGCCAACGGTAGGCGCGAGATCGCCCAGCGCGACGATCCGTGCGCCTTCGCAGCGCAGCGAACCTGCCCGCAGGCCATCGGGCGTCACCAGCGTGCCATTGACGATCGCGAGCGGCACAGGCTGCTTCATCACACGATCTCCCCGGCTGCGTCCGCCACGCTCCAGCCCGGCACGCCCCGCGTGCGGCGGGTGAGCACTTCAAGGCACGCCATGCGGATCGCCACGCCCATTTCCACTTGGCGGGTGATGATGGAGCGACCTTCCAGATCGGCCACGTCGCTGTCGATCTCCACGCCCCGGTTCATCGGGCCGGGATGCATCACCAGCGCATCGGGTTCCGCCTTCTTCAGGCGCTTGGCCGTGAGGCCGTAAAGATGGCGATATTCACGCATGGAGGGGACGAACTGCCCATTCATCCGCTCGTTCTGCAGGCGCAGCATCATCACCACTTCCGCCCCGTCCAGCGCGGCATCGAAATCATGGAAGGGCTTCACGCCCATTTCCTCGATCCCCGTGGGCATCAGCGCAGGCGGCGCGCAGACACGCACTTCGGCGCCCAGCGCGGTGAGACACAGGATATTCGAACGGGCGACCCGGCTATGCAGGATATCGCCGCAGATCGTCACCCGCAGGCCCCACAGGCCTTCGGCAAACTCGCTGCGCCCCCGCTCGCGCAGAGCATGGCGCAGGGCCAGCGCATCGAGCAGCGCCTGTGTAGGATGCTCATGCTGCCCATCGCCCGCGTTGAGCACCGGGCAATCGACCTGCTCCGCAATCAGCCGCACCGCGCCGCTGCTTGCATGGCGGATCACGATGGCGTCCGCCCGCATGGCGTTGAGCGTCACCGCCGTGTCGATCAGCGTCTCGCCCTTCTTCACGCTGGACTGGGCAGCGTGCATGTTCACCACATCCGCGCCCAGACGCTTGCCCGCGATCTCGAAGCTCAGCAGGGTGCGGGTGGAATTCTCGAAGAAGGCGTTGATGATCGTCAGGCCCGACAGTAGATTACTGTGCTTGGAAGGCTGGCGATTGAGCGCCACCCATTGCTCCGCCTCCGCCAGCAGGAACATGATCTCATGCGTCTGGAGCTGTCCGATGCCGACGAGATCGCGGTGCGGAAAGGCGTGCCATCCGGCCGGAAAACGGCCCGAGGCAGAGGGGGCTGGCGTCGATGTCATTAAAGCCGGGGCAATAGGCACAGTTTGCCCGCATGGCAACGCCCCGTATCGATGCATATCGACAGTCGGCGCGCTTTCCTGTGGAACCTCGCGCCCGCCGCGCCTAGATTGCCATTAGCAACCAATTATGCAGGATCGGGAACAGCCGAATGAGTTTTGCAGGCAAAGTCTGGCGTTTGCTCGTCGGCATCAAGGATGGGCTCTCGCTTGTGTTCCTGCTGCTGTTCTTCAGCGCCCTGTTCGCGATCCTCAGTTCCCGCCCCAGCCCGGGCGTGGTGCGCGAAGGCGCGCTGCTGCTGCGGCTTGACGGTTCGGTGGTGGAGGAAGCATCAGCTTTCGATCCCTTCCAGGCACTGCTCAACCAGGAACTGCCCGCCGCGCAATATCAGTCGCGCGACCTGATCGCCGCCATCGATGCCGCCGCCACGGACAAGAGGATCAAGGCCGTGGTGCTCGATTTGTCCACCTTCACCGGCGGCGGCCACATCCACATGCAGGAAGTGGGCGCCGCGCTGGACCGGGTGCGCAAGGCGAAGAAGCCGGTGCTGGCCTTTGCCCTGGCCTATTCGGACGATTCCATGATGCTGGCGGCCCATGCCAGCGAAGTGTGGGTCGATCCCATGGGCGGCGCGCTGATCCTGGGCCCGGGGGGCGAGAACCTCTATTACAAAGGCCTGCTGGACTATCTGAAGGTCAACGCGCGGATATATCGCGTGGGCACCTACAAGAGCGCGGTAGAGCCCTATATGCGCAACGACATGTCGCCCGAAGCGCGGGAGAGCGCGCAGGCGCTCTATTCCGCAATCTGGGAAGAATATAAGGCCAATATCCGCAAGGCCCGCCCGCAGGCCGATATCGACCGCGTGACGAAGGATACGATCGCCTGGCTGCAGGCCAGCCGGGGCGACCCGGCCCGCGCCGCCCTGGCCGCCGGGCTGGTCGACAAGGTAGGCGATTGGGAGGCCTTCGGCAGGCATGTTGCCGGCATTGTTGGCAAGGACCCCTTCGACAATGCACCCGGCGCCTTCGCCGCGAACGAACTCAAGCCCTGGCTTGCCGCGATCGGTCCGTCCTCCAGCGGCGGCAAGACAATCGGCGTCGTCACTATCGCAGGCGAGATCAGCGATGGCGATGCCGGCCCGGGCGAAGCGGGCGGCGCACGCATTTCGCAACTGCTCGACGATGCGCTGAACGACAATCTCGCCGCGCTGGTGGTGCGGGTGGATTCGCCGGGCGGCACGATCACCGGATCGGAAGCGATCCGCCGCGCGATACTGCGGCACAAGCGCAAGGGCATCCCCATCGTGGTGTCCATGGGCAATTACGCGGCCAGCGGCGGTTATTGGGTTTCTACCCCGGCCGACCGCATCTTCGCCGAACCGGAAACCCTCACCGGCTCGATCGGCGTCTATGGCATGGTCCCCACATTCGAGCGGGCGCTGGCGAATTGGGGCGTCGGGACCGACGGTGTCACTACCACCGCACTGTCCGGCCAGCCCGACCTTCTCGCCGGCTTCACGCCCGAAATCGATTCCGTCCTCCAGCAGACGGTGGAGCACGAATATGGCCTGTTCCTCTCGCTGGTGGCCAAGTCGCGCAGGATGACGCCGCAGCAGGTAGACCGAATCGCACAGGGCCGCGTGTGGGATGGCGGCACGGCCCGCCAGCTCGGCCTGGTGGACCAGTTCGGAGATCTCGATGCCGCAATCGAATGGGCGGCGCAAAAGGCCGGGTTGAAGAAGGATGGCTGGCACGTGGCCTATCTGGGCGCAGGGAGCGATCCCTATGCCTCGCTGATCCAGCGCATGCTGGGCGGCGAATCCAGCACTGCGCGCGTCCGGTCGGGCGATCTTTTCGCGGTGATGGCCGGGCGTGAGGAAGACCGGATGGCCCGCGCGACGCAGGATGTCGCCCGCTTGCTTGGCACTCGCGGGGCGCAGGCCTATTGCCTCGAATGTGCGGCACTGCCGGCAGGAAAGCCCGCAAAGCCGGGGCTGGAAGGGCTTTCCGGCTTGCTGGCGCGGCTCGCCCGCTAGCATTGCCCGCCATGCGCTGGCGCCACGGCGATATGATTGGACCGTCTTTGCGCTTGAGTTTGATGAAAAGCCATGGCAAGGGCGCGCCCCTGCCGTGAGGAGCTTGTCTTCATCACCAATCGGCGGGCGCGTAGCTCAGTGGTAGAGCACACCCTTCACACGGGTGGGGTCGCAAGTTCAATCCTTGCCGCGCCCACCATTTCCACATGGAAATGACCTTTTGCCCCGGGAGCCCGTTTGCGCTCCCCCGGGCCGCTGGCGTGCGCCTGAATGGCGTTCCACATACGGGGCATCACGTAAGGGACTGGCAAGACTTCACTTTTTAAGCTCGAAAACGGATATATCCGGCCTGTGAGGCGCATCGGTTCGGGTTGCCTAAGACGTAAACCGTCCATATTGTTCAAACGAGTGACGCAGCCAGGCAGTTGAAGACAAAGCGTTTCATGGGAAACGCGGCCACACCATTCGGTTGCGCAGGGTTGTTATGAACAGGGGATCTTCCCGAGGCGATATGTCCCCCTTGGCAGTGCTGACCGCCAAGCAGAGGGAAGTGCTCGACCTTCTCGTTCAGCACAAGACATCCAAGGAAATCGCCCGCGAGCTCGGTATCTCGCCTCATACGGTGGACCAGCGGATCCAGTTTGCGAAATCCAAGCTTGGCGCCGCCACCCGAGGAGAGCTGGCGCAGGAATATCGCCGCCTCTGCGCCATATGCGACGCAATGACATATGAAAATTCACGTATAGCGCCGCAGCCCGAACACGTTGAAATATCATCATTGGATGGCGGGGAATCCAACATGCCCGATCCGGCGCCGGTCGATGCCATTTCCGGGGCCGGTCCGCAGGGTGAAGAGGAAGTCCGCGTCGTCCCCGAGATGTTCGAGGGACCGTTCGGCAACCTCATGCGTATCGGTGCGATCCTGATGATGGCGCTGGCGATTGTCTTTCTGGCGCTGGGCGGCATGGCCGTGTTCAACCAGGTATCGCACCTGCTGGGTAGCTGACCGGCGGCATCTCTGCCTTTCCCGACCGGGCCGTTCCGGCCCGCACGACAAAGGATACGATGCGATGACAGCCTGCCCCTTTACCCCATCAGTCGGCCAACATTTGCTGACAGGGGCTGCCACGGAGATTCGCTCGGTGTCTCGCCGGCGTGGACACGCCCGTCCTGCCGCCATCGCTGCGTCCTGACCGTATCTGTGCGGAGTGACGGATGAGCTGTTGGCGCAATGCCCCCTGCTGTAGCCCTGATAATGGCACTGAATGCCGTGGTTCTGGCCTTCGTGGTCTGGAAGGGCGGCGCGCCGGAACGCCTGGGTGCCGTCCTGATGGGGCTACGGTTTATTCTGATCGATCCGATCTATCATGCGCTTCACGCGCCCGCGCGGTTCGACGTGCTGGAACCAGGCCACGCGACGATGGATATCATCCTGTTCGCGGCGATGCTCTGGCTCGCCTTGCGGGCCAACCGCATCTGGCCGCTCTGCATGTGCGCCTGCGCGCTGGTCTCTCTGGTGGGACATTTCGTGGTCATGATCGGCTTCGTCGGGCAGGTCCTGGCTTATTGGGGAATGACGCAGATTCCGCTGTTCCTGGAACTTTCCTGCCTGATCGCGGGAACCATCAGCCACTGGCTGCGCCAGAACCGCCACGGCCCCTATCGCAATTGGAAACTCGCCTGAGCCCGCTTCGGAACATGGGGAGGCCGGGATGAGCAAAGCCGACGAGCCTGCCGATTTCGCCAGCCGGCTTCTGGCCCTGAGCCAGCAATTGCTGTCAATGGCAGGCGCCGCGACGGGTACCGGCCGCAAGGAGGAAAGCACAGCTGCAGCGCCCTGGGGCAAGCTGGAGGAAGAGCCGGACGAATCCCTGCTGATCTATGTGGCGGAAGCCATGTATCGCCACCGGCAGTCGCGGCGCGAACTGTTCCCCGGCGGCCTGTTTGGAGAGCCTGGCTGGGATATATTGCTGGACCTCTACATTTCCAGCAAGCGCAACCGCCAGGTGACAGTCAGCGATGCCTGCCTCGCCTCGCTCGTGCCTTCCACCACCGCCCTGCGTTCGCTGGCCCAGCTTGAGCAGGAGGGAATGGTGGAGCGCCACCGCGATCCGCAGGACGGGCGGCGCATCTATGTACGGATGCTGCCGGAAGCCGAAGCGCGGATGATCGCCTATCTCATCCAGGTTCTGCGCGAACGGCAGGGTTCGGCATATTGACGCTACTCACCGGCCTGTCATGATCGCCCTGCCTTCGGGCATCGAGAGGAGACATGCCATGTTCAAGACCAATGTCGGCGGGATCGACCGCATTTTGCGCATCGTGGTGGGGCTGGGGCTGATCGCGCTGGTTTTCGTCGGGCCGAAGACGCAGTGGGGCTGGCTTGGCATTATCCCGCTCGCCACCGGATTCCTGCGTACCTGCCCTCTTTATTCGCTGATCGGGGTGAATACCTGCGGCACGAAGTAGCGCGGTCGCTGCTTGCGCGGCGCGATGCAACTCGGCATAGCCCGCGCCCATGCACGATCTGCGATATATCCGTGAGAATCCCGCCGAGTTCGATGCGGGACTAGCCAAGCGTGGGGCCGAACCGGTCTCGACCGTGATCCTCGACCTCGACACGAGGAAGCGAGAGATCACTACGCGCATGCAGGAGGCGCAGGGCCGCCGCAACGAAGCCTCCAAGGCGATCGGTGCGGCCATGGGCAAGGGCGACACCGCAACCGCCGAGGCGCTGAAGGCGGAAGTGGCGGAACTCAAGCAGACCTTGCCCGCGCTGGAGGAGGACGAACGCGTCCTCACCGCCGAGCTTGACGCGCTATTGGCCGCCCTGCCCA
Source organism: uncultured Caenibius sp. (assembly GCA_963662855.2). Lineage (GTDB taxonomy): Bacteria > Pseudomonadota > Alphaproteobacteria > Sphingomonadales > Sphingomonadaceae > Andeanibacterium. The sequence goes on from CAXXWL010000003.1 coordinate 223,520, forward strand.
ACATTCCGGCGCATGACGTGCCCTTGGGCGCGGATGAGACGGACAATGTCGAGGTTGCCCGCTGGGGCACTCCACGCAATTTCAATTTCACGCCGCTGGAGCATGCCGATCTCGGCCCGGCGCTGGGGCTCGATTTCGAAACCGGCGCAGCCATGTCGGGCGCGCGCTTCACTTTCCTGCGCGGCCAGATGGCCCGGCTGCAGCGCGCCATCGGCCAGTTCATGCTCGATACGCAGACCGCGCAGAATGCCTACACCGAATGCGCCGTGCCCCTCATGGTGCGCGACGAGGCGGTGTTCGGTACCGGGCAATTGCCGAAATTCGCCGAAGACCTGTTCCGCACCACCGATGGCCGCTGGCTGATCCCCACGGCCGAGGTCAGCCTGACCAATGCCGTGCGCGAGCAGATTCTTGAGGAAGCCACCTTCCCGATCCGCATGACCGCCCTCACCCCCTGTTTCCGCAGCGAGGCAGGCGCAGCTGGGCGCGATACGCGCGGCTATATCCGCCAGCACCAGTTCGAGAAGGTCGAACTGGTCAGCGTCTGCCGGCCCGACCAGTGGCAGGTGGAACACGATCACATGGTCCGTTCGGCTGAGACCATTCTCGAAGCGCTGGGCCTTCCCTATCGCAAGGTACTGCTCTGCAGCGGCGACATGGGAGCAACCGCCAAGAAGACCTACGATCTCGAAGTGTGGCTTCCCGGCCAGGGCGCCTATCGCGAGATCAGCTCGATCAGCTGGTGCGGCGAATATCAGGCACGGCGAATGAATGCCCGCTTCAAGCCGGAAGGTTCGAAGCGCACAGAATTCGTCCACACGCTTAACGGCTCGGGCCTCGCCGTCGGCCGCACGCTGGTGGCGATCCTCGAGAATTACCAGCAGGCGGACGGCTCGGTGGAAGTGCCTTCAGTGCTCCGGCCCTATATGGGCGGAGTGACGGCTCTGGTTCCTTGAGGAAGGTTACAGCAGTGCGCATACTCCTCACCAATGATGACGGTATCCACGCCCCCGGCATGGAAGTGCTGGAGGCGATCGCCGCCCGGCTGAGCGACGACGTTACCGTCTGCGCACCGGCGGAAGAGAATTCGGGCGCGGGCCATTCGCTCACCCTGCATATGCCCGTGCGGCTGCGCGAGCATGGCAATCAGCGCTATTCCGTGACCGGCACGCCGACCGACGCTGTGAACCTCGCCCTGCGCAAATTCTTCGCCGACCGGATGCCCGATCTTATCATCTCGGGCATCAACAATGGCGAGAACCTGGCGGACGACGTGACCTATTCGGGCACGATCTCGGCCGCGATGGAAGGCGCGCTGGCGGGGATTCCAGCCATTGCGCTGAGCCAGGCGACGCGCGACGGGGGCTTTGGCTTTGCCGCCGCCGAAATGTGGGCCGAGAAGGTCCTGCGCCCGCTCATGGACATGCAGATGGCCAAACGCAGCGTCGTCAATGTCAACTTCCCGCCCCTCCCCCCCGAAGACGTGCGCGGCATCCGTGTGACCCGGCAGGGCTTCCACGATTATGCGCGCGGCTCGCTGGTGGAAGGCTCCGATCCACGCGGTCGGCCCTATTACTGGTTCGGACTGGAAGATGTGGAACATACGCTGGACCACGGAACCGACCTTGAGGCCGTGAATGACGGCTATATCTCCATCACTCCGCTCCAGCTCGATCTGACGAACCACGCGGCCATCGGCGCTCTGGCGGAGAGGTTCGCCTGATGCGGGCCCGCCGCGTCGCATTGTGCACCCTGCCCCTGGCGGCATTGCTGCTGATCGCGGCCACCAAGAACGAAAAGCCCGATCCCGCGACCGAGACCGAACATGTCGTGGCCGCCGGCGAAACACTGAGCGGCATCGCCAATCGCGCCAAGGTGCCGCTGGTGGCCATTGCCGAGGCGAATGGCCTCTCCGAACCCTACGTGGTCAAGCTTGGCCAGAAGTTGATCATCCCGCGCCAGCGCAATCACGTGGTGAAGCAGGGCGAGACCGGCTTTGCCATCGGCTTCCAATATGGCGTGCCCTTCAGCCTCATCGCGCAAGCCAACGGGATCAAGTCCGATGCCGTGCTGAAGGTCGGCCAGAAGCTGATCATCCCGGCGGTGATTTCCAACCCAAAGCCGATCGAGATCAAGGACCCAGCCTTTCGCCGCCCGCATGACGGGCCGGTGATCCTTGGCTGGCGCCGCCGCGCCGATGGCACCGGGCATGAGGGTGTAGACTTCCGCGTGAAGGACGGCGACATGGTGCGCGCCGCAGCATCGGGCACGGTGATCTTCGCGGGCAAGGCGCCGGAACGCTTCGGCAATCTGGTGGTGATCGACCATGGCAATGGCTGGCACACGGCCTATGCCCATCTAGAAAAGGTCACTGTGAAGAAGGGCGGGACAATCCGCGCAGGCGAACGCATCGGCCTTGGCGGCCATAGCGGCGAGGCGACCGGACCCGAACTCCACTTCGAAATCCGCCAGAATGGGCAGCCGGTCGATCCAGCACCCCGGCTGGGGCTGAAAGCGGGCGGCTGATGGCGCGGCCCTTCTCCGTCGCCCGCCGCTTCCGGCCTTTGCGCCGCGCGGTACGCGTTCCGGTGTGGGCCGATCTTGCGCTGCGCCTTTCCGCCGCGCTGGCGCTGATCTTCTTCGTGGTGTTGGTCCATTATGCCGACCGCGAAGGATTGGTGGACAATCACGATGGCCAGGTGAGCTTTCTGGATGTCGTCTATTTCACGATGATCTCCATCACCACCACCGGCTTTGGAGACATCGCGCCGACCAGCGACCGCGCGCGCCTGATCGAGGCGGTGATCGTCACCCCTATCCGGTTCGCGGTGATCTTCATCTTCGTGGGCACCGCCTATAATTTCATCATCAAGCGCAGCTGGGAGAAGTTCCGCATGGCCCGCATCCAGAAACAGCTTTCCGGCCACATCGTGGTGCTGGGCTTCGGGGTCAGCGGCTCGGAAGCCGTGGCCGAACTGATCGAGCGTGGCAGCGATCCTTCCTCCATCGTGGTGATGGACACCAGCGAGGAGCGCCTGCAGATCGCCGAGGACATGGGCTGCAACGTGATTTGCGCCGATGCCGCGCGGGACGAGAATCTGATCGCGGTGCGCATTGCCCAGGCGCAGACCGTGCTGGTCTCAGCCGGACGGGACGATGCATCGATCCTGATCGTACTCACCGTCCGCCATCTGGCGCCCGATGTGCCGATCAGCGTGGTGGTGCGGGCGGAAGATAACGAAATCCTCGCCCGTCAGGCAGGGGCCGACAATGTGATCAACCCGGTGCGCTTCACCGGCCTTCTGCTGGCGGGATCGGCGCAGGGGAGCCATGTGGCGGATTATCTGGCGGACCTCGCCTCCGTCTCGGGGAACGTGCAACTGGTCGAACGGCCGGTCCGGGAGGACGAGCTGGGCCAGCCGCTCAACCACCTTGCCACGGGCGGCATGGGCCTGCGCATCTATCGCGAGGGCAAGGCCGTGGGCTTCTGGGAGGATGGCGCAAAGGCGCTGGAGCCGGGCGACGTGGTGGTGGAAATTCTCCCCACCTGTGCCGGGGAAGGCCCTCAGTAAAGCGCCAGGTGCACCGCGCCCATCGCCGCCATGCCCACCAGAATGTGGCCCGCGTCGATCAGGAACAGGCGCAGCGGCTTGCGCTGGAACAGATAATTGATGCCGATCGCCGGGATCATCAGCGCCCCGCCGAAGCCCAGAGCGAACATCATGATCACATGCGGCGGCGGGCTGGTGCGCGCGATCTGATGGCCCAGCATCCACGAGATCACCAGTTCCGCCAGGAAGCACAGGCCGAAGATCATCGGCATGTTGGCGCCGCGCAATTGCTCGTCGCGCAGGCCCGCCGCGCGCTGCCAGGCCTTGCCGAACAGCATGGTGTACCAGACCGCGCCGACGGCGAAGAAGGCCAGCGCCCCCAGAAATACCGCCACGTAGTTGATCGGACCCATGCTATAGCCTCCAGGTCGGCGCGCATGATTGCGCGTGACTCCGCCTTTGAGGATAGATAGGGGCGCGCGCCATGGCCACAACTATCAAGGAAGCCCCCAAGGTCGGGATGGTCAGCCTCGGCTGCCCCAAGGCGCTTGTCGATTCCGAACGCATCCTCACACGCCTTCGGGCGGACGGTTACACGATGAGCCCGGACTATGCCGGGGCCGACGTGGTGCTGGTCAACACTTGCGGCTTCCTCGATTCCGCCAAGGAGGAGAGCCTTGCCGCCATTGGCGAGGCGATTGCCGAGAACGGCCGCGTGATCGTGACCGGCTGCATGGGCAATGAGGCCGAACTGATCCGCGCCCGCTTCCCCGATGTGCTGGCCGTCACCGGCGCCCATCAATATGAGCAGGTGGTGGAGGCCGTCCACGATGCCGCCCCGCCCAGCCAGGGGCCTTTCGTGGACCTGATCCCGGCCCGCGCCGATCTGGCCGACGTCAAGCTGACCCCGCGCCATTACAGCTACCTCAAGATTTCCGAGGGCTGCAATCACTCCTGCGCCTTCTGCATCATCCCCCAATTGCGCGGCAAGCTGGTCAGCCGCCGGGTCGATGCCGTCCTGCGCGAGGCGGAAAAGCTGGTGGCCGCCGGCACGAAGGAACTGCTGGTCATCAGCCAGGATACCTCCGCCTATGGGGTCGACGTCCGGCATGAGGAGCGCGAGTGGAAGGGCCACCCTGTCCGCACCCATATGACCGACCTTGCCCGCGAACTGGGCCAGCTGCGCACGCCGGAAGGCGAAACGCCCTGGGTGCGGCTGCATTACGTCTACCCCTATCCCCATGTCGACGCGGTGATCCCGCTGATGGCCGAGGGCCTGCTCACCCCCTATCTCGACATTCCGTTCCAGCACGCCAGCCCCAGCGTGCTGAAGGCCATGAAGCGCCCGGCGAACGAGGCCAAGGTGCTCGAACGGCTGAAGGCCTGGCGGGCGATCTGCCCGGATATCGCGATCCGTTCCAGCTTCGTGGTCGGCTTCCCCGGGGAGACCGAGGCGGACTTCCAGTATCTGCTGGACTGGCTGGACGAAGCCCAGCTTGACCGCGTGGGCGCGTTCCGGTTCGAGCCGGTCGAAGGCGCGGCGGCAAACGACCTGCCCGGCGCCGTGCCGGAAGAGGTCAAGGAAGAACGCTACGCCCGGATCATGGAGAAAACCGAGGCGATCAGCGCGGCCCGGCTGGAAGCCAAGATCGGCCGGACCCTTCCGGTGATCATCGACGAAGTGAGCGAGCCCGACGAGGATGGCGACATCGGCGCCACCGGCCGCAGCCAGGCCGACGCGCCGGAGATCGACGGCGCGGTCTACCTCCGCAACGTCCCCGCCAGCCTCAGGCCCGGCGATTTCGTGCGGGCGACTATCGAAGACGCCGACGCGCACGATCTGTTCGGCGTGATTGCCTGATTCGGCGATTCGTTCAGCCGGATTGGCGGCTGGGTGAACGAAATCGGGGTTTCTTGATAAAATACACGCGTGTCGCGCATGCAACAAAGTTAAGCGCCCCCTGCGGGCGCCGGATGCCAGATTCCACAGTTTAAAAGAGCCGTGTGGAGTCTGGCAGGTGATGGGCGTGTAGGAAAATGGTTTGTGTGGGGGTGGGCGACTCCGTTACGCCCATATTCGGCCCCGTCATTTCGGAATTTTCTGACGCTAAAGCTGCGTGTTCATATTTGGTGGCGGAACGGTAACAGCCGATTTCGGGCATTTCGAGAGGCAAGTGCCGAATTGGAGGGTAATGCGATATCCGCAACAGGCTGGCACCTCCTTGGCGATAGAATGGTGTCCCATCTTGTTATCAACCCTGCTTGATGAGAGTTCGCTACCAGCAATCGTATTTGATGTTAAAATGACATCTCATTCTGTTGCCAACACCCATTGGCGCTACTAGCTTAGTGCCTACCTACGTTGATGATAGGGCGGCCTTGAAAATGAGCATCAAACCTTACGACCTCTCAGAAGCCGTTTACTATCATGTAGGGAAGTTCCCTCCTGAGACGCTCGATTATGAGGCTCTGCTTGGGCCGCTGGAAGAGGCTGCAGCGTCATTGGCGCGCTACGACGCAAAAATGTCGAGCATGGTGAACAGTGAGCTATTCGTTGCGCCGTTGCGTCGGCAGGATGCTGTGAGTTCGTCGAGGATGGAAGGAACGATCTCAACCATCGAGGAATTGTATCGCCTTGAAGCAGAAGAAGATGCAGGCTCGAGTGACCCATACCGTGAAGCTCGCAATGACGACATTGAAACTTTTCTTTACTCGCGCGCACTACGTAACGCACAACAGGCACTCATAGACGGAGCACCATTAAGCGAGCACCTGATTAGGACTGCGCATCAGCAATTACTATACTTCGGACGAGGCGCTCGGAAACGCCCCGGTGCGTATAAGATTGAGCAGAATTATATTGGCGATGATCGGCGTGGAAAAATATACTACGTCCCCATAGCACCAGAGCAACTGGCTCCCGCTATGGCTGGTCTCGTACAATTCATGAACGGAAGCGCGATGCGCCCGCTTCTTCGAACGGCTCTGACGCATGTGGAATTCGAAGCTCTCCATCCATTCGAAGATGGCAATGGCCGGATTGGACGCATGCTAATCACCCTGATGCTCTGGAAGTTGGGAATTATAAATCAGCCAAATTTTTTTGTTTCGGGATACTTCGAAAAGCACAAAGACGAATATATTGAGAGAATGCGCGCTGTATCCGCTGTAGGTGACTGGTCAGGCTGGAGCATTTTTTTCCTCCAGGCCATGCATTCCCAAGCCTCGGTCAATATCCAAACGGCCGACAGGATTTTCGCCCTGCATAGCGATATGAGGGAGCGGTTTCGCGAAACTCTGAACTCACAGTTCCACGACCAAGCGCTAGATTTCGTTTTTGCAAGTCCCATCTTCCGCAATGATCGCTTCGTGGATCGATCTGGTATACCGGCATCGTCCGCTCGCTCGTTGTCACGGAGGCTGGTTGAGACAGGATTGCTTCGCACTATTGAACCTGCGGCTGGGCGCCGCGCTGCCCTCTATGCGTTTGATCCACTGCTTGACATACTTAAGGTATAAGCTGGTGTGATCCGACTAACACTTGCTGCTTGCCGACCCCCCATGCGCCAGTCCGTCACCCAGCTCCACTTCCGCACCCCCGGCCGGGGTCTCACCGAGATCACACGCGATATCGCCGCGTGGATCGGCGGCACCGGCATCAAGACCGGTCTTGTCACTCTCCATTGCCTGCACACCTCAGCCTCGCTGTTGATCACCGAGAATGCCTCGGGCGCGGTGTGGCGGGATCTGGTGGCGTGGCTGGATCGGATCGCGCCGGAATCCGCCGCCTATGCGCATGACGACGAGGGGCCGGACGATATGCCTGCCCATCTCAAATCCGTGCTGACCGGCGTGAACCTCTCCATCCCGGTGATCGGCGGCAGGATGGCGCTGGGCACATGGCAGGGCATTTTCCTGGCCGAGCATCGCCGCGCGCCGCATCGGCGCGAGGTGGCAGTGCATCTGCTGGGGGAATAGGGGCAGCGCTGGGGCGCGCCCTCTCCACCGATGAAGAGGATCAGGCGAGGCGCTTGCAATCGATTGCAATCGATTGCAAAATCCTTATCGCAGGCCGCCCATAGTCAATATTTTGCGCAGCACCGGCGCTGGCCAAGGCGGGGCAAAGCTGTTAGCCATGTTGCAATGCAGCAAGAACCTTCGCTACGCCCGTACCGGAAAGGAGCCGCTTCACGATGAGCTTCACCGCGGACCGCCTGTTGCTGTTCGGCGCCACTGGCGACCTTGCGCAGCGAATGCTCCTCCCCTCGCTCTGCGCGCTGGATGCCGATGGGCTGGTCGATCCGAACCTGCGGATCGTCTGCACGGCCCGGTCGGAGCATGATACGCCCGGATTCCGCAATTTCGCCCGCGCCGCGCTGGAGAAATTTCTCCCGGCCGAACGGCGCGGCGGAGTGGCGACTTTCCTCAACCGCCTGCATTACCAGACGCTGGATGCCACCGATCAGGCCGGGTACAAGAAGCTGGCCAAGATGGTCGGCACGCCGGACAGCGGCCTTGCCATCTTCCTCTCCACCGCGCCCAGCCTGTTCGAGCAGACCATTGCGGGCCTGCAGGCCGCCGGGCTGACCGGCGGCAATGTCCGCATCGGCCTCGAAAAGCCGCTGGGGATCGATCTTGGCAGCAGCCGCGAGATCAACGATGCCGTGGCCGCCGCCTTCGCCGAAGACCGGATTTTCCGCATCGACCATTATCTGGGCAAGGAAACCGTCCAGAATCTGCTCGCCATGCGGTTCGGCAACATATTGTTCGAGCCTTTGTGGAACGCCGCCCATATCGACCATGTGCAGATCACCGTGGCCGAGACCGTGGGGCTGGAAAGCCGCGTGGATTTCTATGACGAGGCCGGTGCGCTGCGCGACATGGTGCAGAACCACATGCTCCAGCTCCTCGCGCTGGTGGCGATGGAGCCGCCGGTGAGCTTCGATGCCACCGCCGTGCGAGACGAGAAGGTGAAGGTGCTGCGATCCCTGCGCCCCATATCCTCGGGCGAGACGGTGACAGGGCAATATCGCGCAGGCGCGATCGCCGGCAAGGCTGTGCCCGGCTATGACGAGGAACTGGGCCGCGACAGCGACACCGAAACCTTCGTGGCGATCAAGGCCCATGTCGACAATTGGCGCTGGAAGGGCGTGCCCTTCTACCTGCGCACCGGCAAGCGCATGATGCGCCGCACGACCGAGATCCTGGTGCAGTTCCGCGCCGTGCCGCATTCGATCTTCGGCAAGAACACCCGCAGCATGCCCAACAGCCTGCTGATCGGCATCCAGCCGGAAGAGAACATCACGCTCAGCCTGATGGCCAAGGTACCCGGTCTGGACCGCGACGGTATCCGCCTGCGCAAGGTGCCGCTCAACATCGCCATGCCCGATGCCTTCAGCGGCACCCAGCGGCGCATTGCCTATGAACGGCTGCTGCTGGACCTGATCGAGGGCGACCAGACCCTGTTCGTCCGCCGCGACGAAGTGGAAGCGCAATGGCAATGGATCGACAAGATCCGCGCCAATTGGTCGGAAGACGGGCTGGCACCCAAGCCCTATACTGCCGGAAGCTGGGGCCCGAGCGCGGCAATCGCGCTGGCCGAGCGGGATGGGGTGACGTGGCATGAGTAAGGGTATGAGCGATACGGGTCCCCATCCCCTCCTCTTCAGAGGAGGGGCAGCGAGACTTGGGACTGCCCGGCAGGCCCTAGTCGCAGCGGGGTGGTGTTCCAGCCGCGCCGGGTTGCGTCAGGATCGCCACCACCCCCCGGCCCCCTCCTCTGAAGAGGAGGGGGGGATATGACGCTCCACCCTACGATCGCCCGCGTGACCGAGCGGGTCATCGCCCGGTCAAAGGCCAGCCGTGCCGCCTATCTCGACCTGATGGAGCGCGAAGGCAGCCGGCGGCCGGACCGCAACCAGATGGCCTGCTCCAACCTCGCCCATGCCTATGCCGGGGCGCTGGAGGATCAGGCGGCGATGAAGGCGCATCGCGGGCCGAACCTGGCCATCGTCACGGCCTATAACGACATGCTCTCCGCCCATCAGCCCTATGGCGCCTATCCGGCGCAGATGAAGCTCTGGGCCCGCGAAGTGGGCGCCACGGCGCAGGTGGCGGGCGGAACCCCGGCCATGTGCGACGGCGTGACGCAGGGGCAGGACGGGATGGAACTCTCGCTGTTCAGCCGCGACGTGATCGCCCTTTCCACCGCCGTCGCGCTCAGCCACGAGATGTACGATGGCGTGGCGCTGCTCGGCATTTGCGACAAGATCGTGCCCGGCCTGCTGATCGGCGCTTTGCGCTTCGGCCATCTGCCGGCCGTGTTCGTGCCCAGCGGCCCCATGCCCAGCGGCATTGCCAACAAGGAAAAGCAGAAGGTCCGCCAGCTTTATGCCGAGGGCAAGGCGAGCCGCGCGGAACTGCTGGAGAGCGAGAGCAAAAGCTATCACTCGCCCGGCACCTGCACCTTCTATGGCACGGCCAATTCCAATCAGATGATGATGGAGATGATGGGCCTGCACATGCCGGGCGCGGCCTTCGTGCCGCCCGGCACCCCGCTGCGCCAGGCGCTCACCCGCGCGGCGACCCAGCGGCTGGTGGCCATCGCCCCCGATGCGGAGGATTTCCGCCCGCTCGCCCGCTGCGTGGACGAGAAGGCGATCATCAACGCCGCCATCGGCCTGCTGGCAACCGGCGGATCGACCAATCACGCCATCCATCTGCCCGCCATTGCGCGGGCGGCGGGTGTGGTGTTCGACTGGGAGGATCTGTCCGAATTGTCCGGCGTCGTCCCGCTGATCGCGCGGGTCTATCCCAATGGCTCGGGCGATGTGAACCAGTTCCACGCCGCGGGCGGCATGGGTTATGTGATCGGGGAACTGCTCTCCGCCGGGCTTGCCCATGGCGATATCCTCACCGTGGGGGGTGAGGGGCTGGCGGCCTATGCGCAGGAACCGTTCCTCAACGAGGGCGCGCTTGACTGGCGCCCCACCGGGCCTTCGGGCGACGATGCCATGCTCCGTCCCGCCGCCACACCCTTCCAGGCGGACGGGGGCATGCGGCTGGTGGAGGGCAATCTCGGCCGCGCCTGTTTCAAGACCAGCGCGGTGGATGCCGAACGCTGGACCATCGAGGCCCCCTGCCGCGTGTTCGAACGGCAGGAGGACGTACTCGCGGCCTTCAAGGCAGGCGAGCTGGAGCGCGACGTGGTTGTGGTGATGCGTTTCCAGGGGCCACGCGCCAATGGGATGCCGGAACTCCACAAGCTGACCCCGCCTTTGGGCGTGCTGCAGGATCGCGGCTACCGCGTGGCGCTCGTCACCGATGGGCGCATGTCGGGCGCATCGGGCAAGGTGCCCGCCGCGATCCATGTGACGCCCGAAGCCCTGTCCGACCGTGCCGGAACGCCCGGCCCGCTCGCCCTGCTGCGCGATGGCGACGTGGTGAAACTCTGCGCCGTCACCGGCACGCTTTCCACCAGCGCGGATCTTTCCACCCGCACCCCCACCCCGCCGCCGCCCGCGCAGATGGGCGTAGGCCGCGAATTGTTCGCCATGTTCCGCATCAATGCCGATGGCGCCGAACAGGGCGGATCGGCGATGCTGGCGATGGCGGGGCTCTAGCGATGACCGATCTCGTCGCGGTGGATATCGGCGGCACCCATGCCCGCTTCGCCCTCGCCTCCATCGGCGTGGATGGGGCGATTGCGCTGGGCGAGCCGGAGACCCTGCGGACGAGCGATTTCGCCAGCCTGCAAACCGCCTGGGAAGAGTTCGAGCGCCGCTGCGGCTGCATCCTGCCCCGCGCCGCCGCCATCGCCATTGCAGGGCCGGTGACGGGCGAAAGAGTGCAGATGACCAACAACAGCTGGGTCATCCACACCGGCGCGATCGACGAACAGCTTGGGCTGGACGAGGCCATCGTGCTCAACGATTTCGCCGCCGTCGCCCATGCCGTCGCCCGCGCGCATGAGGACGAGTTCCTGCATCTCAGCGGCCCGGACCTGCCTCTGCCCGCCATCGGCACGATCAGCGTGCTCGGCCCCGGCACCGGCCTTGGCGTGGCCTATCTGTGGCGCGACGGGGCAGGCGGCTACCGCGTGCAGGCGACCGAGGGCAGCCATGTGGATTTCGCCCCCATCGATGCGATCGACGATACGATCCTTGCCCGCATCAGGAAGCGCCATCGCCGCGTTTCGGTGGAGCGGGTCGTCTCCGGCCCCGGCATCGTGGATATCCTTCAGGCGCTGGCCACCATCGAAGGCCGCCAGATTCCCGAATCCGACGACAAGACGATCTGGGAACTGGGCCTTTCGGGAAAAGACAGCCTGGCCTCCGCCGCGGTGGAGCGTTTCTGCATGTCACTGGGCACGGCCGCAGGCGATTATGCGCTGGTCCACGGATCGAGCGCCGTGGTGATCGCGGGCGGGCTGGGCCTGCGCCTGCGCGACACGCTGGCCGCCAGCGGTTTTGCCGAACGCTTCCGCTTCAAGGGCCGCTACGAACAGATGATGGCCGGCATTCCGGTCAAGCTCATCACCCATCCGCAGCCGGGCCTGTTCGGGGCAGCGGCCGCTTTCCAGAGCCAGATGAGAGGCCAGGACAAATGACTATCGGCACGAGCCGCCCCATCGAACAGATCATGCTGACCGCGCCGGTGATCCCGGTGCTGGTGGTGGAGGATGCCGCCATTGCCCGCCCGCTGGCCGAAGCGCTGGTTTCGGGCGGGTTGAAGGTGCTGGAAGTCACCCTGCGCACTGCCGCCGCGCTCGACGTGATCCGCGAGATGAAACAGGTGCCCGGCGCCATCGTGGGCGCGGGCACTGTCACCAATCCCGCCGAGCTGGACGCGGCGCTGGAGGCCGGGAGCGAATTCATCGTCTCCCCCGGGCTTACGGAAACGCTCGGCAAGGCGGCGGTGGCCAGCGGCATTCCCTTCCTGCCCGGCATCGCCACGGCGGGCGACATCATGCGCGGGCTGGATCTTGGCCTTGCCCATTTCAAATTCTTCCCGGCGGCAACGTCCGGCGGAATTCCCGCGCTGAAGGCGCTGGCCGGCCCCTTCGGACAGATCCGCTTCTGCCCCACCGGTGGGATCACGCAGGATAGCGCGCCGGACTGGCTGGCGCTCGATCCGGTGCTCTGCGTCGGAGGTAGCTGGCTCGTCCCCAAGGGGCCACCCGATTACGGTGCCATTGCCGAAGCTGCCCGGAAGGCCTCTCAACTCGCATAAAGGAGAAGCGCGGTATGAAGACAGTCTCGGATCTCCTCGCCCGGCTCGAACAGCTACGCGAAAGGACGAATGAGACGCCGCTCTTCAATCCCGCGTTTCAATTGAGCCTGGAACTGTCCCGCGCGCTGGAAGGCGGGGAACTGACTCTGGGTGACATGGAAGCCATGATCGCACAGCTGGAATGCGACGCGCTGCAAAGCCGCGCCCGGCGGCTGCAGCGGCTGGTCGCCCCGGTTGGGCCGGATGCAAACCTTGCAGGCTTTGCCGAAAAGCTTGGCCATGAACCCGGCGATTATTGGGAATTCCGCAAACGCTGGGAACATCCCCAGCTCCATTGCGTGTTCACGGCCCACCCCACGTTCCTGCTGCCCCCCGCCCAGACCGAGGCCGTGGCCCGCGCGGCTTCGCATGACGAGCCGATCGACGCAGAGGTCTGCGTGCTGCCGGGCGAGCGCCCGCGCATCACGCTTACTTTCGAGCATGAGCAGGCGATGGATGCCATCGCCAATGCCGCCGCCGCGCGCGACCGGCTGGTGGCGACGCTGCTGGCCGAATGCGCCCGCCGCTGGCCCGATAAATGGCACGATTTCGAACCGCTGCCGTTCCGCTTCGCCAGCTGGGTCGGCTATGACATGGACGGGCGGACCGACATCAAATGGTATGATTCCATCCATTTCCGGCTGGTCGAGAAGGCCGGGCGACTGGAACGCTATGCCGCTTCGCTGGAGGCAGTGGACGCCGCCCATCCCCTGCTCGCCACTTTGCGCGCTGCGGCCATCCACACGCGCAACAGCGCCAGCGATTTCGCCGGCGACCTGACCGACCCGGAGGTATTTTCCGAAGTCGCCAACCGGCTGACGGCGGAAGACCCGGCGCGGCTGCTCACCCTTGCCCCGCTGATCGCCGCGCTGGAAGAAGAGGCGAAGGGCGCCAGCCTGCAACGCGCCATCGGGCTGAAAACGCTGGCCGCCGCCATGCGCGCCGATGGGCTGGGCGCGGGCTGGATTCACTTCCGCGTCAATTCCAGCCAGCTGCACAATGCCATCCGCCGCGTGATCGACGGGGACGGCACGCTGGACCTGGGCAGCCGGGGCGCGATGGTGCGCCTGCGCGAGCTGCTGGCCAGCGTGAAGCCCCACCGCTCGAACTTCGGCGCGCTCGCCATCGAGAGCAGCACCGCGATCCGCCAGTTCCTCGCCATGGCGCAGATCCTGCACCACATCGATGCCGACGCGCCGATCCGCATGCTGATCGCGGAGTGCGAACAGCCCTCCACCATGCTGGCCGCGCTCTATTTTGCGAGGCTGTTTGGCATTGCCCACAAGGTGGACGTCTCGCCTCTGTTCGAAACGGAAAGCGCGCTGGAACATGGCGGCCGCTTCCTCGATGCGCTGCTGGCAGAGGAGGCCTATCAGGATTATGCCCGCCAGCGCGGGCGCGTGGCGGTGCAAACCGGCTTTTCCGATGCCGGGCGCTTCGTCGGGCAAGCGCCCGCCAGCCTTGCCATCGAACGGCTGCAGGGCCGTCTGGCGCAGGCGATGGTGGCCAACCGGCTGACCGATGTCGCCGCGCTGATCTTCGACACTCATGGCGAAAGCATGGGCCGCGGTGCTCATCCCTCCAGCCTCGTGGACCGGCTCGCCTGGCCGCTCTCTCCCTGGGCCCGGCGGCGCTTCGTGCGGGCGGGAATCGCGCTGGAACCCGAAGTGAGCTTCCAGGGCGGAGACGGCTATCTGTTCTTCGCCACGCCCGAACTGGCGCTGGCCACGCTCACCCGCATCGCCGAACTGCGCCCGGCCGAAACCGATCCCGATGCGCCGACCGATCCCTTCTATCGCCGCACCGACCTTTCGCTCGATTTCTATCGCGCGATCCGCGATCACCAGCGCGCCCATCTGGAAAGCCGCACCTATTCGCGCGCGATCACTGCCTTTGGCCTCGGCATGCTGAACCCCACCGGCAGCCGCGTGTCGCGCCGCCAGTCGGACCTTTCGGCGGACCGCGAGATGAGCCTGCGCCAGATCCGCGCCATTCCGCACAATGCCATCCTGCAGCAGCTCGGCTATCCGGTGAATGTGATCTGCGGCGTCGGCACGGCGGCGGACGGAGTCTATGAGGATCTGGCCGCCCTGCTGCGCGAGAGCGACCGGGGCAGGCAGCTCCTCCGCCTCGTCCGCGCGGCCAATGCACTGGCCAGCGTGAAGACGGTGGCGGCCTATGGCGAATTGTTCAATTCCGCCTATTGGGCCAGCCGGCCATACCGGGGCACGGAGGCGCATCTTTCCGATGCCTGCGAGGCGCTGGCCGAATATCTCATCAAGGATGACCGGGCGGGCGTGTTCCGCCGCCTTGCCTCGCGCCTGCGGATCGATGCGCTCAAGCTCCATCGCCTGCTCGATCTCGTGCCCGACGACAGCCCGATGGAAGATCGCGAGCCGGTGCGCCGCGCCATCGGCGTGTTGCAGGCGATCAGGCTCACCCTGTTCCAGCACATGTTCATCCGCGCCGTATCCGTCCCCCCCTTCAGCCGGGCGAATGACATCAGCCGCGACGATGTGCTGGAAATGGTCTTCACCTTGCGGATCGAGGAAGCGCTGGCGCAATTGCGGCGCGCCTTCCCCACCAGCTTCCCCAAGGCCGGCGATTTCACGCTGGACGAGCCGACCGACTATCCCGAAGGCGCGGACGAAGGCTATGAATTCATCCACCGCGACTATGTCGATCCGATCGAGCGGGCGAACCAATTGTCGCTGCGGATCACCACCGCCATCGCCAACCATTTCGGCGCCCATGGTTGAGCGCATTGTGATGCCCGGAGATTCCGCTTGCGGGGCGGCGCAATCGTTCTAAGCGGCGCAAAGGCGGGTCAAGGGACGGATCTCGATGGGTGCGATTTACGAATTCGGCGTGGCGCGCAATGCGCGGGTCGTGAAGGCGCGGATCAAGGGCACTGCCCATTCCGCGCTGGACGCGCTGTGGGGCCTGTTCGGCGGGAAGTTCCACGCCCGCCCGGCCCGCTCGGTCTATGGCGTGCCGATGGTGCCCAATTTCAGCGACAAGACCTTCCGCTATTGCCTCTACGGCACTTACGGGAAGTACTTCTCCGATTATCTCGACGGTATCGATTACGATTTCGCCTTCATCGATATCGGGGCCAATCAGGGGCTTTATTCGCTGGTCGCCGCGCGCAATCCGCATTGCCGTAAGATCATCGCCTTCGAACCGGTGAAGCGGACCTTCGATTTCCTCGCCGCCAATATCGAGCTGAACGGGGCCAGCGAGCGTTCGGTGCTGCTCAACGCCGCCCTCTCCGACCATGCGGGCGAGGCGCAGATCGCGGTGAAGGCCAATCACAGCGGCGTCGCCTCGCTGGCGGGCCATTCCGGCATGGAAGGCCAGCCGACCGAGACGATCACGCTGATGGACGCCGCCGGGCTGGACGCACAAATCCCCGAAGGCCTGCCGATCGTGGTCAAGATCGACGTTGAAGGCCATGAAGGCGTGGTGATTGCCGAACTGCTGAAGTCCGCCCATTTCCCGCAGGTTAAGGCCGTATTCCACGAGATGGACGAGCGCTGGGCCGAAGCGCCGAAGATCCGCAAGATGCTGGTGGAAGGCGGCTTTTCCAAATTCCGCAAATTCGGCATCCGCCGCCATTACGACATTCTGGCCGAGCGCTGAGGCGTTAACCTGCGCGCGGCGCGCGTCCCGCTGCGAGACGCGCGACACGCTCCCTCTGGCCATTGACGGGTCTCTTGGGCCATAGGTAACGGCATGGACCCGGCATTCAAATGGATCGGCGGCGCGACAGTCGCAGTGGTGCTTGCCCTTGGGGGGATCGCACTGGGCACCGATGCCTTTGCCGATCAGGAACCCGCGCCGAAGCTGACGGCGGAGGATGTGCTGGACATGGGCGCGAGATCCGCCGCGCCTTCCGCCCCTGCTACTGCCGACGGCCTCGATCCCGCCACGCCCCCTCCGGGCGAAGAGGCTGTCGCCCCCTCCATCGCCGCCAACGAACCTTTCGTGATCAAGCGCGTGCTCGATATTCGCGAACCGATCAAATATGGCCAGTGGTTCTGGGATGAGGAAGGCGTGCCCGAAGGCCCGCTGGTGATGACGGTGGACCTCGATGCGCGCGTGATCTCCGTCTTTCGTGGCGGCTATGAAATCGGCGCTGCCGCAGTGCTGCTGGGCACGGACAACCACCCCACTCCGCTGGGCCGCTTCCCGATCCTGTCGAAGGAACGCCACAACGTCTCCGAGAAATATGACAACGCCCCCATGCCCTGGACGCTGCGGCTGACGTGGGACGGGGTGGCGATCCATGGCGGATCGCAGGTGGAAAATGGCTATGCCAGCCACGGCTGCATCGGCACGCCGGACGAATTCGTCTCCCGCCTGTTCGCCATCGCCAAACGGGGCGATGTGGTGATCATCACCAAGGGCAAGAAGACCGGTGTCGGCCAGTCGCTGGTGGGCTGATCCTCAGTCCATTCCCGCGATGCGGCGGGGCGGTTCCTTGCGCAGGGTCCAGCTGTTGCCGTTCACTCGCGCGACCACTCCGCCCAGCGTGGCGTCCTTGCCATTGAGCAGCCGCCGCATGAGCTGGACCACGGAGCTGCCGCGCGGCTCCACCCCCAGCATGCCAATCGCGCGGGCCAGCACGCGGATGCGGATCGCACCGGGCGCCTTGGGCGTATAGCGGATCTCCCCTTCGCCCACGCTCACGGCCTCGTCCCATTCGCGCTGGGCAGCCCATTGCATCACCCCTTCGGCCTCCGCGAGGTGCGAAGCGCTGGCGGCGATGCCCGCCACGTCCAGCCAGTCGGCGTTTTTCAGCGCCTCCCTGATCCGCGCACGGTCGAATTTGGGGTCTTCGTTCGAAGGGTCCTGCACCGCTTCAAGGCCCGAGCGGGCGATGATGCCTGCCAACTCCTCCCGCCGCCAGCCCAGCAACGGGCGCAGCAAGGCAAGCTCCGTCCCCGGCACCTTGCCCAGCACTCGTACCCCGGCCAGCCCGGCCACCCCGCTGCCCCGGTTGAGCCGCATGAGCAAAGTCTCGGCCTGATCGTCCGCATGATGAGCCGTGGCGAGGGCGGAAAGGCCGCGTTTCTGCATCCATTTGGCCAGAGCGGCGTAACGGGCGGCGCGAGCCTTGTCCTGCAGATTGCCGCTGGCGACCTTCACGGAAAGGATACGGTGCGGAATGCCATAGGCAGCGCATAGCTCCGCCACCATAGCAGCCTCCCGCGCGCTTTCCGGCCGCAACCCGTGGTCCACCGTGGCGGCTTCCACCCGGTCGGGAATTGCGGCACGGGCGAGCAGAAGCAGGGCAAGGCTGTCCGGCCCGCCGGACACGGCCAGCCCCAGCTTCTCGCCATTCGGCCAGATCGCCGCGAGATCCCCCGCGAAGCGCGCGATCAATGTGTGGGGCAGCACCTCAATGGCACATCATCCCTTCGGACACTTCGCCTTGCGGACATCTGCCTGATATTGCGTCATCAGGCGCCCGGCGGCGATGGCGGGATAAGCCTCACTGAACTCCGCCAGCGCCAGGCAGGCGCGGTTGGTGTCGTTGATGGAGATCATCGCTTCGGCAAGGTAGAGCAGGCTGTCGGGCGCGCGCTCGCCCATCTTGTCCTGCTGATAGTTCTGCAGGAACCACGGAGCAGCATCGCGCGGCTTGCCATCGTCCATATAGGCGCGGCCCAGCAGATTGCGGGCAAAGGTGAGGCGCCAGTGCTTGGGATATTTGTCGACGAACAGGCGCAGCTGCTGCTGTGCCTCGGGATAGAATTTCGCATCCCACAGGCGGTAGCCATAGGAATATTCGTCATCCCCCGCATCGCCAGTGGTCGGCTTGGCGATTGCCTGTACGGCGGCCAGGCGGGCGGCGTTGGGGCCGCTGGCTGCCACAGCAGCCGGCGCGGGGGTCGGTGTCGGAGTCGGGCGCGTGGCGGCCGGTGCCGGGGTGGGCGCGGGCGTGATCGCGGCGCTCTGCGTTCCGCCGCCCGGTGCTGGCACAGTGGAGGTACCGCCCATGGTCATACTCGGCGGCGGCGCGGCGGCGGCCTGTTCGGCGGCGCGCGCCTTCTCGATATCTTCCACCCGCAAGGCGAGCTGGGCGACGGCGTTGGAATTTTCCTCGGTCTGCGAAGTCAGCCGGGCAAGCTGCGCCTCGATCGAATCCAGCCGCCCGAGAACATCGGTGATCGCGCTGCTGGAGGGCGCATTGCCATTCGCGCCGGACGTGCCGCCCTGCTGCGGAGTGATGACCTCAGGCGTGAAGAAGCGCCCGTCCCCGCCGGGGAAGACCTGCCGCTGCAGCGCCTTGATCTCGGCCTCGATCTTGCGCATCCGCGCCTCGGCATCCTGCGCATGCGCAACCTGCGGCAAAGCCGCGAGGCCGGACCCCGCCAGCGCCAGTGCCAGGACCATGGTGCGCTTGCGCGCCCAGCCGGTCAGCATCTTATTCAATCTCCTGTCGCATCGTCGCCGCCAGACTGGCCCATATGAGCCAAACCGGGGCTGAACGATCCCCAAAACATATGCGCCGGATTGTGCCAAGCCCCCCGACGATTGTCGAGTTAACCACGATGCTAAGCTGTGGGAGATATGTGTGCCGATGCAGTTGGCCCGGGTTGCGCGGAAGCCGTGGCCGCCGGACGGGCCAGCAGCGCCTCGGCCGAAACGGGCACATCCTTCATGATCCCCTCGCGCTCGGCCAGGCGCGGCACGGTGCGGCCGCCCACGGTGATCGCCAGTGCATCAGGTCGCCCGGTCCACAATTGCGGTCCCTGCGCATCACCGGGCACGGCATAGCTTTCGCCGCGTGCCAGTTCCTTCTGGATGAGCTGGCGCCCGCCTGCATCATAGAATTTCACCCAGATCCCGTCTTCCAGCGCGGTGAACACCACCTGCCCGCCGGCAGGCAACGCGGGTGCGGGCGACGCGGACGCCTGCGTTGCCACCGGGGCTGCCGGCTTCTCGTCCGTCAGCCAGGGCAGCGAAGCGCTGGGCGAGAGGAAACTGGTCCACACGAAGAACAACAGCGCCCCGAACAGCCCGATGGCCACCACCGCCGAAAACCACGCGAGCGCGCGCGAAGGAACGCGCGCCGGATCGCCCGGCTCGAATGTGTGGGGGCGGCTGTCGCGCGGGGCCATGGCGGAAAGTTCCGCCCGCACTTCGCGCGCGATCGCATCGTCGTTCAGCCCCACAATCCGGGCATAGGTGCGCGCAAAGCCCACTGCATAGGTGCGCCCGGGCAGGCCGGCAAAATCATTGGATTCAAGCTGCGAGAGGTGCCGCAGGCTGATGCGCGACTGCGCCGACAATTGCTCAAGGCTCATGCCCTTCGCCTCGCGCGCGGTACGCAGCCGCTCGCCGATGCTGGGGGGAAGCAGCTCGGGCTGCTCGCTCAGTTCTTCTTCGACCATCCGCGCTCCGGTAGGGTGCCGTGAAAATAGGGGGGCGGTGCTTGCGTGGAAAATGGCGACGACCCGTTTCGGCACACAAAGGAGGGCCGCCATTCCAAGTCAAGCGCGCGATGGCGCGCCACCGCAAAGGCGCGACGGGCCGAACCCCTGATGCGACGGATTTACGAGACGCTAACCTTCAGTCCAGCTCGATGCCGCGCTCGCTTGCCCAATCTTCCAATGCCTTGCGCAGACTGGCGGGCGGAGTGACGAGCCATCCGTTCATCGCCTCGCCGATTTCCTCAAGGTCGATCTTGCGCACCAGTTCCTTGATCGGGCCCACGGCGGCAGGAGTGATCGACAGGCGGCGGATGCCGATGCCCAGCAGGGCCAGCGCCTCCAGCCGGCGCCCACCCATCTCGCCGCACACGGTCACATCCACCTGCTGTCCCGCCGTCGTGACGACAACCCGGCGAATGAAACGCAAGATCGCGGGGCTGACCCAGTCGTACCGCTCCGCCAGCTTGGGGTTTGCCCGGTCCGCCGCGAACAGGAACTGGGTGAGGTCGTTCGTACCGATCGAGAGAAAGGAAATGCGCGGCATCAATATGTCGAGCTGCTCGGCAAGAGCGGGCACTTCCAGCATCACGCCATAGCGGATCTCGTTGGGCAGTTTCTTCTTCTGCTTCTTGAGGAAGGCCAGCTGGCCTTCGAACACGGCGCGTGCTTCCTCGAACTCCCAGGGTTCGGACACCATGGGGAACATCACGTTCAGCGTATGGCCTGCGGATGCTTCCAGCAGGGCGCGGGCCTGCGATTTCAGCAGCCCTTCCCGCTCCAGCGCCAGCCGCAGCGCGCGCCAGCCCATGGCGGGATTCTCGTCATTCTCGGAATTCTCGCTGCGCAGATAGGGCAGCGACTTGTCGCCCCCGATATCCACCGTGCGGAACACTACCGGCCGGTCTCCCGCCGCTTCCAGCACATCGCGATAGAGCCGCGTCTGCCGCTCCCGCTGGGGCATGGCGGCGGAGACGAGGAACTGGAATTCGGTGCGGAACAGCCCGATCCCGTCAGCCCCGGTGAGGTTGAGGTTGGGCATATCGTCGCGCAGGCCGGCATTCATCATCACCGTGATGCGCGTGCCGCAGCGGCTGAAAGGCTCGACATCGCGCAGCTTGGCATAGCCTGCCTGCCGCTGCCGGTTCTTGGCCGACCGCGCTTCGAACGCCTCTACCAGACTGGGCGAAGGGCGCACGGTGACGATGCCCTGATCGGCATCGAGCAGCAGCTGGTTGCCCTCGCGGATCAGCGAGCGGGCATTGCGCACCCGGCCCAGCACCGGCACGCCCATGGCCCGCGCCACGATGATCACATGGGCGGTGAGCGAGCCTTCCTCAAGGATCACGCCCTTGAGGCGGCGCTTGTCATATTCCAGCAATTCGGCCGGGCCGAGATTGCGCGCGATCAGGATCGCATCGTCGCGCAGGCCCATGCTGGCGGCCGTGCCGACCTGGCCCGAGACCATCCGCAGCAGGCGGTTCGCCAGATCTTCCAGATCGTGCATCCGGTCCGCCAGCAAGGCATCGTCGATCTGGCGCATCCGCATCCGGGTGCGCTGCTGCACTCGCTCGATCGCGGCTTCGGCGGTCAGTCCGCTGTCGATCGCCTCGTTGATCCGGCGGCTCCAGCCTTCGTCATAGGCGAACATCTTGTAGGTTTCGAGCACGGCCTCATGCTCGCCCCCCACGCCGAATTCGGCCTGGCTCGCCATCTGGTCGATCTGCTCGCGCATCTTGTCGAAGGCGAGATAGACGCGCTGACGCTCAGCCTCGGTATCCTCGGCCACGGTGTGTTCGATATTGATACGCGGCTGGTGGAACACCGCCACGCCCGCGCCCAGACCCTTCACCAGGGTCAGCCCTTCCAGCGTATCGGGTTCGGAAAAGGCAGCGCCGCTGCCCAGCGCATCTTCGGAATCGACCAGCCCGGCATTGTCGATCATCTCGGCCAGCACCATGGCCACGGTCTGCAACGCCTCGATCTCCACTTCCTCATAGCGGCGCGGCTCGACATGCTGGACGGTCAGCACGCCCACCGCCCGCTCGCGCCGGACAATCGGCACGCCGGCGAAGGAGTGGAATTTTTCCTCGCCCGTTTCGGGACGATACTGGAATTCGGGATGGGCGGTCGCCTGCGCAAGGTTCAGCGTTTCGACATTGGCGGCGATAGTGCCGGTAAGCCCCTCGCCCACCCCCATGCGGGTTACGTGGACCGCGCTCTGGTTCAGGCCGCGCGTGGCAAACAGTTCCAGCATTCCCTCGCGCAGGAGATAGATGGAACACACCTCACTGTTCAGCGCCTCGCCGATAATATCGACGACCTGATTGAGCTTGCCCTGCGGGTGCAGGCGCGAAGCCATGACCTCGTGAAGCCGGGTGAGGATCGAACGGGCGGCGGCAGCAGCACTCATGACCGACGCCTAACGCACATTGGCCCTCAAAGGAAATATTTCGCATCGATTACGTGCGATCCTCACCCGCCTGGCCCAACGGGCCTCGGGTCAGGGTTAGATATGCGCGATCTCTTCCTTCAGGCGCAGCTTGCGCTTCTTGAGGAACTGGAGTGTGGCGACATCCGGCGCGGGCCGGCTCATCTCTTCCCGTATACGGCGCTCGAGCCCTTCGTGCTTGGTCTGCAGGGCGGCGAGGTGAGATGATTCCATTTGGCGTCCTCCTTCATCGTCCACAGGTGCCCGAAAGGGGCCCCGTAAAAAGGCGACTCGCCATGCGGGCTGAGCCGCGCGATTGTCATCAAACCATAATAGAACTAGATCGGCAAATGGCCGTGGTAACCATGAGGTGTACCGGCGGCCTGTTGCGATGGGCCGAGGGCATTTGTGCGATGCGGACGGCCAGGGGGAGCGTTGAGTAAGTGACCGAAGAGGAGATGCGCAAAAGGCTAGCCGCGCTTCGCATCGAACACCGGGATCTGGACGCGGCGATCGATGCGCTTACCGCTACCGGTTCGACCGACCAGCTCCAGATCGCACGCCTGAAGAAGCGCAAGCTGATGCTGCGCGACCAGATCTGCATCTTCGAGGACTACCTCACGCCCGATATTATCGCATAATTTCCGCTCTGGATTCCCGAAACCGTGCCACTCCGGCACAGTCCCAATTTGGTTCTGGATAAATGTGTGGAGACTCTGGCCGTGCCATCGGCGCGATAATAGTGAATCTTTCGTCTATGACTGGCCCGACCGACATCAACCCGCACATCGTGGAAGCGCTCTATAACGAGGCGTTGCTCCTTGCCGACGAGGTCCGCGCGAGCTTCGATCTCTCCGGCCGGCTGGATGATATCAGCCGCGACGAGGACATCGCCCGCATTGCCCTTTCGTGCGAAGCGCTGCGCACAACCACGCGCATGATGCATATCATCGCCTGGCTGCTGAACCAGCGGGCCTATTTCGCGGGCGAGATCACCCAGCTCCAGCTGCGCCGCCACGGGCGCCTGCCCGCCAAGGCGACGCGGTCCGATCCCGGCCAGATGGCACTGCTCACCCCCCAATTGCGCACGCTGATCACCACCACGGAACGCCTCTATGCCCGGATCGAACGGCTCGACGCCGCCTGGCAGGACAATTTCCGCATGGAACCGAGCGCAATCCACCGCCTGCGCGAACGGATCGGCCATCGCCTGAAGGCAGTCTGAGGGCTCTCCCTGGTCCGGCAATGCAGCCGGGAGAAAGGGAGTTTGGCTCGACATCCTCCCGCTGCGCTCCCATATCGCGCCCATGCCCCTGCCCCCCGAGCCATGGCCGACCGGCACTGCCGAACAGATCGAACCGCTGGTACGCCGCGTGCTGGCGCCCAATGGCTCGCCCTATACCTACACCGGCACGCAGACCTATCTGATCGGCACGAGTGACAGTCTGGCAGTGATTGATCCCGGGCCGGACGACCCGGACCATCTCGCCGCGCTGGATCGCGCGATCGGCGGCGCGACAGTCACCGCCATATTATGCACCCATACCCATCGCGACCATTCGCCCGGCGCCGTCCCTCTGGCCGCGAAGACCGGGGCGGAAATCGTCGGCTGCGCGCCCTTGGTGATCGAAAGCGGGGAACCGCGCGTCGATGCCCCCTTCGACAAGGCCTATGCGCCGGACCGGGTTCTGCATGATGGCGAACAGGTGACCGGGCCGGGTTGGACCCTCACCGCTATCGCCACACCGGGGCATACCTCCAACCATTTGTGCTATGCACTGGAGGAAAGCGGCGCGCTGTTCACCGGGGACCATGTGATGGGCTGGTCCACCAGCGTAGTAGTGCCGCCCGATGGCGACATGGCCGATTACATGGCCAGCCTCGAAAAACTCTATGAGCGGGAAGATCGCATTTATTACCCCGCCCATGGCCCGGCCGTGGAAAAGCCCCGCCAGCTGGTGCGCGGCATGATCGGCCACCGCCGCCAGCGCGAACGGCAGATCCTCAAGCTGCTGGGCGAAGGGCCGCAGCGCGTCACCGACCTGGTCCCGCGCATGTACAAGGGCGTGGACCAACGGCTGTGGACCGCAGCCGGCCAATCGGTGCTGGCCCATCTGCTCGAGCTGGAACGACAGGGCCGCGCATCGCGCGATGCGGATATCTGGGCAATCAACGCGTGAAATCCGCTCGCGCCTCGCTATATCGGCCGCAGGAGATAGCATGACCGCCGAAACCAAACTGCCCGCCGGAACCGACCTGCTCGAAGAGATCAACCGCCTGCGCAAGGAGCGCAAGGCCGTGATCCTGGCCCATTATTACCAGCGGCCCGAGATTCAGGACCTTGCCGATTTCGTGGGCGACAGCCTGGAACTGAGCCGCAAGGCCGCCGCCACCGATGCGGAAGTGATCGCCTTTTGCGGCGTGAAGTTCATGGCCGATACGGCCAAGATCCTCAGCCCCGAAAAGATCGTGGTCCTGCCCGACATGGATGCCGGCTGCTCCTTGGAAGATTCCTGCCCGCCGGAGAAGTTCAAGGCCTTCCGCGAGGCGCATCCCGATCACATCGCGCTGACCTACATCAACTGCTCGACCGAGGTGAAGGCGCTCTCCGACATCATCGTCACGTCCTCCAGCGCTGAAACGATCCTTGCGCAGATCCCGCCGGAACAGAAGATCATCTTCGGGCCGGACCGGCACCTTGGCGGCTATCTGTCGCGCAAGTTCAACCGCGAGATGCTGCTGTGGCCGGGCGTGTGCATCGTGCACGAGGCTTTCAGCGAAACCGAGCTGATGAAGCTCAAGGCCCTGCACCCCGGCGCGCCCGTGGCTGCGCACCCGGAATGCCCGCCTTCGATCATCGACCATGCGGATTATGTCGGATCGACCAGCGGCATCCTGAAATTCGCGCAGGAATTCCCGGGCGACACGCTGATCGTCGCCACCGAACCGCACATCATCCACCAGATGGAAAAGTCCCTGCCCGAAAAGAACTTCATCGGCGCGCCCGGTGCGGACGGGAACTGCAATTGCAACATCTGCCCCTACATGGCGCTCAACACGCTGGAGAAGCTCTACATCGCCCTGCGCGACCTTGAGCCGCGCATTGAGATCGAGGAAGGCCTGCGCCTGAAAGCCAAGGCCAGCCTCGACCGGATGCTGGAAATGGCCAGCGGCACGGTGGGCAAGGGCGATCTGGGTCCGACCGGGGACTGAGCGGGGGGCCTATCATGCCCACACGATCATGGCTGTTCGTACCGGGCGATAGTGAGCGCAAGCTGGCCAAGGCTCCCTTGTGCGGGGCCGATGTGGTGATCGTGGACCTTGAGGATGCGGTCGCTCCCGAAGCGAAGCCCGCCGCGCGGCGGATGGCGGCGGAATGGCTGCATGTCCATCGCCGGCAAGTGACCGAAGGCCCCGCACAGGCCCATTGGGTGCGGATCAACGCCATCGGCTCCGAGTGGTGGCGCGGCGATCTGGATGTGGTGATGGCGAGCGCGCCTACAGGCATCGTGCTGCCCAAATGCTCCAGCCCCGACGATCTGCGCCAGCTGAGCGCCGAGCTTTACGAATGCGAGCAGCGCCACGGCCTGCCGATCAGCAGCACCCGGATCATGCCCCTGGTGGGCGAAACGCCCGCCGCCGCGCTATCCATCCCCGCCTACGCGGCTGCCTGCGCCAATGGCGAATTGCCGCGCCTTGCCGGGCTGACCTGGGGTGCCGAGGATCTTTCCACCGCGCTCAACGCCACCCGCAAACGCGCGGGCGATGCCCATCAGGGCGCGGGAGAATGGACCGATGCGCTGCGCATGGTGCGCGCCGCCATGCTGATCACGGCCCATGCCGGGGGCGTGCTGGCGGTGGATACGCTCCATTCCGATTTCCGCGACCTTGCAGGGCTGGCCTCGATAGCCGCCGCTTCCCGCGCGGACGGGTTCCACGGGATGCTGGCGATCCACCCCGATCAGGTGCCAGTGATCAACGCCGCCTTCAGCCCGACCGAGGCCGAACTCGCCCATGCGCGCGCCATTGTGGAGGCCTTTGCGGCCAGCCCCGGCGCAGGGGCATTATCGCTGAACGGCCGAATGATCGAGAAGCCGCATCTGGCGCAGGCGAGGCGCCTGCTGGGGCTCATGGATTGAAATAGCGCCCTATTCGGCAGCAGGCTCGCTCGCTGCCGGAACTTCGGGCTGCTGCCCATCCAGCGCGGCGGCGTCTTCGCCCTCGGCATCGCTGGCCGCATCGGCGCGGCCGGATGCGGGGCCTTCCTTGATCAGTGGCGCCTTGGAAGTGACCGTATCGAGCGGCAGCATGGAATCGCTGATCGAGCCTTGCAGCACCTGGCCCGACGCCGTGCGTTCATCCTTGTCCTTTTCCTTCTCCGAACCGCCGCAGGCGGCGAGCAGCAGCACGGGCACTGCCAGCAGGATCGGGCGGAGGAACTTTACGACGCTCATGCGGACAGGCTCTCGTTCAGCGCGGCGAGGAATTCGTCCGCACGGCGCTGCAATGCCCCATCCCATGCCTCCTGCGCAACCGGAACGCCGAGCCGGGCAAGCGAAGTGACCCCATATTCCGCTATCCCGCAGGGAACGATCCCGCCGAAATGCGAAAGATCGGGATCGAGATTCACGGCAAAGCCATGCATCGTCACCCAGCGGCGCACACGCACGCCGATGGCGCCGATCTTGGCCTCGCTGCCATCCACATCGCGGGTCCAGATACCGACACGGTCGGGCACGGCCCACGCCTCCACCCCGAAATCGCCCAGCGTGGCGATCACCCAGCTTTCCAGCCCATGGACGAAGCGCCGCACGTCGCGGCCCCGCTGCGCGAGGTCCAGCAGCACGTAACCCACGCGCTGGCCCGGCCCGTGATAGGTATGGCGCCCGCCGCGCCCCGTCTCGACCACGTCGAAACGCGGGTCGATCAGGTCGGCCGCATCCGCACTGGTGCCGGCGGTGTAGACTGGCGGATGCTCCAGCAGCCAGATCAGCTCTGCCGCCTCGCCCGCCGCGATGGCGGCGTTGCGCGCTTCCTGTTCGGCCAGCGCCTCGCGATAGGGAATCTGGCCCTGTTCGATCCGCCATTCGATAGGTTGGGGCAATTTATCCGCCATGCGCGATTGCGTGGGGATATCCACGCGGTTTATCAAGAGGGTTGGAGCTTGGGCCGGGACTCATTTCCGGCCCCAGGAGGGAAAATGCAATGCGCTTCGATATGAGCCGCGCCTGGCGCGATGCCACGGCAATGATTGCCGCCAATCGCGAGGTCATGCTGATCGTGGCCGGGGTGTTCTTCTTCCTGCCCAATGTGGCGACGTCGCTGCTGATCCCGCAAGTGGAGCCGAGCGTGACGCAGCCTGCGCCGACAGAAGATATCGGCCAGATCCTGGCGCAGCTGGAAAGCCAGCTTCAGGCAGCCCTGCCGCCCAGTGCAATGCTGGCGCTGTTCCTGTCCGGGCTTGCCCAGGCCATTGGCCTGATCGCGCTGCTGGCCCTGCTGCGCGACGATACCAAGCCCACCGTGGGCGAGGCTCTGAAGGTAGGCATCGTCGGCCTGCTGCCCTATATCGGCGCGCAATTGCTGGCCGGGCTGGGGCTGGGCCTCGCGATGGTGGTGCTGATCGGGGTTCCGGCGGCGGCAGGCCTTGGGGCAATTGCGGCGATCTTCATGCTCGCCGCCATTCCGCTGTTTGCCTATGTGATGATCAAGATTTCGCTCGTCTCGCCCGTGATCGCGATCGAGAAGCTGATGAACCCGGTGGCCATCCTCAAGCGTTCGTGGAGCCTGACCAAGGGCAACAGCTTCCGCCTGTTGGGCTATTACGTTCTACTGCTGATCGCGCTGCTGGTGATTTCGATGGTGATCGGCATCGTGTTCGGCCTGTTTTCCGCGTTGATGGGCACAGGCACGGCGTTCCAGCTGATCAATGCGGTGTTTTCCGGCTTGTTGAGCGGCGCGGCCACCATGGTTCTGGCCGGCGTAATGGCCGCGATCCACCGGCAGCTGGCCGGGCCTTCCACCGGCAGCCTGGAAAACACTTTCGGATAAGCAATAAACGAAGCAGGCGGGAGGCCTTATTCGCCTTCCGCCTTCCAGCCCCAGCACAGCTTGCAGGGCAGGATGTTCAGCGGTTCGAACCCTTCATCGATCCGGTCGAAATATTGCGCGGTCAGGTTCCGCGCCGCATTGCTGAACTGATAGGTCAGGAACGCGCCGCCGGGGCGAATCACCCGCGCCGTGGCCGCCGCGATGCGCGGGCCCACGCCTTCGGGCAGGGTCGAGAAGGGCAGGCCGGACAGGACATAATCGGCATGCTCATGCCCATGGGCGCGGACGATTTCCTCCACATCCTCGGCCGAGCCATGCACGGCCACGAAGCGGGAATCCCCGATCGTGCGGCGCAGATAGTCGATGAACAGAGGGTTGGTATCGATCACCAGCAGCGTGGCGTCGCGCGGCAGCCGGTCGAGCACCGGGCGGCAGAAAGTGCCGACGCCGGGACCATATTCGACAAACAGCTTCGTCGCCTCCCAATCCACCGGCGCAAGCATCTTGCGAATGGTGAAGCCGGAGGAGGGGATGATCGATCCCACCATCACGGGATGTTCGAGAAAGCCCTGAAAAAAGATGCCCCAAGGCCCCAGGAATTCGCGAATCTTGCGCTTCAGCTTGGTGGACTTGCGTTCCCGAGTAAGCTCGTATCCTGCCATTGAGGCTTAGGTCCCCTGCCACGCCCCCAAGGCGAGGGAGCAATTCATGTAACACGGCGTTCGCAAATCCTTCTCCGATTTGCAAGGATATGCGGCAGTCTGTCGGCAAGCCGTTGTGCATAGCCGCCGCAAAGCGTGGCTTGCGTGCGGCAGGATCAGAGGATTTCCTGAATCTTCTCCGGCGGACGGCACAGGCGGACGCCCTTCTCTGTCTCCACGATGGGCCGCTCGATCAGCTTCGGGTCCGCCGCCATGGCCGCGATCACTGTGGCGTCATCCGCTTCGGTCAGACCTCGCTCCTTCGCGTCGGTGCCCTGCGGGCGCAGGCCTTCGCGCGCGGGCATTCCGGCGTCGCGATAGAGCTGGGCGAGCTTTTCCGCGCTGGGCGGATGCTTGAGGTACTGGATCACCTCTACCTCCAAACCTGGAGTGTTCTGGAGCGTTTCCAGCGCCTGGCGCGATTTGCTGCAATTGGGATTGTGCCAGATCGTGGCCTTCATCGAACCATCCTATTCTTCTTCTGCCCGCATCGCCGGAACGGCGCGGGCGGCATCTTCCGCGCTGATCCCCGGAGCGGGGGCGGCGCTGATCACTTCCTGCCGCAGCGCGACCCGCCCGGCGCGCTGGATCGCCCGGACCAGCCGGGGATAGACGCCGCAGCGGCACAGATTGGGCACGGCAGCCACGATATCCTCCTTCGAAGGGGAGGGATTGCGTTCCAGCAAGGCGGCCGCCGCCATCACCATGCCGGGCGTACAGAAGCCGCACTGGATCGCCTGTTCGGCCACCATGGCCTGCTGCACGGGATGCGAACGGTCGCGGCTGAGCCCCTCGATCGTGGTGACATAGCGGCCTTCCGCCTCGGCAATGGTGATGAGGCAGCTCCTCAGCGCCTCCCCATCGACGATCACCATGCAGGCGCCGCAATCGCCCGCGCCGCAGCCGAATTTGGTGCCGGTAAGGTTCGCCGCATCGCGCAGCGCCCACAGCAGCGGCGTTTCCGGATCGATATCGAACTGGACCGGGCGGCCGTTGACAGTCATGCGCGACATATACGCGCCTTAGAGCACTTTTCGACCAATCTGGTCCATCGTGATTGCGTCAGCCAGTCCACTGGAAAGGCGCGGCGCGCCGCAGGGGCTGGTTGCCCCTGCAAGCGACGCAACGCTGCCAGCGGACTGGCTGACGCAACCGCTTTGCGGCGGGCTGAATTTGGCCCATTGCCGCGTCGAGAAGTCTTGAAAGATCGACATATTCCTGCGCCTTCTCTCCTCGCACTGAGCCAAATTCCGCTCCGTCACGGTGAACCAGATTGGTCGAAAAGTGCTCTAACCCGCCCCGGCCGCCATCCGCCAGCCCCTATTCGCGCCAGCTGGGGTCGATCTTGTCGATCTTGCGCTTCCACGCCTCGAAATCGAGCACACCGAAGGCGGCGGTCAGCATCTTGTCGCGATCCTGCTGGTGGACCTCGATCACTTCGGGCGGCACGCGGATAGGATTGCCAAGCGAAGCGGTCTTCACCTGGATCTCGCAGGCGCGCTGGAGCATGTAATATTTGAGGAACATCTCGGGCAGGGTCTCGCCCATCACCACGGGCCCGTGATTGCGCAGCATCAGGATGCGGTGATTGCCGAGGTTGCGCAGCAACCGCTCACCTTCCTCGCCGCGCACGGTGATGCCTTCGAAATCGTGATAGCCGATCGCCCCTTCGAAGAAGCAGGAATAGAAATTGGTCGGCGTCAGCCCCTCCTCGCTGGAGCAGACGGCCATCGTATCGGGTGTGTGGGTGTGGACGATGGCATGCGCCCAGGGCAGTTCCTTGTGGAACACCGAATGCTGGGTGAAGCCGGCGAGGTTCACCCAATGCGGGCTGCCGTCCAGCTTGTTGCCTTCGCTATCGACCTTCACGAGGTTGGAAGCGGTGACTTCCGACCACAGCAGGCCGAAGGGATTGATCAGGAACGCATCCTCATCCGGCACGCGCAGGGTGATGTGGTTGTAGATGGATTCGCACCAGCCGAGATGGTCGAAGATGCGATAGGCTGCGGCAAGGTCCTGCCGGGCCTTCCACTCGGCTTCGCTGCAGACGGGCTTGTGCTGTTCTTGTGTGGCCATGATCCTCTCCATGGATGGCGTCCTTGCCCTATCGCATGGCTCGTGCCCCTGCCTCAAGGTACACTCCATGTTGACTTTGTCGAACCGGGTGGCAAGCCCTGCATGGCCATTGGCGGGAATCATGCGGACAGGAAGTCCGCGGCCCGCTTCCTGGGGAGGAATGCCATGAACAAGTCGCTGGGCTACGGCCAGCCGATGGGCGGAATCGCGCAAACCGCCTTTGTCGTCGAAGATTTGCGCGCCTCGGTGGACCGCTTCATCGCGGATATGAAGGCGGGGCCCTTCTTCATTCTCGATCACTTCCTGGTGCCGGGCCAGACCTATCGCGGAACGGAATCCACGGCGGATATCACCATCGCCATGGGTTTTGCAGGGCACATGCTGATCGAACTGATCCAGCCGCTGGACAGTAATCCTTCGGTCTACAAGGAAACGATCGGGGTGCGCGGCTATGGCTTCCACCATTTCGGCATTGCCTGCGCGGACGTGGACGCAGCCAGCCTCGATTATCAGTCGCGCGGCTATCACGAAGCCTTCCGCGCCTCAGTGCCGACCGGCGGCGAAGTGGTCTATCTGGACAATGGCACGGGCGCGCAGTGGGGCTTCCTCGAACTGCTGCCGGTGACGCCGGGCATGGATGAAACCTTTACCCGCTTCTTCAAGGCCTCGCAGGGGTGGGACTGCACCGATCCGGTGCGCTCGTTCCTCTGATACGCAAGTTCGCATAATATAAAATCCGCGGCGAAAAGATCGCGGGTGGGAGAAATCGGATGCAGCCTATCGTTGCCCCCACGCAGGGGAACTGGATGAAGAATTCTCCAGCCTATCAATTCCTGCTGGTATTCCTGCTGAGCCTCAATTTCGGGATCGTCTTCTTTGACCGGCAGGCGTTGAACGCGCTGATGCCCTTCGTGCAGCCGGAACTACAATTGTCCGATACGCAGATCGGCCTGTTGGCGGGCGGCCTCAGCTTCAGCTGGGCAATCGCGGCCTTCTTCGTGGGCAAGCTGTCCGACAGTCTGGGCAAGCGCAAGCTGCTGCTGATTGCTTCTACTGTAGCCTTTTCGCTCTGCTCCTTCCTGTCGGGCATCGCGACCAGCTTCGTCTTCCTGTTCGCCGCACGCCTGCTGATGGGCGCGGCCGAAGGCGGGGTCATGCCGATCAGCCATGCGATGGTGGCCAGCGAGGTCGACCCCAAGCGGCGTGGGCTGGCGCAGGGGGTGGCGCAGAATCTGGGTTCCAACCTGCTAGGCAGCTTCCTTGCCCCGGTGGTGCTGGTGGCCTTCGCCACTGCCTTCAGCTGGCGCGAGGCCTTCTACCTCGCCGCCGTGCCGGGCCTTTTGTCCGCCGCCCTGATCTGGTTCACCCTGCGTGAGCCGGAGCCGCAGACCCGTGCCGGCGACATATTCGGCGACGGCGCCCCCGCCGAGCCGGAAGACAAGCTGGGCCTGCTCGACGCCATGAAAATCCGCAACATGTGGATCTGCGTCGTCGTCGGCGTGCTGCTGGTCGCCCATTTCGTCATCACCTGGGCCTTCATGCCCAATTATCTGGTGCAGGTGAAAGGCATGGACCCGACCACGATGAGCTGGGTGATGGGTGCGCTGGGCATTGCAGCGGCGATCTATTCCATCCTCATTTCCGGCCTGTCGGACATCATCGGGCGCAAGCCGGTGATGGTGGTGCTGCCGTTCCTCTCGCTCGCGGGGCCGCTGGCGGCGATGTATTTCACCGGCAGCGCCACGGCGCTGGCCGCGATCTTCTTCGTGGGCTGGGCCGTGAACGGCATCTTCCCGATCTTCATGGCAACGATCCCTTCGGAAACCTTCGACGCGCGCCACCATGCGACGGTACTCGGCCTCGCCATGGGCAGTTGCGAAGTGCTGGGCGGTGTGTTCGGCCCGGTAGTGGCCGGGGCGCTGAACGACATTGCCGGCAGGGACAGCTTCCTGTGGCTGATGATGGGCCTCGCGCTGGTGAGCGGCTTCGTGGCCATGGGCCTGAAGGAAACCGCCCCAGCCGTGCTGGCGCGGCGGAGAGCGGCGACGGCCTGATCTGCCCCGTCTAAGGCCGGGAGAGACATATTGAACAAGAGGGCAAACCCCCGCTCATAATTGGGAGATGGAAAGATGGCAGAAGCCGCGACCAGTGAGTTCTGGAGAGATATCAAGCCGATCCCCGAGGCATTCCGCCCCGGTGCGGCGCCGGAATCCTACATGCCGAAAATCGCCGAAGGCGATCCGCGCTATTGGGTGCCGATGAGCGAGACGGTCAGCTCCAAGCCGGTGTGGATCAGCCCCACCCGCAACATGTGGGCCGACGTGCTCTATTCCAGCGGGCCGGGTCTGGTGAACCGGCATTACCACCCCCAGCCGATCTGGGCCTACACGATCAGCGGCAAATGGGGTTATCTGGAGCATAGCTGGACCGCCACAGCGGGCGACTTCATCTATGAAACCCCAGGCGAAAGCCACACGCTGGTGGCCTATGATCATCCCGATCCGATGCGCGTGTTCTTCGTCGTGTCCGGCCCGCTGATGTGGCTGGACGAGGATGGCAAGACCATCGGCCATTACGACGTGTTCGATTACATGTCCGATGCCCGCGCCCATTACGAGAAGGTCGGCATTCCGGCCGATTATCTCGACAGCCTGATCCGCTGAAAGGAACCCGATATGGCAAGCGTGATGAAAGCCCCGCCCTCCACGGTGAAGGAAATCGTGGACGTGCCGTTCAACTACAAGAAGCTGGTGGAGGAACGCTCCCCCGGCGGCCGCTATATCGACATGGAAAGCGATGTGGACAGCCCCTGGGTCCCCTTTGGCGAAACAGCCGCGATCAAGCATCTGTCGTTCGACGTGCGGACCAATTCCTATTCCAACGTGTTGTGGATGAAAGGCCCCGGCACGATCGGCACCCATTTCCACCGCGGCACAGTGACCATGGTGTGCATCACCGGTTCGGTCCGCTATCTCGAATATGACTGGGTGGCATCGCCGGGCGGGCTGATCCTGGAAGTGCCGGGCGAAAGCCACACCCTCGTCACCGATCATCCCGATGGCTGCAAGCTGTTCGGCTGGATGACCGGCCCGATCGAATTCTACGACGCGGATGCGAACTTCATCGAGACGGTGGATGTGTGGTGGATGATGAACCACTACGAAAGCTACTGCGAAGAGCAGGGCATCGCGATCAATCCCAAGCTCTATCTGTAAGGCCCGGCAATGAACACACTCGACCAGTTCGACATTCGCGGCCGCTCCGCCCTCGTCACGGGCGCGGCGAGCGGCATTGGCCTGGCCTATGCTGAATGCATGGCCGAAGCGGGCGCCCGCGTGACCCTGACCGATATCGACGGCGATGGGGCGGAGCGCGAAGCCGCCCGCCTGCGCGCAGCAGGCTATGAAGCGCGCGCCGCGAAATGCGACGTCTCGAAGCTGGAGGAAGTCGCCGCCGCTTTCGACGATCACGCCGCCGCATATAATGGCTGTGACATAGCCTTCGCCAATGCCGGGCTGGACGTCGGCAACGGCTTCTGGACGCCGGAAGGCGCGCGCAACCCCGCCGGGCAGATCGACGTCTACGATCCGCAGGCGTGGTACAAATCCATCGGCATCAATTTGAACGGCGTATTCCACA
Source organism: uncultured Caenibius sp. (assembly GCA_963662855.2). GTDB lineage: Bacteria > Pseudomonadota > Alphaproteobacteria > Sphingomonadales > Sphingomonadaceae > Andeanibacterium. Next base: position 258,678 of record CAXXWL010000003.1, read on the forward strand.
CCGTGCGCGAGGCAGCGCGGGTGATGAAGCAGAACGAGGCGCTTTCCGGCCGCCGGGGCGGATCGATCGTCATCACCAGTTCCAACGCGGCCGAAGTGAACGAGGCTATCGTGGGCGTGCCCTATATGGCGGCCAAGGCGGGGGTGAAGCATTTCATGCGCCATGCCGCTTTCGAGCTGGCGGCCTATGGCATCCGCGTGAACGCCATCGCCCCGGGGCCCTTCGTCACCAATATCGGCGATGGCTGGGTGAAGAAGAACCCGGCGGCCAAGAAGGCATGGGACGAATTGTGCCCGCTGGGCCGCATGGCGGAAACTTACCAGATCAAGCCGCTTGCCCTGTTGCTTGCCTCCGATGCGGGGAGCTACATGACGGGGAGCCATGTGATGATCGATGGCGGCATGCAGCTGGGCCCGATCAAGCCGCTCAACGACTGAACGGCTTGCGGGCGAACGGACCCGGCACGATTGAGAGGACAGACATGACTACCCAGGCACAGGCGGCCATCTGCCGCGGCAATTCCGTTCCCTTCGCCATCGAGGACGTGACGCTCGACGATCTGCGCCCCGACGAGCTGCGCGTCCGTATCGTCGCCTGCGGCGTGTGCCACACCGACATGGCCGTGCGCGACGAGCAGCTGCCCGTGCCCCTTCCGGTGGTGCTGGGCCATGAAGGCGCCGGCATCGTGGAAGAGGTCGGCAGCGAAGTGACAGTGGCGAAGCCCGGCGACCGGGTGGTGATGAGCTTCAACAGCTGCGGCCATTGCCCCAGTTGCGAAGTCCACGCGCCCACCTATTGCTACAATTTCTTCCCGCACAATTGGTCAGGCACGCGGGCCGACGGTTCGCCCACCATGTTCATGGACGGCAAGCCGATGAACGCCAATTTCTTCGGCCAGTCCAGCTTCGCCACTCACGCCATCGCGCATCAGCTCAATGTGGTGAAAGTGCCCGAAAGCGCGGCCTCCATCCCGCTCGAACAGCTCGCCCCCATCGGCTGCGGGCTGATGACCGGCGCGGGCGCGGTTCTGCGCAGCATGAAGGTGCGCGCCGGAATGCCGATCGCCGTGTTCGGCGCGGGCACGGTGGGCATTGCCGCGATCATGGCGGCGAAGATCGCGGGCGCCAACCCGATCATCGCGGTGGATGTGAATGACGAACGCCTGGCTCTGGCGAAGGAACTGGGCGCCACCCATGCCTTCAACGGCCGCGACGATGCCTATGGCAAGATCCGCGAACTGGTGCCGCAGGGCCTTGGTTATGTGTTCGACACCACGGGCATCAACAAGCTGATCGAACAGGCCTGGAACCTGCTGGCCCCGATGGGCATTTGCGGCATCGTGGGCGCGAGCGATCCCACCGATAACCTCACCTTCAACGAATCCGCCTTCATGGGCGGCGGCCGGCGGGTGATGGGCATTCTGGGCGGCGACAGCGACCTGACCAATTTCCTGCCCGAACTGATCGAGCACCATCTGGCGGGCCGCTTTCCCTATGACCGGCTGATCGGCTATTTCGACTTCGCCGAGATCAATGAAGCGATCCACGCCAGCGAAAGCGGCAAGGTAGTAAAGCCGGTGCTGCGCATTTCGGCGGAGTGAGCAGCAATAATCGTCATTGCGAGCGAAGCGACGCAATCCAGAGCGGAACGAATTGGGCCCTAGATTGCTTCGTCGCTCCGCTCCTCGCAATGACGAATGAGGATGCATGAATGAAAGCCGTCACCTTCCAGGGCCTGCACACCCCCCTCGCCTTCGAGAGCATCCCCGATCCCACGCCGGGCCCGGGCGAGCTGGTGGTGAAGGTGGGCCGCTGCGGCATTTGCGGCAGCGACCTGCACATGACGGAGGACCCCGCTTATGGTTGCCAGCATGGCGATGTGCTGGGCCATGAATTCGCGGGCGAAGTGGTGGCGCTCGGTTCGGGAACCGAAGGGCTGAAGACGGGCGATCTCGTTTCGGTGATCCCGCTGAAAAGCTGCGGGGAATGCGAGCAATGCCGCAAGGGCACCGTGCAATGGTGCGAGAAATTCGGCCTGCAGGGCGGCGGCTATGCGGAATATGCCGTTACCAGCCCCAACCAATGCGTGAAGCTGCCGGGCGATCTGTCGCTGGCCGACGGCGCCATCGTGGAGCCGCTGGCCGTGGCGCTGCACGGGGTGAACCTCTCCGGCATGAAGACGGGCGACCGGGTGCTGGTGCTGGGCGCCGGGCCCATCGGGCTGGCGGTTGCCTTCTGGGCCAAGCGCTATGGCGCGGGTAGAGTGGCGGTGCAGGACATCGCCACTCACCAGCAGGACCGCGCGCTGGACATGGGGGCGGATATCTTCGTGGTCGATCCGGCCGATCCCATCGGCGGAGCGGAACGCGCGCTGGGCGGCAAGGCGGATGTGGTGTTCGAATGCGTGGGCATCCCCGGCCTGATCCAGCAGGGCGTCAGCCAGGTGCGCAACGATGGCACGATCGTGCTGCTGGGCCTTTGCACTAAGCCCGACACGCTCAACACTTTCGCCATGCTCTCCAAACAGGTGCAGCTCGTCACGAGCGCCTTCTTCACCCGGCAGGAATATGAAGCCGCGCTGGATGCGCTGCATCACGGCGCCATGGAACCGCGCCTGCTGGTGACCGACACGATCACGCTGGGCGACACGCCGGACGTGTTCGAAAGCCTCAAGAAACGCACCAACCAGTGCAAGGTACTGATCGCGCCCTGAAGTGTGCGCGCCCATCCCCCCTGCCCTTACCCACTCCACTCGTCACCCCCAGCCCTTCTCGTCACCCCAGCGAAAGCTGGGGTCGCTGGCCATAGCGCGGAAGGTGAGAGATCCCAGCTTTCGCTGGGATGACGAGGTATGGTTCGGTTATTCATCTTGACATAATGAACCATTTGGGTTATATGACCCAGCATTCCGCAGGCAATAGCAAGCCCGCTGGATACCAATCCGGAACAAGGCCAAGTCGACAGCATTGCTCCCTTGTTCTTGTTCGCATGAACAACGCGGCCGGCGCGGGCGCGGCTCCCTTGGGCGGTTATCCCAATGGCACGCCTCCAGCGCTCAGACGCGGCAGATCGGATGAGCGGCTCCCTCTTCCACACTCCGCATCCCTGCCCCCAAGGACGGGCAGGCTACCGGGGCGGAAACGGACCGCCGGTGGCGCGAGGCTATCACTCGCGGGGGAATGACACGCCGCTCGCGAGCCCGCGGCAGCTTTCCCGGCCGATCGTCGACCACAAGGGTCGAACCCAAGGCGCAGCGGACTGGCGCCCGGTCTCTCGCAAATGCTTCCGCCCGCCCTGCACGCGCCATCCCCTGACGCCGTGCCGGCCGCGCGATTGGTTTGAGTTTACACCACGGCGTTTCGTCCGGGCTCGCCGCCGGATGGGTCTTCATATGTTGCGCAGGCCCACCACGCTGCGGGCCAGGGCCCCCAAGCCTCAAGCCAATCTGCGCGCCAGCCTCACCAGCAGGGCGATCAGCGGGGGCACCAGCACCAGCGAGAGCACCACCTTGGCCAGTGCCTGCCCCAGGATCAGATTGCCGATCGGCCGCACGCCAAGGAAGGCGATGGAGATGAAGATCAGCGTATCCACCACCTGACTGAGCATCGAGGCAATCGCCCCCCGCACCGCCAGCAGCCGCCCGCCGAACTCCGCAAGTTTCGAAAAGATCAGGACGTTCAGCGTCATGGATACGCCATAGGCCACGATCCCCGCCGCCATCAGCCGCCAGCTCTGCCCCAGGATGATCGGGAAAGCTTCCTGCGCCGGGGGATACATGCCCGGATCGGTCGGCAGCTGGATCACCAGCCAGGTCAGCATGATCGCCGTGACCAGCGGCACGAAGCCGAAGCGCACCAGCCGGTCCGCCACCGGCCGGCCATAGAGTTCCGCCACCGCGCTGGAGATCGCCACCAGCATCAGGAAAGGGAATATCCCCGCCTCCACCGCCAGCGGCCCCAGCCCCACCTGTTTCGAACCCAGCACGCCCGCGATGCAGGTCATTCCCCCATAGAGCAGGGCGAAGAGAAATAGCGGCTGGGGGATAGCGGGCGGGGCGGGCTGAGGCGAGTCCATGCCCTTGCCTATTGCCCAATGTGGGATTTGAAAAGCGGTTAGCCCCGCAACCTGTTTGACCTTGGCAGGATCGCCGCTGCATAATCGGGCAAGACCGGAGTCGGGCGCCATCGGGCGCCGTGCGAAAGGGGCCCTCGCATTGCTCATCAATCTGGCAGGGATCGCAGCGATCCTGCTTATTGCGCTGCTGCTGTCCACCGGCAGGCGGCGCATACGCCTGCGCGTGGTTGGCGCTGCCTTTGCCCTGCAGGCGGGCATCGCCCTGATCGTGCTGCGCACTCCATGGGGCAAGGCGGCGATCCAGGGGATGGCGAACGGCGTTTCGGCCCTGCTTTCCTATGCCGACAAGGGGACGGAATTCCTCTTCGGCGCCCCGGCGAACAATCCGCTAGCCGGCACTTTCGCGCTGGGCGCGCTGCCGGTGATCATCTTCTTCGCCTCGCTCGTCTCGATCCTCTATTATCTCGGCATCATGCAGCGGGTGGTGCGCTGGGTGGGCGGCGCGATCGGCTGGGTCACGGGGATCAGCCGGGTGGAATCGCTGGGCGCCGCGGCCAATATCTTCGTCGGCCAGTCCGAAAGCCCGCTGGTGGTACGGCCCTATCTCGCGGCGCTCTCGCCCTCGGGCATCTTCACCCTGATGACAGTGGGCATGGCCGGCGTGGCGGGTACGATCCTGGCGGCCTATGCCGGGGTGCTGGGCGACGAATATCTGCCCTATCTGCTGGCGGCGGCCTTCATGTCGGCCCCGGGCGGCATATTGATGGCCAAGATCATCATGCCCGACGAAGCCCCCGCCTCGCCCGAGCCGGAAGGGGAGATCGCCCTGCCGCGCGCCCGCATCAGTGCCGAAGGTCCGGCCGCCCTCACCGAAGGCGGGGAGCGGCCGCATGAGGTGGAGGTCGCCCAGACATTCGAGGATGGTGTGCGCCCGGCCAATATCATCGAAGCCGCCGCGCAAGGCGCGCAGACCGGGGTGAAGCTGGCCGTCGCCGTGGGGGCGATGGTGCTGGCCTTCGTCGCGCTGGTGGCGCTGGCCAACGGGCTGCTCGGCGGCATCGGCGGCTGGTTCGGGCTGGACGGGCTGACCTTCCAGAAGCTGATCGGCTATGTCTTCGCGCCGGTGATGTATCTGCTGGGCATCCCGTGGAACGAGGCGCAGCTGGCGGGCGGATTGTTCGGCACCAAGGTGGTGCTCAACGAATTCGTCGCCTTCATCGAACTGGGCGGGATCGACGCCTCCATGCTGTCGGACCGCAGCCGCGCGATCGTCACCTTCTCGCTCTGCGGTTTTGCCAATTTCAGCTCGATCGCGATCCAGATGGCGGTGACCGGCGGCCTTGCCCCCAACCAGCGCCCGGTGATCGCGAAGCTGGGCCTGCGCGCGCTGGCGGCCGGCTCGCTCGCCAATCTCATGAGCGCGGCGCTGGCCGGGCTGTTCATGTCGTTCTAGGATTCGACCGATGGAGAATATCGCCACCGTATCGCTTGCCCGCCCGCTGTCCGAAATGGCGGACGAACTGGGTAACAGCTTCCGCGACTGGGGCTTCGCCGTGGTGTGCGACCATGGGCTGCCCACCGATCTGGTGGCGAAGGCATGGGAATTGACGCGCGAATTTTTCGCCCTGCCGGACGAGGTGAAGCGCGCCTATCACATCCCCGGCACGGGCGGCGCGCGCGGCTATACGCCCTTCGGCACGGAGCGGGCGAAGGATGCCGCCGTCCACGATCTCAAGGAGTTCTGGCATATCGGCCGCAGCCTGCCGCCCGGCGATCCGCTGGAACGCTATATGCCGCCCAATCTCTGGCCGGCAGAGCTGCCCGAATTCAGGGAGACCTTCGAGGCGCTCTTCACTGCGTTCGAAATTGCCGGCGGGCGTATCCTCGCGGCCATCGCGCTCCATCTCGGTCTGGCGGAGGACTGGTTCGCCCCCACGGTGAAGGACGGTAATTCGGTGATGCGCCTGCTGCATTACCCGCCGCTGCCCGGCAGCGCGCCCGAAGGAGCGATCCGCGCCGCCGCGCATGGCGACATCAACACCATCACCCTGCTACTGGGAGCGGAAGAGGCAGGCCTCCAGCTGCTCACCGCGAAGGGCGAGTGGCTGCCGATCCATCCACCGCAAGGCGCGCTGGTGGTGAATATCGGCGATATGCTGGAACGGCTGACCAACAACCATCTCAAATCCACCCTCCACCGCGTGGTGAACCCGATGGGCGAAGCGGCACGCCGTTCGCGCTATTCGATGCCCTTCTTCCTCCACTTCCGGCCGGACTTCACGATCGAGACCCTGCCCGGCTGCGTCGATGAGGCTCATCCGAATCTCTATCCGCAGCCGCTTTCCAGCCACGAATTCCTGCTGCAACGCCTGCGCGAGATCAATCTGGCCTGAGTCGCGCAAAGGGCGCTGCATCGCGGCAATCACATGCTCGGAGAGCACCGCGGGCCTGTGGAAATCCCTGTCAGGGCTAAAATTCCCGAGTTGTTGCAACGCGGCAACATACGGTCAAAAACCGCCAAGATTCAAGGGTTGCGGCACCAGTTTACGTTGCATTGCAACAGCCGGTTCCTGCTGTAACCAACTTGTCACGAAAGCGACATGGTTGCGTCTCGAACTATCCATACGCAACCCGGCAAACACGCTAACAGGGAGCGTCAGTCCAATGAAACTGAAGTATCTTCTTGCCGCCAGCGTAGCGAGCCTTTCGGCCGCCGTGCTGTTGCCGGTGCCCGCCGCCGCCCAGCAAATCACCTCCGGCATCCAGGGCCGCGTTCTGGCCGAGGACGGTACGCCGCTCGCCGGCGCCATGGTCAAGGTGCATGATGATCGCACCGGCGTGGAACGCGTGCTGGTGACCGACAGCGAAGGCCGCTTCCGCGCGCCGAACCTCACCACCGGCGGCCCCTACACGATCGGTTCCGAACTCGATGGCTATGAAGGCCAGTCGGTCGGCGGCGTGTTCCTGACCCTGCAGGGCGAAACCAGCCTGACCTTCACCCTGATGGCCGGTTCCGGCGAGATCGTCGTCTCGGCCACCCGCGTGGCCGCCACCCAGCTCGCGGTCGGCCCCGGCCAGAGCTTCACCGCCGAACTGCTGACCGACGCACCGAGCTTCAACCGCGACGTGCGCGACGTGATCCGCATCGACCCGCGCGTCAGCCTCGACCGCGACGATGGCGGTTCAGGCCAGGATCGCATCTCGTGCCTTGGCGGCAATGACCGCGGCAACGCCTTCACGGTAGACGGCATCAGCCAGGGCGACATTTACGGCCTGAACGATACCGGCTTCTCCTCGCGCAGCTCCACCCCGATCCCCTATGCGGCGGTACGCGAAACCCAGGTGCAGTTCGCCCCGTTCGATGTCGATTACGGCGCCTTCACCGGCTGCTCGATCAATGTCGTCACCAAGTCGGGTACGAACGACTACCATTTCGGCGGCTTCTTCGAATATTCGGATGACGGCCTGCGCGGCAACAAGGTCGCCGGCGTAGCCGTCGCCCCGATCGAGCCCGAAAAGCGCTGGGGCGTTCATCTCGGCGGCCCGGTTATCAAGGATTATGTCTGGCTTTACGGCGCCTATGAGCACCAGCAGGCTGGCCAGTCGCAGGATGACGGCCCGGCCGGCGGCAATTATCCGAACACGATCACGCAGGTCACTGTCGATCAGTTCAACGAAATCTCACAGGTTCTCAGCGATGTCTACGGCATCGAAACCGGCCCGCTGATCAAGAGCCGTCCCTATAGCAACGATCGCTATTTCATCCGCGGCGACTTCCAGCTTTCTGACCGTCACCGTGCCGAGCTGGCCTATCAACGGCTCGAAGAAAGCACGATGCGTTCCGACGATCAGGCCCGCACCGGCACCTATGGCGGTACGGTCATCGGCGAGAACACCTATTACCTCAGCGGCACCCGCTCGAACTACTACTCCGCCCGCCTCTATTCGGACTGGACCGACAACTTCTCCACCGAAGTGCGCTATTCGCGTTCCGAAGTCCGCGACGTCCAAGACCCGGTCGGCGGCGGCGAAGCCCAGGACGCCAACCCGATCCCGCGTATTGTCGTGGGCGTGGACAATGGCTCCGATCCGGCGGGTGCCGTGGAAGCCGGTCCCGGCTTCTCGCGTTCAGGTAACGATCTGCGCACCAATCTCGACCAGTGGCGCGTTGCCGCCAAGCTGGACCTCGGCGCGCACAAGCTCAAGTTCGGTGGCGAGATCAACCAGGCGAATCTGTTCAACCTGTTCGTCCAGAATGCCACCGGCACGCTGGTGTTCCGCAATATCGACGATCTGAAGGAAGGCATCCTGGCGGACGGTTCGGGCACCACGAACTCGCCGAGCAACGTCGTCAGCGGCAATGTCTCTGGCGCGTTCGGCAACTTCTCGTCCACTGGCGACATCAACGATGCGGCCGCCAAGTTCCGCCGCACGATCTACTCGCTGTTCGTGCAGGACGATTGGGAAGTGAACGACCGCCTCTCGGCCACGCTGGGTCTGCGAGTCGACTGGTACAAGGGCGGCCATCCAACGCTGAACCAGAACTTCGTCGACCGCTACGGCTTCGGCAACGACACCGGCTTCGACGCGCTCGATCCTGTGTGGATGCCGCGCCTCGGCCTGACCTACGATCTCGAGGATTTCGCCGTGTTCAGCCGCGCCCAGCTGCATGGCGGCGTCGGCATCTTCTCCGGCGGTGACCCGCTGGTGTGGTTCGGCAACGCCTTCCAGAATGACGGCCGCGGCTTCGCGCAGGGCACCACGGCTGACGCAGCCTGTCCTGACGGCCCGATCGACGTGGTGGTGGGCGGCCAGTTCACCGGCGTTCCGGCCTGCTTCAAGGCCTCGGGCGTCGCCAGCGCCGCTGCCGGCCTTGGCGACACCCAGTCGATCGATCCGAACATCAAGATGCCGTCGGTGCTGCGCGCCAATGTCGGCTTCAGCACGGACCTAAACTTCACTGACAGCGGCTTCTTCAGCGGCTGGCATGTCGATCTGGACTATATCTACAGCCACTACATGAACCCGTTCAACGTGGTGGACCTGTCGATGGCGCCCAGCATTTCGAAGGGCCTGAACGGCTATTCGATCGATGGTCGCCCGATCTATGCCGCAGTCGATCCCACCCGCGCTGGCTGCGATGCCACGCTGGTGAGCGCTTCGCCGGTTCCGACCTACGAAAACCTCTCGGCCGCGTGCTTCGGCACCAGCCGCGACGACGAACTGATGCTGACCAATACCGGCAGCTATGACAGCCACATCGCCTCGATCATCCTGTCGAAGTATTTCGATGGCGGCATCTTCACCTCGGGCGGTTCGACGAACTTCACCTTCGGCTATTCCTATACCGACTCGCATGACCGCCGGAGCATGTACAACTCGACCGCCGGTTCGAACTACGACAACCTCGCAGCCTTCGACCGTCAGAACCCGACCTCGACGACCGGCTTCTATTCCAGCCGCCACAACTTCACTGTCAGCGCGAATTTCCGCGAGGAATTCATCGAAGACCTGAAGACCGGCCTGGGCATCACCTTCGTCGCCCGTTCCGGCCGTCCCTACAGCCTGACCTTCGGTGGCAACGGCTATTACGGCGACTCGTCCTCGGGTTCGGACAATGCGCTGGCCTATCTGCCGACCGGCATCGACGATCCGAACATCTCGCCGTCCTCGCCGATCTTCAACATCGCATCGGGCGATCCGAAGAGCTTCGATTCGATGATGAGCTGGATCAACAGCACCAACTGCGCGAAGCAGTATATCGGCACCAGCGTCCCACGTAACACCTGCGACGGTGACTGGTACTTCGACATGGACCTCTCCTTCTCGCAGGAAATCCCGGGTCCGGGCCATCTGTTCGGGTACAAGGAAGACAAGATCAAGCTCTACGCCACGATCGACAACTTCCTGAACCTGCTCGACGGCAGCTGGAACGTGCAGCGCCGCCGCAACTATGCCGGCCTGCAGGACATCGTCGCCTCCACCGGCGTCGACAGCCAGGGCCGTTACATTCTGGGCGCGTTCAACGGCGAAGAATCGATCGCGGACGACAACTCGATCAACTTCAGCTCGTCTGTCTGGCGCATCAAGCTGGGCATCAGCTACGATTTCTGATCGCAGCCAGTACCACACGAAACAGGAAGCGGCGGCACCTTCGGGCGTCGCCGTTTTCGTTTGCGCGCCCGACCCGCGCCGCTACTCTCCGAATCGATAAGGGCCGCGCATCATGCGGCCGATTGTTTGGGAGAAACTCGTGAATCCACGCCGTGGGGAAGAACCCGCGCTTGCTGCGCTTATCGAAGGCCTGCGTCAGGGCGGCCCCAACTTTGCCGACGATCCGGTGAAAGCGCGCGCCGATTTCGAAGAAACGCTGGCCATGGTTCCCGTGGCGGAAAACCTTGCCTTCACACCCGGCGAACTGGGCGGCATTCCCGCGCTTCACGGCACCTATCCCGGTGCGGCCCCCGATGCGGTGCTGGTCTATATCCATGGCGGCGCCTTCATTGCCGGCAGCGCTCATGGCTATCGTGGCCTTGCGGGCGAACTGGCGCGGGCGGGCGGGCTGACCCTGTGGTCGATCGACTATCGCCTCGCCCCCGAACATCCCTTCCCCGCCGCGCTCGACGATTGCGTAGTGGCCTATCGTGCGCTGCTGGAAAGCGGCATCGCCCCCGACCGGATCGTGCTGGCAGGCGACAGCGCGGGCGGCGGGCTTGTGCTGTCGCTGCTGCTGGCCCTGCGCGAAGCGGGCGATCCGCTGCCCGCTGCCGCCATCCCGATCTCGCCCTGGGCGAATTTGCTGTGCGACGGGGCGACTTACGAGACGAAGGCGAAGGAAGACCCCTCGCTGACGGCGGAAGGCCTTCTGACCAGCGCCATCGCCTATATGGCAGGCAACAGCGGCCGTAATCCCTTCGCCTCCCCGGTCTTTGCCAGCCTGCAGGGACTGCCGCCGCTTCTGATCCAGGTCGGCTCGGCCGAGATCCTGCTGGAGGATTCGATCCGCATCGCGGCCAATGCCGCCACCAGCGGCACTGCGGTGAGGCTGGATGTCTGGCCGAACATGCCGCATGTCTTCCTGGCCTTCGGCTTCATGCTGGAAGCCGGAAGGCTGGCGATCGAGGATGCCGGCGCCTTCATGCGCCAGTCGCTGAGCGGCGCTGCGGCGGGGAGAGAATGATGGCAGGCCGCAATCCCATCCCCCATGAACTCGACGTGCTGGTTGTGGGGGCGGGATTCACCGGCCTCTACATGCAATTGAAACTGCGCAAGGCGGGCTTTTCGTCCCATGTGGTGGAGGCCGGATCGGGCGTCGGCGGTACCTGGTACTGGAACCGTTATCCCGGCGCGCGCTGTGACATTCCCAGCATCGAATATTCCTATTCCTTCTCGCCCGAGCTGGAAAAGGAATGGCGCTGGACCGAACGCTATGCCGCGCAGCCGGAAATCCTCGCCTATCTGGAGCATGTGGCCGACCGCTTCGATCTGAAGCGCGACATCACATTCGATACCCGCGTGACCTCCGCCCGCTGGGATGAGGCGCAGGCGAAGTGGACGGTGGAAACCGACATGGGTGATCGCGTCATCGCTCGCTTCGTGGTGCTGGGCACCGGGGCGCTTTCCACTCCCAAAACGCCGGACCTGCCGGGAATTGGGAACTTCAGCGGGCACATCCTTCACACCGCGACCTGGGACGATAATGTTCGGCTGGAGGGCAAGCGGATCGCGATCTTCGGCACTGGATCGTCGGGCATTCAGGCGATCCCCCCCCTGGCGAAACTGGCTTCGCAACTCACCGTGTTCCAGCGCACACCCAACTATGCAGTGCCGGCCAATAATCGCGACCTGTCGGACGAGGAGTTCGCCGCCGCGCAGGCGACATTGCCGCAGGACCGGGAGACCGCGCGCAAATCCCCGCTGGGTTTCTTCGACGCACCCTATCCCGGCGCGGCCAAGGAGCAAACCGAGCAGGCCCGGTCGGAACGCTTCGAACAGCAATGGGCCGCCGGCACCACCGGCATGCTGATGGCCTATGAGGATTTGCTGTTCGACGAGGAAAGCAATTCCCACGCCGCGTACTTCATCAACAAGAAGATCGCGGGGATCGTGCAGGACCCCGCCAAGCTTCGCAAGATGAGCCCGCAATATCCGCTCGGCGCGCGGCGCATGTGCTCGGAGATCGGCTTCTACGAGACCATGGCGCAGGACAATGTCACGCTGGTGGATGTGCGCGAGGACCCGGTGGCCGAGATTACGGCGGATGAGATCGTGACCCAGAGCGGCGCGCGCTATCCGGCGGACGCGATCGTCTTCGCCACGGGTTTCGATGCCTGTGTCGGCGCGATCAGGGCCATCGACATCCGCGGGCGCGACGGGATCGCGTTGCGCGAGGAATGGGAACTGGGGCCGCGCTGCTATCTGGGGCTGGCGGTAGCGGGTTTCCCCAATCTGTTCACCGTGACCGGGCCGGGCAGCCCTTCCGTATTGTCGAATGTGGTGATCTCGATCGAACAGCATGTCGAGTGGATCGCCCGCTGCCTCGAGGACCTGCGCCAGCGGGGCGCCGCGACGATCGAAGCCGATCCGGATGCGGAGCAGGCCTGGATGCACCATGTGGACGAAGTGGCGCAGATGACGCTCTTTCCCCGTGCCGACAGCTGGTACAAGGGCCGCACGCGCGACGGGCGCGAGGTGTTTATGCCCTATGTCGGCGGGGTGGGCGCCTATCGCGAGAAATGCGATGCGGTGAGGGAGGCAGGCTATCAGGGCTTTGCCGTCGGAGGGATCGGGCCCGCGTGACCCTCCGTCCTCTTTTGCGCTGGATCATTCCTTTGTTATGCGCGGCCGCTATTGTAGACTGACATTGCGCGCGCATCCCCGATGGGCGCGCCGCGAAGTGCGGGAGTACGCTGATCATGAAATCGGTACTGGTGCAGATCAATCGCGATACCGGGCTCGAAGCCCGCTTTCAGGCCGCGCTGGACATCGTGCGGCATTTCGAAGGGCATCTCAGCTGCTTGCAGGTCGCCCAGGTGGAAGCCTTCGCCGCGCTCGACCCCTATGGCGTTGGCCATATGCTGTCGGAAACGATCTCCGTCCTGCGCGAAGCGGAAGAGGCGGAGCGGAAAGCCACCGAAACCCGGCTGCAGAACGAAGGCGTAAGCTGGGACTGGATCAACGAGACGGGCGATCCGGCGCGCATGATCGCGGATCATAGCTGGCTGACCGATCTGGTGGTGGTCAGTTCCCCCGCCAAGGAATGGCTGCCCCGGCTCGATTCTCCGCCGACCGCCGCCGAAGTGCTGGTGCGCAGCCGTGCCCCGGTACTGGTCGTACCCGAGGAAAGCCGAGGCGTAGATTGTACCGCCCCCGCTGCCATCGCCTGGAACGGATCGCCCGAATCCTGCGCCGCGATCCGCGCCGCCTTGCCCATGCTCAAGCACGCGAAAGCGGTCTATCTGATCAACGCTGCTCTGCCCGAAAGCGGATATGATCTGCCACCGACCGAGGCCGCGACATATCTTTCGCGCCACGGCGTTACCTGCGAGCTGGTGGAACTCCACCCCGGCTACGCTCCCGTAACCGACAGCGTGCTGGAAGCCGCCGAAGTGCGTAAGGCAGGCCTGTTGCTGATGGGTGCCTATGGCCATTCCCGCCTGCGCGAGAATATCCTGGGCGGGGTGACGCGCGGCATGTTGCAGAAGGCCCGATTGCCGCTGCTGCTGGCGCATTAAGAACCTGCAGCCCGCGAAATTACGGGGGAGCAGCCCCACCCATTTGGGTGGGCGGGAGACCCTGCGTTCGGGGCGCTTAGCACTCTACATATTTACTTTTCACATATCGCGCCTCTAGACATCGGCCGGAACCGACGGACATCTGAACCGTCTGTCTGACAAGACCTGCCGGGGAGAGGCATTTCATGCGGAATCGGATTACATTGGCGCTGGGCGCCGCCTGCCTAGTAATGGGCGCACCCGTGCTTTCGGGCGAAGACCTGACGAAACCGGCCGACTGGCCGCGCTACGCCCGCGACATGGGCGGCACGCGCTTCTCGCCGCTGGATCAGATCAACCCAGCCAATGTGAAAGATCTCAAGCAGGCCTGGACGTTCCGCCTGCGCCCGCAAGGCGGCGCGGGGCTGCTGGGCGGCAGCGTTCCGATCGTGATCGACAATATCATGTATATGCCGCTGGGCGATGCGGTGGTCGCTCTGGAAGCAGATACGGGCAAGGAAATCTGGCGCCACAAGACGCCCGAAGGCGCACTGGTCCGCCGCGCGGTGAGCTATTGGCCGGGCGAAGGCAAGATCAAGCCGCGCATCTTCTATTCCACCGGCGATGCGCTGTGGGCGCTGTCAGCCAAGACGGGCGAGGTCGACAAGGCCTATGGCACTGGCGGCAAGTCCGAGATCGACGGCACGCCTTATTCCTACCCGCCTTCGGTCTACAAGAACGTGCTGGTAGTGGGTGCCAACACGGCCGAGGATTCCAAGGGCCCGGCGGGCGACAGCCGCGCCTATGACGCGCGCACCGGCAAGAAGCTATGGACCTTCCACACCGTGCCCCGGCCCGGCGAAGTGGGCCACGAAACCTGGCTGGACGATGGCTGGAAGGATCGTTCCGGAACCAATATGTGGGTGTGGTACACCACCTACGATCCCAAGACGAACCTGCTCTACATGACGATCGGCGGCCCCAGCCCGAATTATTACGGCGGGGACAGGCCGGGTAACAATCTGTTCGGCAATTCCCTCGTCGCGGTGGACCTCAATACCGGCAAATATCGCTGGCACTTCCAGACCATCCACCACGATCTGTGGGACTGGGACCTGCCCGCCCCGCCTGTTCTGTTCGACGTGGTAAAGGACGGCAAGACCATCCCCGCTCTCGCTGAAACCGGCAAGCCGGGCCTGATGTATATCCTCAACCGCGAGACGGGTGAGCCGATCCACGGCGTGAACGAACAACTGGTCGCCGCCGCCAATGTGCCGGGCGAATGGTATTCGCCCACCCAGCCGATCCCGGTGAAGCCCGAACCGCTCAACCGCCTGCGCTGGACACCAGACGATGTGGTGACCGAGGCCGACACTAATGCCGAGCATGTGGCCGCCTGCCACAAGCTGCTCGATTCCTATGGCGGCACCTTCTTCAATTCGGGGCCGTTCACACCCTTCTTTCTCCATAATGAAGGCGATCCCCCGCGCGCCTCGATCAACATGCCGCATAATGGCGGCTCGGTCTGGGGCGGCAGCGCGGCCGATCCGAAGAAGGGGATCGTCTATATCAACACCAGCGAGGGCGGTTCGATCGGCTGGATCGAAAAGCGCAATCCCAAGGGTGATTACGGCCGGGGCGCCAACACCTCCACCCAGCCCTATGATCGCGGCAGCCTGACCGGGCCCGGCGCCTATTCAGGCTTCATGGCGGCCTTCACCAATGCACAAGGCCGCAAGGTCACACTGCCCTGCTTCAAGCCGCCATGGGGCCGCCTGCTGGCGGTGGACGGCAATACGGGCGATATTCTGTGGGCCAGCAAGCTGGGCATCACGGAAGACCTGCCCAAGGAAAAGCAGGATACCGGCGCCAACAACGGCTCGGGCGGGCCGATCGCCACGGCTGGCGGGCTGGTGTTCATCGGCGCCACATCCGATCGCTATTTCCGCGCCTTCGACTCCAGCAATGGCGAGATCCTGTGGGAACAGCAGCTCGATTATGCGCCGCTGACCGTGCCGATCTCCTATCAGGGCAAGGACGGCCGCCAATATGTGGCGGTGATGGCCAGCGGATCGAGCCTCGCCCCGGCCGCAAGGACGCCGGAAGGGCGCCCGGCCAATAATGAATCGCTCGTCGTTTTCGCACTTCCGAAGTGACGGCGAGACGACAGACAATGACTTACGGAGAGGCCTCAATGATCAGAAAATCCGCCATCGCCCTTGCGGCCGGCATGTTCGCCATCGCGGGCTGCGCGGCTTCGGCCCAGAACGGCGTGACAGCCGGTTCCACGACTGTCACGACGCCAGAAGGCGCGCTGATGAGCGTCAATGCGGACCTTGCCTATAAGCCCGGCCAGCTGACGCAGGAACAGCTGATGAGTTCGACCCGCAGCCTGATGGCAATGGACGCGATGAATGTGTTCCGCCGCTTCCCGCGCGGGAAGACGGAAGAGATGGTGAAGTTCTACGTCGATGCGCTGGCGCTGCGTTCGCTGAACCCGATCCAGCTCACCTCCACCCAGCAGATGATCCTGACCGGCGTGGGCAAGGCGCAGATCAAGCTTTCAGCCGGGCAGGAAGGCCGCCGGAAATACGATCTTTCCGGCGGGGTGAAAGGCGGCACCGGCATCCGCTATTTCGCGCTGACCTTCCCCGACAAGCAGGTGGTGATCGATCGGTTCAAGGCCGCCGGCCTTGCCGCGCCGGTCTTCGCCGATCAGGGCAACGGCACCCAGGCCGCGCTGGTGACCGATCCGGGCGGCTTCCCGATTCAGATTGTGATCCGCCCCGGTACGAAGGACGGTTCCAACGACGGTGTGGGCGTGGGCATCAGCGTCTCCAATCTGGAAAAGAGCCGCACCTTCTATCGCGAATTCGTGGGGCTGGACGAGCTGCCGCCGGTCACCGACAAGCTGCTGGGCGTCACGCTCTATCCCTATCGCAATGGCGAGACAACGCTGTATCTCTACCACGCGGGCGACAATCTGCCGCAGGACAATGGCAGCGCGGGCATCCAATATGTCGTGACCGATTCGCCCATGGCCGATGCCAAGGGCAAGGCGCGCGGGATCGCAGTGGAAACGCCGCTCAACAAGCTCAACGGCTTCGATCTTATCACCGTCTGGCTTAACGATCCGGACGGGGTGACCAATTATTACGCGCAGGTCGGCCCGCGCTCGCGGACCGCTACTGGCGGGAATTGAGCTTCCCGCCCCTCGAACGCGAAAAGCCCCGCCATTGGCGGGGCTTTTTGTTGCGCGGTGGCCGGCTGGCGGGCACCGGAGGCACCCGCCACGCTCACATCACTTGTTCGATTCAGCCGCGATATAGGCTGAAAGCTGGTCGATTTCCTCGTCGGTCAGCATTCCGCCGAAGCTGGGCATCGCGCCCTGCCCGTTGGTGATGCGACCCAGAACGAATTCCTTGGTCAGCTTGGCGCCGTCAAGCTTCGGCCCGACATGGCCGGTGCCGCCTGCGTCCTGCAACTCGTGGCAACTGCCGCACGACCAGTCACCGAACAGCTGCCGGCCTTTTTCGGCAACCGCGCCCGCTTCATCGGCAGCCTTGGCCTGGCCGCCAGTCAGCATCGTGCCGGAAACCGCGGCAACGGCCAGCGCAAGCGAAGCCAGGCCCATTCCGGCGAGCTTGCGATTCGAAACTTTGTCACCCATTTCTTCCGATCCCAATCTAATGCACAGGCGCAGAAAGCCACCTTTCGAGCGGATGCGTCCCACTATTCAAACTGAATTGCGTGTCAAGCAAAGCCGGACAAAATCATCAATCGCGGATGCGACCTTGACCGACGCTTAACGGCAGGATTGGCAATTTGTCAGGATAATGCAAGCTTGCGCAGCAAGGGATGGCACGGGTACAGCGTGAAAATCCGGGGAGAAGGACATGATCAAGAAGACTATCGTCGCGCTGGCTGGTCTGGCGCTGCTGGCAGGCTGCGGCGAGAAGGAGCCCGAGATGGCCTCCGTACGCGACCTGATGAAGAATGAAGTGCAACCGACCGCCGAAATCTTCTGGGGTTCCGCCGGCGCGGTGACCGACGAGAACGGCACGAAGGACCTTACGCCCACCACCGACGAAGGCTGGCAGAAGACCCACGCTTCGGCCGTGAAGCTGGGCGAACTCGGCAAGAAGCTGATGGAACCGCAATATTCCAAGGATCGCGGCGAAGCCTGGATCAAGCTCTCGCAAGGGCTGATCGACGTCAGCAAGCTGGCCGAGAAGGCCGCCGCCGACAAGAGCGGCGACGCTGTGTTCGAAGTGGGCGGCACGATCTACGACGTGTGCACCGCCTGCCATCAGGCCTATCCGCAGAGCGAGGCGCCCGCGGCCGAAGGCGAAGGCGCGGCCGGCTAAGCCCCGTGACCGCCGCCAACCGCAATCTCGCACTGCTGGCGCTCGCCGCCCTCGCGCTGCTGCCCGCAGCCGCCTGGGCCCACGACATCAGCCAGGCGAACCGCGCCTTCGTGGAAACGATCGACGGACCTGCCTTCCTGCCCTTCTTCTATCTGGGCGCGAAGCACATGGTCACCGGGATCGACCATGTGCTGTACCTGATCGGGGTGGTGTTCTTCCTCCACCGCCTGAAGGACGTGGTGCTCTACGTCTCGATGTTCACCATCGGCCATTCGCTCACGCTGATGGGCGGGGTGCTATTGGGAACGGGCGCAAATTCGCATATCGTGGATGCGATCATCGGCATCTCGGTGGCCTATAAGGCGTTCGAGAATATGGGCGGCTTCCGCAAGATCGGCTTCACCTTCGATCCGCGCATCGCCGTGCTGGCCTTCGGCCTCGCCCATGGCCTGGGCCTCGCGACCAAGCTGATGGACCTGGCGGTTTCGCCCAACGGGCTGCTGGTCAACCTCATCGGCTTCAACCTGGGAGTGGAAGCCGGGCAGGTGATCGTGCTGGCCGTGGTGGTGACCCTGCTCAACCTCTGGCGCAGCCGCCCCTCCTTCGGGAAGGCCGCCTTTGCAGCCAATGTGCTGCTGATGACGGCCGGCCTGGTGCTGGCCGGTTACCAGTTTACGGGATATTTCGCGTCATGACCCAAGCGAATTCGAACCTTCCCTCCACCCGCAAGCTCGTCACCGGCACGCTGGTGGCTACGGGCGCGGCGGCGGCGATCCTGCTGCTGTTCGTGCTGCCTTCGGAATATGGGATCGACCCCACCGGGGCAGGCGCCGCCATGGGGCTGACCGATCTGGCCGCATCGGGCGAAATGACCGAATTGGAACGCGGCGCCCTGCGCAAGGGTCAGGTACTGTCGCTCTCCAACGCCCCGATCCGTAAGGATCGCTGGGAATTCGAACTGGGTCCCTTCAAGTCAATCGAGTTCAAGTACACGATGGACAAGGGATCGGCGATGCTGTTCCACTGGAAGGCCACCGGACCGCTCCATTACGACATGCATTCCCACCCCTTCGACGGCGGCACTGCGCTTACGGAAAGCTACAGCGTGTCCGACGCGAAGGAAATGCGGGGCAGCTATGTCGCCCCCTTCAGCGGCATCCATGGATGGTACTGGCAGAATCAGTCGATGGACAATGTCACCCTGGTGATCGAAGCGACCGGTGGCATCGTGGAATCCACCATCTTCGACGAGACAGGCGAGCACAAGCGCCCGATCGCGGCAGGCGAGTAGAGTCTGGAGCCATTGGCCGCCAAAAATCCTCGCGGCGACAGGGAACCGGAAAGCCGCGAGTGAGTTGCGCGCCCTTTCCGGATTTTGTCAACGAAACGGTATTTTCCGCCTTGTTGCCGTCGCCCGATCTCGTATAGGCTTTTCCCGCCGGCCCGTGCCTACGGGAACGGTCATCGATATATAAGGCATAGGGAAGTCGGGAGTGTTTGGCCTAGTGCACCAGCATCGTGAAGTTCGCTCACGCCGCCGCCGCGTGGCATTTTGCCTCGCCGCAGCAGCGCTCGGCCTCGTTTCGGCAAGTGCCGTTCAGGCCAAGACTGCCGCAACGCAGGCCAAAACCCCGGGCGAGAGCTTCGACCTCGTCGGTTGGGATTCCTATCTCGGCGGCAGCGAATCGTCGCAATATTCGGCGCTGGACCAGGTCAACAAGTCCAACGTGGCACAACTGCAGCTCGCCTGGACCTACAAGACCGGCGAAGGCCAGCCCCCGCACTTCAATCCGGTGATCGTGCGCGGCACAATGTTCATCCTCACGCCTGACAATGCGCTGGCCGCGCTCGACCCGGCGACGGGCAAGGAGCTGTGGAAGCGCAAATATAGCGGCCGCGTGGCCGGCCGCGGTATGAATTATTGGGAGAGCAAGGACGGCAAGGACCGCCGCCTGTTCTTCATGATGGACGGGATGCTCACCGCCGTCTCGGCCGAGAATGGCGATCCGGTCGCCACCTTCGGCGAAAAGGGCGGCGTGGACCTGCGTAAGGGGCTGGATGTCGACATCAGCCAGCTGCGCCCGCTGCAGACCGACAATCCGGGCCGTATCTACAAGGATACCATCATCATGTCGCTGCCCGCCGGCGCCTATGATTATGCATCCGCTCCTGCCGATATCCACGCTTATGACGTGCGCACCGGCAAGCTGAAGTGGAAGTTCCACACCGTTCCGCAGAAGGGCGAGTTCGGTTACGAAACCTGGCCTGAGAAGGACCACGAGAAGTTCGGCGGCGTCCACAATTGGTCGGAATCTACTGTCGATCCGGAAACGGGGATCATCTACATCCCCACCGGTACCGCCCGCTATGACTTCTACGGCGGCAACCGCGAAGGCCAGAACCTGTTTGCCAATTCGATCGTCGCGCTCGATGCGCAGACCGGCAAGCGCATCTGGCACTATCAGGTTCTCCATCACGATCTGTGGGATTTCGACAATCCCCAGGCCCCCAAACTGCTGACCATCAAGAAGGACGGCAAGGACATCCCTGCGGTGATCCTGGCCACCAAGATGGGCCTTATCTTCACCTTCAACCGGCTGACCGGCGAACCGATCTGGCCCATTGAGGAACGCCCCGTGCCCGCGTCCGACGTGCCGGGCGAAAAGGCATGGCCGACGCAGCCCTTCCCCACTGTGCCCGAACCCTTCGCGCGCCAGTCCTTCACCGAGGCGGACATCAATCCGTACATCCCGGAAGAGGACAAGGTGAAGCTGCGCGAATTGTTCAAGACCGCGCGCAACGAAGGGCTCTACACCCCGCCCAGCCTCGTCGGCTCGATCTCCGCGCCGGGCCATAATGGCGGTGCGAACTGGGGCAGTTCGGCGGTGGATCCCAAGAACGGCCGCTTCTTCGTTGTCTCCAAGCAGATGCCGACATTCGACAAGCTGAACCTCGACAAGCGGCCCGAAGCGCTGGCAGCCATGCCCAATGGCGGCGGCGATGTGCAGCCGTACAAGTCGGGCGTGAACTTCATGCTGCAGTCCAACGGCCTGCCGGCGATCAACCCGCCTTGGTCGCTGATCACCGCTTACGACATGAACAGCGGCAAGAAGATCTGGGAACTTCCCAATGGCGAAGTGACCGAGCTGGTGAAGATGAACATCAAGAACACCGGCAGCACCGCCCCGCGCGGCGGCCCGGTGGCCACTGCTGGCGGCATCGTCTTTGTCGGCACCTCGTCGGATCGCAAGATCCGCGCGCGCGATGCCGAAAACGGCAAGATCCTGTGGGAATTCGAACTTCCCGCAGCCTCCGAAGGCGTGCCGGCCGTCTATGAAGCCAATGGCCGCCAATATCTGGTGATCGCCGTGGGCGGCGACGGCCTGTTCGCCCCGCAGCTGGGCCAGACCCCGCCGGGACCGAGCCAGTACATGGCCTTCGCCCTGCCGCAGGCTGCTTCGGGCGGGAGCGACTGATGCGTCTTCGCGGCCTTGTCCTTGCCTGTGCTGCGGCAACCGCCGCCCTGGGTGCCTCTGCTTCGGCGGTCGCCCAGGAGCAGGATCTCGTCACCATCCCGGCAGTCCCCAAGGACTATAAGCCGAAGATGACACCGTGGGGCGATCCCGACCTGCGCGGCAGCTGGCCGATCGACCACCTCAACGCCACCCCGTTCCAGCGCACGCCTGAGCAGGGCAACCGCTATTATCTGACGGATGAGGAATTCGCCCAGCGCAACGCCCGCATGACTGCGATGGCCGGTGGTTACGACAAGGAAATCCAGACCAATACCTTAGGCATGGGCGCATGGATGGAAGTGGGCACGGCCAACCGCCGCACCTCTTTCCTGATCGATCCGGCCAATGGCCGTCTGCCCGCGAAGACCGCGGAGGGCGAGCGCCGCTCCAAACTGATGCGCTCCAGCTATCGCCAGGGCCAGAGCTTCGACTGGGTGACGGATTTCGACAGCTGGGACCGCTGCATCACGCGCGGACTGCCCGCTTCGATGTTCACCATCAATTACAATAATGGCATCCGCCTGTGGCAGGCCCCCGGTCTGGTAGCGATCCAACTGGAGATGGTGCACGAAACCCGCATCGTCTATACTGACGGACGCCCCGCGATCTCGCCCAAGATCGGCAATTGGATGGGCGAAAGCCGGGGCCATTGGGAAAATGGCAACACGCTGGTTGTCGAAACCACCAATTTCACGCCCGGCCCTTCGGCCACCAATGTCGGCACCTGGGGCGCCCCGCCCGAGAACGACACGCCGGTGAGCACCGAGGCGAAAATGACCGAGCGCTTCACCATGACCGGCAATGACACGATCGTGTATGAAGTGACCTGGAACGATCCGACGATCTTCACCGCGCCATGGAGCGCGCGGCTCGATTGGCGGCGCAATGACGATTATCAGTTCTTCGAATATGCCTGTCACGAAGGCAATGTGCAGGTCCGCGGCTATATCAGTTCGTCCCGGGCCGAGCGCGCAGAGAAACAGGAGGGTGCCCAATGAGCAGTAAAGTTTCCAAGATCCGCGCCGCGATGGCTTCCGCCTCGCTGGCCGTGGTGGCCCTCGCCGGTATCGGCTTCAGTGCCGTGCAGGCACAGCCCGTACCCGCGGACCTGACCACCATGCCGCCGGTTCCGACCGACTATCAGCCGGCCAAGACCCCCTGGGGCGATCCGGACATGCGCGGCACCTGGCCGATCGACAACATCGCCAGCATCTTCTTCACCCGCACGCCGCAATACGGCAACCGTTTCTGGCTGACGGACGAGGAATTCGCCCAGCGCCAGGAACAGGCCGACCGTTCGACCGAAGCCTACAAGGCCGAGGAAGAATCCGGCAAGATGGGCATGGGCCACTGGGTGGAATCCGATGCTTCGGGCCGCCGCACCTCGCTGCTGATCGATCCGGTGGACGGCAAGCTGCCGGAATTCACCGATTACGCCAAGAACATGATGAAGATCGGCCGTTCGAGCTGGGTTGCCGGCCAGACCTATGACTGGGTAACGGATTTCGACAGCTGGGACCGCTGCGTGACGCGCGGCTTCCCCGCCTCCATGTTCCCCTTCCGCTACAATAACGGCATCCGCATCCATCAGGCACCGGGCTTCGTGGTGATCAACCTCGAGATGATCCACGATGCGCGCATCATCCCGATCGGCAAGAAGGGCCATAATGACGGCCGCGTGAAGGAATGGATGGGCGACAGCATCGGCCACTGGGAAGGCAACACCCTGGTGATCGAGACGACCAATATCCAGCCGGGCGCCTCGCCGCTCAACATGGCCACCATGGGCGTGCCGCCGAACAACGTCATCCCCACCAGCGAAGAAGCCAAGGTGGTGGAACGCCTGACGATGACCGGCAAGGATCACATCATCTACGAACTGACCTATTCGGATCCGAAGGTGTGGACCAAGCCGTGGACTGCGCGCCTCGATTGGACGCGTAACGACGATTACGCCTATTTCGAATATGCCTGCCACGAAGGCAATGTGCAGGTGCGCAACTACATCAACGCTTCACGCGCTACCCGCGGCACCGATGCAGCCATGAAGGCTGACGAGAAGGCCGCAGAGTAAGCCTGATGCGTTCTACCAAATTCGGTAATCTCCTGGCCCCCGTCGCGCTTGCCGTGGCGGGGGTCATGTCTGTCCCCGCCCATGCGCAGGGGGAAGACCTCACTGTGGTTCCGCCCGTGCCGCGCGACTACAAGCCCGCCACGACGTCATGGGGCGAGCCCGATCTGCGCGGCGGCTGGCCGATCGACCACCTCAACGGCCGGACGCCGCTGGAACGCGATCCGAAATATGGCAATCGCGTATTCCTGACAGATCAGGAATTCGCCGAGCGTGACGAGGCCGTGCAGGCGCTGTCCAAGCGCTATGAGAACGAAGAGGCCAGCGGCACGATGGGCATCGGCCACTGGGCCGAAGTCGCCTCCGCCAACCGCCGCACCAGCTGGATCATCGATCCGCCCAGCGGCCGCCTTCCCGCCTATACGGAAGAGGGCAAGCGCCGTTCGGCCGCAATGCGCTCAACCTGGGTCCCGAACCAGCCCTTCGAATGGGTGAGTGATTTCGACAGTTGGGATCGCTGCATCACGCGCGGCCTGCCAGCGTCGATGTTCCCCTTCATGTATAACAACGGCATGCGGATATTCCAGGCGCCGGGCCTTGTCGCCCTGCAGATGGAAATGGTCCATGAAACCCGCCTGATCTATACCGACGGGCGCAAGCCGATCCCGTCGCAGATCCAGAACTGGCTGGGCGAAAGCCGGGGCCATTGGGAAAACGGCAACACGCTGGTTGTCGAAACCACCAATTTCAAGCCGGGCCCTTCGGCGACCAATATCGGCACCACCGGTTCGCCGCCGACCAACAACACTCCGATCAGCGAGAATGCCAAGCTGACCGAGCGCTTCACCATGACCGGCAAGGACGCCATCGTTTATGAAGTGACGCTGGATGACCCGGTGGTGTTCACCAAGCCCTGGACCGCCCGGCTCGACTGGCAGCGCGACGATGGCTTCGGGATCTTCGAATATGCCTGCCACGAAGGCAATGTTCAGGTCCGCAACTACATCAATGCCTCACGCGCAGAACGCGCGGCGGCCAAGAACACTGGGGAGTAAGCCTGATGAAGACCTGCGCAATCGCGCTCCGCATCGCAATCGGCTCCGCCTTGCTGGCCTCGGCCGCGGCGGCTCAGGCCGGCCAGCCTTCACTGGCGAAACCCGTCACCACCAAGCAGGGCAAGATCCAGGGAGCGGCCGGCAATGAAGACGGGATCACCGTGTTCAAGGGCATCCCCTTCGCCGCACCGCCGGTGGGCGATCTGCGCTGGGAACAGCCCCAGCCGCCCACGGAATGGAGCGGCGTGCGCGACGGCAGCAAGTATGGCGCGCCCTGCATCCAGAACCCTGCGCCGACCCGCTTCCCCAAGAACGGGGCGACCGATTTCAACAATGCGCCCGAGATGTCGGAGGATTGCCTCTATCTCAACGTCTGGACGCCCGCGAAGACCGGCAATGAAAAGCTGCCGGTGATGATCTGGCTCTATGGCGGCGCCTATAATGAAGGCGGCGGCAACGCGCCCTTCAGCGAAGGCGACAAGCTGGCCAAGAAGGGCGTGGTTCTCGTCACCTTCAATTACCGCGTCGGCTCGCTGGGCTTCATGTCCCATCCGGAACTGACCGCTGCTTCGCCGCACAAGGCCTCGGGCAATCAGGCACTGGGCGATGCGATCGCGGCCTTCAAATGGGTGAAGGAAAACATCGCGGCCTTCGGCGGCGATCCCAGCCGCGTGACCCTGTTCGGTGAAAGCGCCGGCGCCGCCATGATCGGCGGCCTTGTGGGCGCCCCGCCCGCGCGCGGCACCTTCGAGCGCGGCATTCCCGAAAGCGGCGCCTGGATGGGCCTGGGCATCGCCAAGATGGCCACGCGCGAGGCGTCTGAAGCCCGCACGCTGGAAGCCGCTCAGAAGCTGGGAGCCAAGAGCCTGGCCGAATTGCGCGCCCTGCCCGCCAAGGACGTGTTCGCCGGCATTCGCGGTCAGGGCATGATCGTGGATGGCTGGATCATTCCGCAGGATGTCTCGATCACTATCGCGGAAGGCAAGCAGAACCCGGTCGATATCCTTGCTGGCTCCAATGCCGAGGAAGGCTCCTTCACCGCAGGCTTCGGCCCGCCGGTGACGAAGGAAAGCTGGGCCGCAGGCGCGCAACAGCGCTGGGGCGACCTCGCAGATGTTGGCATGGCAGCCTATCCCGCTGCCACCGATGCGGATGCGGCTACCGCCTCCACCCTGCCTTTCTCCGACGGGATGGCATGGCATATGCGCCTGTTGGCCGAGAGCCAGTCCGCCATCGGCAAGAGCGCCTGGCATTACTGGTTCACGCATCGCCCGCTCTACGATCAGGGCCAGAAGGATCTGGGCGCGGGCCACACGGCCGAAATCCCCTATGTCTTTAACAATCTCGCCGCGCCGCGCACCTATCCTGCGGGCAGTTCGGTCGACCTGATGAAAGACGATCCGGTGCAGCTCGCCTTTGCGGATCAGGTCTCGCAATATTGGGTGAACTTCGCCGCCACCGGCAATCCCAATGGCAAGGGCCTGCCCCAGTGGCCGGCCGTGAAGGACCTCGGCTCGACCGAAGCCATGCTGCTCGACGGGAACAAGGGCTCCGGCAAGGGCCACTGGACCAGCGACGCCAAGCTCAAGCTCTATGAGGGCCTGTTCGAACGCGACGTGGCCAAGCCTCTGGGGCTCAAGGAAGGGGAATAAGGGCCAAGCGCCCTTTCCCGACCGGGACGGATATAAGAGGCCGCGGGACCGAGGGGTCGCGCGGCCTTTTATTTAAGCAAGGTGAAGCAAAGGAGTGCCGGTCCTGCCGGCAGGAAAGCCTGCACCTTCCACCTCCGTTCGTCCTGCCCCCAATCAAACAGCGGAATAGCCCCCGCTCCCACCAAAAGAAAAGCCGCGAAACCCACTGGGATTCGCGGCTTTCTCTTGCCAGGGCCGATCCTTGGGAAACCGGCCTGGGCTATATCAGGCGATCAGTAGAAGATGCCCAGCGTGAAGCCGATGGTACGGCCCATCATCACCACGCCGACCCACAGGATCAGCGAGAGAACGCCCGCGACCTTGGCCGCGACGGGGATCATGCCGCCCGTATCCCACTGCTTCACCGACTTCCAGGTCAGCATATGGAACACGCCCATGTTGACCCCGGCCAGTGCGAGCAGGATCATCTTCCGGATGAAGTACGGATTGATCATGTAATCATGCGCCTTCGCGGTGAAGAGCAGTGATCCGGTGATGGCCGCACAGATGAAGGCGATCCAGGTGATCTTCAGTGTGTCGTTGCTGATGACGGTGACGGGATAGTCGGTCGAGGTCAGACCGAGCAGCCGGATGTCGACGATCACGATGGTGCCCAGCACAGTGACCAGAGCGATCACGTGCAGGGTTTCGAGCGTCGGGAACGCCCAGGTGGAGGTGGCGATGAAATCGCCGACTGCGGAGGCCTGAAGGGCCTGCCAGAACGATTCGAGAATCATGAGAAACTTCCCCCTTAGACCGGCGCGTAAGCGATCCAGCGACCGCCGAACATGACTGCGCACCACAGGATGAGGAGCAGGACAGCTGCAAGACGAAGGCCAGCGGTTGCACCGGTGGTCGTCTCCCAATTAGCCGCACGGGCCTTGAGAGCGCCGTTGAAGCCCAGCGTGGCGATAATGGCCACGATGATCAGGGCCATCTTGATCCAGAAGATCGGATTGATCAGTTCGCGCACAGGTTCGCCGACGATCAGCAGCAGGCCCGAGAAGACCAGCAGGGCGAATGCCCACCAGATCCACGGAATATAGCGCCGCGTGGTCTGAACCATGGTGCGGCTCATCCCCGTGACGCCGAGCACGCGCAGGTTGAGCATGATGGACGCACCGAACAGCGCGCCGATCGACAGGATGTGGAGCGACTGGATCGTCGGAATCGCCCAGAAGTGCGACTGGATCCAGAGGCTGATCGACAGATCGTTGATCGCGAGTGAAAGTTCGGTGAGCGACGTGCCTCGCAGCCACTCGGTGAACGCAAAAAGAAGATCGCTTGTCGACATCAGAGCATCGGTCCCTTTCCCCGAGACGTGGCTG
Source organism: uncultured Caenibius sp. (assembly GCA_963662855.2). Taxonomy (GTDB): domain Bacteria; phylum Pseudomonadota; class Alphaproteobacteria; order Sphingomonadales; family Sphingomonadaceae; genus Andeanibacterium. Next base: position 286,491 of record CAXXWL010000003.1, read on the forward strand.
CCCAAGGTGCCACGCTCCAATAGTGTACTAACAGCCCCGCCCCCCAGCGGTGCCAAAATTTGCCTGCCTGTAGCGAAGCACCGTTGCCACGGCAAGCATCCGCGTCTAGGACAAAGTCAAAGAAGGAGTATGGGGCGCCTTCGCGGGCACCCCGAATCATACCCGTTGGGAGAGAATTCAATGCGTCTTGCAGGCACCGCGCTTCTGGCGACGATATCTGCCATTGGTTTGTGCGCTGCAGCATCCGCAGAAGTCGCAACTCCCGACGGGGATTGGCGGACGATCAATCGCGATCTTGCCGCGACTCGTTACTCGCCTTTGGACGAGATCAACAAGTCGAACGTCACGCAGCTCCAGCAGACGTGGACCTATCAGCTGCGCACCTTCAGCACTGCAGTGCCGATCGTGGTTGGTGGGGTGATGTATGTGCCCGGCAGCTTCAAGGTCATCGCGCTGGACGCAGTTACCGGCAAGGAGCTGTGGGTCCATGAAGAACCCAAGCCGGAAGGTCAGACCGGATTCGGCGGCGGCGTTTCCGGACGCGGCGTCAGCTATTGGGAAGGCAACGGCAAGCTGAAGCCGCGCATTCTGGTGATGGCGGGCAGCAAGTTGATGGCGCTCGATGCGACGACGGGCAAGCCCGTCGTCGGCTTTGGCGACAAGGGCTATGTCGATGTCGGCGTATCCTATGGCGGCACCCCTACCATCGTGGGCGACATTGCTGTGATCGGTGCGGCCTCGCTCGAAAATCCGCGCGGCCCTGCGGGCAATCCCCGCGCCTTCGATGTGAAGACCGGCAAGAAGCTGTGGGAATTCCAGACCGTCCCCAAGAAGGGCGAACCCTATAACGACACTTGGGGCGATGGCTGGGAAGGCCGCGGCGGCACCAATATGTGGGGCTTTGCCGCGACGGCAGATGTGGCCACCGACACTGTCTATCTGCCCATCGGCGGCCCGGCGCACAATTATTACGGCGGCGACCGCCCCGGTTCGAACCTGTTCGGCAATTCCGTGGTCGCGGTCGATGCCAAGACCGGCAAGTACAAATGGCACTTCCAGTCAGTGCACCACGATCTGTGGGATGCGGACATGCCCACCGCCGGCCCGCTGATCGACGTGACGATCGACGGCAAGCGCCAGAAGATCCTAGCCAACATCAACAAGACGAGCTTCTTCTACGAACTCGACGCGGCAACCGGCAAGCCGGCCATGCCTGTGGAGGAGCGTCCGGTTCCCGCTGGCAATGTGCCGGGCGAATATTACAGCCCCACCCAGCCGATTCCGGTGAAGACGCCCCCGCTCAGCCGCGTTGCGATGAGCTATGACGATATCGTCACCGCGGAAGACACCAATCCCGAACATGCCGCCGCCTGTATGAAGATGTGGCAGGAAGCCGGCGGCTATATCAATCTGGGCCCGTTCACGCCGTTCAGCTATCGCGGCGAAGGCGATCCGGTACGCTCCACCATCCAGTTCCCCGGCGGCATCGGCGGTGTGAACTGGGGCGGCCCGGCGGCCGATCCCAGGACCGGCATCGTTTATATGAACGCGCTGGACACTTCGCTGGTCGGCTGGGTGGAAAAGGTGCCCGAAGGCTCCAAGCCCTACAGCTTCGACGCCACCCAATCGCCGGAATATGACCGCGCGAGCGTAGACGGCAAGGGGCCGTTCTTCAGCTTCCAGGCCCCACTCGGCGGTAAATATGATGCGCAGGGCCGCCCGGTCGGCGCCAGCGCGCCGTGCTACAAGCCGCCATGGGCGCGCCTCACCGCGGTCGATGCGAACACCGGCGAAATCAAATGGGCGGTTCCTCTTGGACTTTATGAGGAACTTCCTAAGGGGAAGCAGGTTGTTGGCAATGCCGGGAGTGCGGGTCCGACCGTGACGGCTGGCGGACTGGTGTTCGTCGGCGCCACGAACGACAAGCGTTTCCGTGCCTTTGATGCCGCAACGGGCAAGGAATTGTGGGAGGCATTGTTGTCGAACAACGCCAATGCCAATCCGATGAGTTATAGGGGTAGCAACGGCAAACAATATGTTGCCATCAACGCAGGGGGGGCGATCGTGTCCTTCGCGCTGCCCGGATCAGGGACCTAAAGGAGAGTTTATGCTGGGAAAGGACAAGTTCGTGAAGAAATTCGTGCTGGCCGCGATGCTGTTTGCTGGGGCGAGTAGCGCTGCGATGGCTGAAGAGCCCGCGAAGCTCGGCGGGCATCCGAACCTCAACGGCGTGTGGCAGGTGCTGAACACCGCCAATTACGACCTCGAACCCCATTCGGCTGCCACCAACACTACCGCCGAACGCACCATGGGCGCGCTGGTCGCGACCCCGGCCGGCCTCGGCGTGGTTGAAGGCGGCTCGATCCCTTACAAGCCGGAAGCGCTCGCACTGCGCAATGCCAACAAGGCCAATGCGCCCGGCCACGATCCGGAAGCCATGTGCTATCTGCCGGGCATTCCGCGCGCGACCTATATCAACCTGCCGTTCCAGATCGTGCAGGGCGAGAAGGACGATCTGCTGATGGTGTATGAATATGCCTCGGCTAACCGCGTCGTGCACATGAAGGACGTGGAAATCCCGCCGATCGACACCTGGATGGGCACTTCCTACGGTTCTTGGGAGGGCGATACGCTGAAGGTCGTTACCCTGGGCCAGAGTCCGGGCGACGTGAAGCTTCCGGGCGGCGCGCTCGAAGCGGGCGTGACCTGGCTGGACCGCACGGGCAATTACCTGACCAACACCGCCGCGGTGACCGAGACCTTCAAGCTGGTCGACAAGGATCACATCGAATACACCGCCACGATCGACGATCCGTCGATCTACACCAAGCCCTGGACGATCAAGATGCCGCTCTATCGCCGCGTCGAAGCCAACGCCCAGTTGCTCGAGTACAAGTGCGTGCCTTTCTCCGAGATGCTGCTTTACGGCGATCTGCTGGAGTCCAAGAAGTCGGGAGAATGAGGGGAACAACTAACTCCCCCGGACGTTGATATTTCAAAGGAGTGACCACACAATGCGTATGAAGACCCTGCGAGCGGCGATGATCGGCGCCGTTCTGGCGGTGAGCGGCGCGGCGGGCACAGCATATGCCCACCATTCGTTTGCGGCTGAATTCGATCGTAACAAGCCCATCAAGATCGAAGGCACCGTGGTGAAATTCGAGTGGGTGAACCCGCATTCCTGGATCCACATCAAGACCGGCAACGGTCAGACGTGGCGCGTCGAAGGCGGTGCGCCCAGCGCCCTGCTGCGTCGTGGCTGGAACCGGAACTCGCTGCCTGCCGGCACCAAGATCATCGTGAACGCCTTCCGCGCACGCGACGGGGATACCCGCGCCAGCGCCGCGGAAATCAGCTTCCCCGATGGCCGTTCGCTGTCGCTCGGCAACCCGACCACGGAAGCCGTGGCCGCAGCCGCCAAGCGCGCCGGCGGGAACTGATCGCCACAAGGCAATCGTTCCTTACGAATGCAAGAGACCCCCGCAGGCCGCTTGGCTTGCGGGGGTTTTCTTTTGGGCGCCTGTGCTGTTCTGGATGCGGTGCCGTCTGAAGGGAGAGCCCCTCCGTTGCTCTGGCGGAGGGCCGGACTCTCTGACCGTGTCGCGTGAACACCGGAGATTCTGGCTTCCTCCGGCATAGCCCTTATTTGCGGATGCCCGGGTGCGTCCGTCCCGCCCCTATTCGTGCCGCAGCGCCTCGATCGGATCGAGCGCGGCAGCACGGCGGGCGGGGAAATAGCCGAACACCACCCCGATCAGCGCCGAGATGATAAAGCTGAGCACATTGATCGTCGGCGAGAAGACGAAGGGTATGTCTATCGCGCGGGCAAGCCCGAAGGAGAAGAGGAAGCCCAGCACCATGCCCATCACGCCGCCGAAGCAACACAGCACCACGGCTTCGGTAAGGAACTGCATCCGGACCTCGCGGGCCAGCGCCCCGATGGCCAGCCGGATGCCGATCTCGCGCGTGCGTTCCGTCACGGAGACGAGCATGATGTTCATGATCCCCACGCCCCCCACCACCAGGCTGATCGCGGCAATGGCGGAGACCATCGCGGTCAACAGGCCGACAGCGGTGGAGACGGCATCGTTTACCTGCGCGGTATCGAGGATATTGAAATCGTTGACCTGCCCTTCCTGCAGCAGGCGCCGTTCGCGCAGCAGATCGACCAGCGCATCCTGCATAGCCGAACTGTCGTAGGCAGGGTCATAGCTGATCACCATGTAGAAGATGCTGTCATTGCCCAGAAACCGGCGCTGGACATTCTTGATCGGCATGAACACCGAATTGTCGTCATCCTGGTTCTGTGCGCCCTGAGCGCGCGACTTGAACATGCCAATCACCATGCAGGAGACATCGTCCAGCCGCATCCGTTCGCCGATGGGACTGGTTCCGGTGACGAATATCTCTTCATAGACCTTGGGCCCAATGATGCAGACATTGGCGCCTGCCTCTTCCTCGGCTTTGGTGAAGCGGCGGCCTTCCTCCATTTCGATGCCACGCGCATCCATGAAGGCGTTGGAAACGCCCTCCACCCGCGAAGCCCAGTCCTGCCCGTTGTGGATCGCCTTGACGTCGCGGTTCACTTCGCCCGCCACGGCCTTCACCCCGGCGATCTGCTCGCGCACGGCGGTGATATCGTCTTCCTTGAAGGTGCGCGGCTGGCCGCGATCGGTCTGTTGGGGAAAGACGATGAACACATTGGAGCCCAGCGCGCTGATCTGCTCCTTGATCGAAACGGTCACGCCATTGCCGAGCGTCACCATGGTGATGACGGCCGACACGCCGATGATGATGCCCAGCGTCGTCAGGAAGCTGCGCAACAGATGGCGGCGGATCTCCCGCAGAGCGAGGATCAGAGTGGTGCCGATCATCATTGCCCCGCTCCCCCCGCATGGCCATGGCGATGGCCCTTCTCGGTCCGTTCCACCAGACCATCGCGGAAGTGGACGATAGTCCGCGCAAAGGCGGCCATTTCCGCCTCATGCGTCACCATCAAGATGGTGATCCCGCGCCGGTTGAGATCGGCCAGCAATTCCATGATTTCGATCGACCGCTCCGTATCCAGATTGCCGGTCGGCTCGTCGGCCAGCAGCACTTCGGGATCGCTCACCAGCGCGCGGGCAATCGCCACGCGCTGCTGCTGGCCGCCAGAAAGTTCTCCCGGCGTATGGTCCGCCCATGGGGCAAGCCCCACCTGATCGAGCGCACGCATCGCCGCCTCGCGCCGCTGCGCCTTGTCCAGCCCGCGATAGAGCAGCGGCAGTTCGACATTCTCCAGCGCCGATGTCCGCGCCAGCAGGTTGAAGCCCTGGAACACGAAGCCAAGATAGCGCCGCCGCAACAAGGAACGCTGATCGCGATTCAACGCCTGCACTTCCACGCCCAGGAAACGGAAGATGCCGGTGGTGGGCGTATCGAGACAGCCGAGGATATTCATGGTGGTGGATTTTCCGGAACCCGACGGCCCCATGATCGCCACGAAATCCCCGTGGTCGATCACCATGTCCACGCCCTTCAGCGCCTGGAACGCGGCCGCGCCCTGGCCGAAGGTCTTGGTGATCCCTTCAAGCTCGATCAGCGGGCGTCTGGTTTCCGTACCGGTCACTTCTGCGCCGCCTTGACCCCCGTCACCACCTTCATTCCTGGCTTGATCTCGGCGGAATGGACAACGGTGAGTTTGCCGTCGCTCTGGCCAGTGGTAACCGCGATCGCCTTGAGCTTGCCGTCGTCGCCCAGCACGTAAACCTGCTGGCGGCTGCCCACGCCGATAGTGGCCTTCGCCTCTTCCTGTTGCAGCCCGATCTGCGGACTGAGCGCCCCGCCGCCGCCCAGCTTCTGCTGGTCCGGCTTGAAACGCAGCGCGCCATTGGGGACAAGCATCTGCACCCCGGTGCTGTCGGTCGCGATACTCGCGGTGGCCGTCATGCCCGGGCGCAGCAGCCCTTGCGAATTGGCGACCGAGAGGCGCGCCTCATAGATAACCACCGCATTCTGCGTGGTCGTGGTGCTCTGCGATGCGCTGACCGTGTTGTTGGAGCCCAGATTGATCCGCTCCACCGCTGCGGGGAAACGGCGACCGGGATAGGCGTCCACCGTGAAGCTGGCCTTCTGCCCGGCCTTCACCTGGCCGACATCGGCCTCGTCGATGGAGACACGCAGTTGCATGGTGGAGAGGTCCTCCGCCAGAATGAACAGGGTGGGCGTGCTGAAGCTGGCGGCCACGGTCTGCCCCGGCTCCACCTGCCGCGCCAGCACTACGCCGGACACCGGTGAAACGATGATCGCGCGATTGCGATTGGTCTCGGCAGTGGAAAGCTGTGCCTGTGCGGAGTTCACATTGGCCTGTGCGGAAGCGAGCGAAGCCCGATCACGTGCGACATTGGCCAGCGCAATGTCCAGCTCGCTCTTGGAAGGGACCTTGCCGCCCGACAGGCGCGACACTTCCTGCAACCGTGCCAGCTGCGCCTGATCGAGCGAAAGCGTCGCCTGCGCCTGCGCCACGGCCGCGCGGGCGGCGGCGACGCTGGCCCGGGCCTGCTTGATCTGGTCTTCGATCACATCGGTGTTGATCCGCGCCAGAACCTGCCCGCGCGTGACCCTGTCGTTCACATCGACATAGATCTCATCGATCTTGCCCGACACTTCCGAACCGACATCCACCTGATTGGTCGGCCGCAGATTGCCCGTGGCGGTGACTTCCACGTCCAGCGAGCGCCTGACGACCGGCTCCGTCACATAGCCCGTCCCATTATTGCGCCCCAGTAGCAGCGCGGCACCCAGCAGCACGGCGATCAGCAGCACTGCCGGCACCCAGAACATCGCCCAGCGCTTCCAACGCGGACGGTCGGATGTGCCGAGGAATTCGTCGATCGAGGTCTGCCCGTCACTCATGGCGTGGTCCCATCATCGGAAATTGCAGGCGCAGCTTCATCCCACCCTCCTCCAAGCGCTTGGGTGAGACGCACGAAGGCAGAGGCGCGGTCGGCCTCGGCGGAAGCCAGCGAATTGCGCGCGGAAAGAAGCTGGCTTTCGGCCGAAAGCAGCGTCTGGAAATCGGTCAGCCCAGCCTGATACTGGCTGCGGGCGAGGATCGCGGCATTGTTCGCCGCGTCGAGCGCCTCTGCCAGCGCGACCAGCCGCACATCGGCGGCACGGCGCGCGGCGATGGCGCTTTCCACTTCCTCCAGCGCGGTGAGAATCGATTTGCGCCAACCGGCAAGCGAACCTTCCGCCGCCGCCTCTGCCGAGCGGATCTGCGAACGGGTGCGCCCGCCGTCGAATAGCAACTGGCTGATCGCGGCGGACACCGATCCCGTCACCATGTCGAACAGGCCCAGCGGCCCGGCGTCATTGGTGCCGATCGTTCCGGTGAGGCGCAGCGCGGGATAAAGCTGTGCGCGCGCCACGCCGATCCGGTCGGTGGCGGCATAAAGGCTCGCCTCGGCCCCGCGAATATCAGGGCGGCGGCGCAATATGTCGGCCGGCGCATCGAGCTTCGCCAGCTCGGGCGGCGCCGGAATGGCGCGCGGCTCCGCCAGCAATTCGCGCACCCGGCCAGGTGTTTCCCCCGCCAGCGTGGAAATGGCGTTGGACGTGGCCGCAAGACTGCTTTCCAGCAACGGAATGCTCGCCGCCGTCTGCGAGCGCTGGCTGCGCGCCTGCTCCACATCGAGGCTGGAGACCAGCCCTGCCTGATTGCGCCAGCGGGCGATCTGCAGATTCTCGTCCTGTATCGCCAGCGTGTCGCGCGCGATGGCGAGTTGGCGGGCCGTGGCGCGGGCGGAAATCACCTGGCTCGCCACCTGCCCGGCAATAACCCGCCGCAGATCGTCCAGCGAATAACCGGCAGCCTCGTAATCATGGCGCGCGGCGCTGGCGGAATTGCCGATGCGGCCGAACAGATCGGCTTCCCAGCTGGCATCCACGCCCAGGCTGAACACCGGATCGCCGCCCCCGCCGTCCAAAACATCCTGCCGGGCGCCACCGCTGCCGTTCAGCTGCGGCAGGAACCCGGCGCGCGCCTGCGCCAGCGCCTCGCGTGACTGGGCAAGGCGGGCTGCCGACTGCGCAAGATCGAGATTATGGGCCAGCGCCGCCTCGACGATCGCTGTCAACGCCGGATCGCCCAGCGCCTGCCAATAGGCGGCTTCGTCATAGGAAGGATCTACCCGGCCCTCGTCAGCCCAGGCAGCAGGCAGCGCGATGGCGTGATCGGGAATGGCGCGCGGCCCGTTGAGCGTGCCGCAGCCGGCAAGGCCCAGTGCAAGCAAAACGACAGGCACGGCCCGGTAAGCCCAATCTGCCTTCGCCCTGCGTCTCATCCGGTTTCCCCCATTCGGCACCTCTGCACCCTAGTCTGCCTCGGCTTCAAGACCAGTCACGAATTGTCGCAGAATGTTACGCCGCAACTCGTCCGACCAATGCAGGCGAGGTGAGTTACTCACATAAGACACATGATCACAGACATTATCAATTTCCCGCCGCGATCTACCAACTACCGAGAAAGCCAGACCAGTAACATGTGTGCGCCCCTCCGCACACAATGGGCGGGAGAATTGCTTCCCCCGCCTCCTTCGACTGGAACGATCCTGAATCAGAATCCGGCAGTAAGTGCCGAAGCAGCGTTGTTGCCGATAGCCGTCGCGGAAACGGCGTTGCCCGTCACCGACAGCGAGCTTCCGGTAATGGCGCCGACACTGGTCTGGATTCCGAAGACAGGCGAGGTCACCGGTCCCACTCTTGCCAGTCGAACTCGACCAGATCTGGCCAAGTCTTGTGAGGGCGCTTGCGGCGACGGGTGGCGAAGTCATCGCGAAACCACCGGTTCACTATAACGATGGAATCCTCGGGCGGGTTGCAACGCTTCTCCTTGTTGAGACTGAACCGCCCCGGGGATTGCCGGAGGCCCTAACTCCTGAGAGGAAGGGTCTACGATGAGCAAGACGACGAACAAGTTTGCACCGGAGGTTCGTGAGCGGGCCGTCCGCATGGTGCTGAACCACGAAGGCGACCATCTGTCCCGCTGGACGGCGATCACATCCATTGCCGAGAGGATCGGCTGTTCGGGGCACACGCTGCTAGCGTGGGTGAAGAAGGCTGAGATCAACAGCGGCAAATGTGCCGGCGTTCCCACCGAACTGCAGACCGCTTGAAGGCGTTGGGGCGCGAGAACCGTGAGCTTCGGCAAGCCAACGAGATCCTGCGCAAGGCGTCGGCATATTTTGCCCAGGCGGAGTTCGACCCCCCGTTCAAGCGATGACTGCCTTCATTGACGAGCATCGGGATGAGTAAGGGGTCGAGCCGATCTGCCGAGTTCTGCCGATCGCCCTTTAAACCAGCAGAATTCCAACACCCTGCAAAAGGACACTTCCGCCGTATCTGGGCGAGCCACCCAGCCAAAGCCCGTCCAACCGCTTGATTTCCAAGCCTAAGCCGAACGCCCTTCCAGCCACCCACGAAAACCCACTGGATTTACGCGCCCAAACGAGGGCAAAATCCGGCATCCAGCGAAAGGCCTTTTCGCCGCTAAACCGCAGATTTCCTTGGGAAAGTAGTGGTGCGCTTAGGAGAACCTAACACCTCCACCATCTAATTGATTTACATGCAAATTTTGAAACACCCTTGTTCGTTTGCCCCCCAAATTGCCCCCAAAATTGTGACAAGCCTTTGATATAAGGTATGTTTAGTGCCCATTTCGTAACTCGAACGCCTTCCTGATCACCGAATGGCGCAATAAATTTGCTGCTAGGAAATCGCTTGTGCACAGCCAGCCCAGACCCAAAGATGGCCGCGCGAACCGCCATCCCCGCCTAGGCGAAGCGACCGACTCTGGGGCGGTCTTGGAACGACCGTTTCCCCGAAGATCTGGCAGGGCGCAGAACTTCGACCGCCCGAATATCCTACAGAATTTGCTCATTGCGATGCACTTCAACGGGCATCTGGAACTGCTCCAGATGCGACCACTTTGAAATGAGATATTTTTGCTGTGCCACGGCCAAAATATTCGCAGCATCCGGTGGAGCAGCAGCTCCGCCGCCGTCCCCGACATGACGAGCGCGGCCACCTAGGGCATGATCATGAAGACTTGCCGTTGGAACGGATCCAACACCTGTGGACTAGGCCGTATGGTCATCCCCATCGCGAAAACGAGCAGCTTTGCGATCAGACCGATGACGAGGAAGCTTGGCTTGCGACACACTGCTATCGGGGATTGGCTAATATAACGTGGCGGCTTGCCTCTCCTACGCAACGACATGACCAACGTCCCTCCGAAAATTGTCGAGAAACGGGAGGCAGGCTGTGAATTCGATTCAGGAGTCTGCCGACCATAGAGGCAGTCGCAGCGTGAAATTTGCCCCCGAACCACCCTCGATCAGATCGAGTGTCCCACGGTGGTTTTGCACCAATGCGCGGGCGATAGGCAGGCCGAGGCCGGTTCCGCCCTCGCCCCGCTTGGATGTGAAGAACGGGTCGAACACCTGGTCGCGGTCGGCGACGGGGATACCCGGGCCATTATCCACCAGCATTACGACACCCTGTCCTTCTTCCATATGCGCCGAGATCGAAAGCTGCGAGGCCCCTGCTTGGCGGGCATTCTCTATCAGCGTAGTGAGCGTAGTCTCAAGCGCGGCCCCCTCCATCGCCACCGGCGGCATGTCCGACGGAACCTGAACTGCCACGGAAAAATCGCCGCCCGCCAATCCATCGGCCAGCCGCGCAAGCAACGGCGCGAGGGCTACAGGCTCCTGTACGCGGGCATCCCACATATCTGCCTGGGCAAGTTCCATCAGGCGGCTGATCAGCCGTGAGAGCCGGTCAGCATCGCCCGCCATATTGGCCAGGAACCGCTCGCGTTCTTCGCCGGTCATGCTTTCGCCGTGGTCCTGCAGCAGTTCGATCCCTCCGCGCAGTCCGGCGAGCGGCGTCTTGAATTCGTGACTGAGCGAAGCCGCGAAATCGCGCAGATAGCGGGAACGTCGGGCGATGCTGGCGGCCATGCCCTCGAAATCATCGTAGAGACTACGGATCTCCCGCACTTCCAGCGTCGGGCGCCGGGGATTGGCTTGCCCGCCCGAAGCAAGTGAACGAGCCGCCTCGCTCAGCTTCTCCACCGGCCGCACGATGGCCCGCGCCAAGATGGATGTAAGTACGACCAGCAGCATGAAGATCGCAAGCGTCCCGACCGCGATCTTGCCCGCATCCTCCCACATGCCTCGAAATAGCGCGGCCGGACTGCGCGAGACGAGCACCGCGCCGACCGGCTTGCCGCCCACCATGATCGGTCGCGCCTGATGCAGCCGGATAGATGTGGCCCTGCTCACCCATTCCACAGGTGAGGAACGGCTATAGGCATCGTTGTGGCGCAGCACGGTGACCGCCCTGCCCGCCAGAGCTGCCCGCATTTCGGGCAGCGCGGCAAGGCTGCGTCCTGCCTCCGGGCCGTTGAGGACAATGCCGCTGCTGTCCAGCAGCAGGATAGAGGCAAGTGTGGTGCGCTTGATCTCCGCAAGAGCCGGAGAGAGCCGCACCGCAATGGTCATTGCATCCGGATCCGGCAGTTGATCGGCCACAAGCGCTTGCGGCCAGGATGGCAGGACAGGCGAGGAGCGCAAGTCGACCTCGGTCGGCGCGAGTTCGTAGCGCTCGTCAGCACTCACGCCTGTGGCTGGCGGTGCGCCAGCGGGCTGCGCCCCGGGCCAGAGCAGGGCCGCCATCGCCACGATGGAGGCCGCCTGTGCGGTGACCTCGGCCTCGGTGCGCCGCACCAGCGCGTTCTCATAGACGCGGAGGCCGAGGGCGGCGAAGCCGGGGAGTGCAGCGACGAAAAGCAAGGTGCCGAACAGCACCCAGCGCAAGCGCATGACCGGCCAATAGCGCCGCGCCAGCGCGCGTAAGCGCTCGATCACTCAGCTCTCTCCGAGGCCCGGACCCAGGCGATAGCCGACACCCGCCTTGGTCTCTATGAGATCGGGACAGCCAGAATCGGCAAATTTGCGACGCAGATTGCGCACATGGCTGTCGATCGTGCGATCCGTGATCGCAAAACCCGGCCCGTGCAGCCGGTCTATCAGCTGGTCGCGCGTGAAGATGCGCCCCGGGGCGGCAGCAAGCGTGCGGAGCAGGTTGAATTCCGTGACCGTCAGTTCCACCTCGCCGCCTTTCCATTGCGCGGACCATGCGTCGCCATCGAGCATCAGCGCGCCATGGCGGAGCAGCCCGGCCGAAGACGCCGCCGGCGGCGATGCCTGCCCGGCGGAACGGCGCAATATTGCTGCGGCCCGCGCCACAACCTCGCGCGGGGAGAACGGCTTCACCACATAATCGTCGCCGCCCAGTTCGATCCCCAAAACCCGGTCGATCTCATCATCCCGGGAAGAGAGGAACAGGATCGGCACCTGTCCCTCGGCGCGAAGACGCCGGCAGACCTCCAGCCCGTCCATGCGCGGCATGTTGATGTCGAGCACGACCAAGTCCGGCGCATGTTCGGCGACCATCGCTAGAGCTTCCTCCCCATCCGTGGCCTCGATCGATTCCATGCCCGCCTTGCCGAAGGCGAAGACGAGCACCTGACGGATATGGGAGTCATCATCGACCAGAAGGACCGTGCGTGGCATTGGGCCGTTGTTCACCGATCTGGTCCTCCGGTCAACGTAGGCGCCCCGGTTTCGGCGGCGATAGGGGCGCCGGCAGGGGTAGATGAAGGGGGCACAGACGGGATGTAGCGCTCGAGACGTTCTCCAGAACAACTGTATTCCCACTCGGTGAGACGCGGGCCGATCGTGCCTCCCAATTGCTGGTTCGCCTCGGCCAGCCTGTGCTGCGAAAGCCAGTCCCAGCCGCCTTGATTTACGTCGTCGATCAGACGGTAGTGCGCCATCAGCCGCGTATTGCGCACACGCTGGCGCAGTTCATCGGGCAGTTCGCGCTGTTCAAGCTCGATAAGCGGGAGCAGCGCCGATCCCCCGAGTTCATCTAGGTAGCACAGGTCCAGCATCGCCCCGCCGCCATCCACTTCGCGTGCGTGGCGCACGTTCCACTGCGCCGCTATCGCGCCCAGATCGACGAAGCACACCACTGTCAGCAGCATGCCGGCAGCGGCAAGGTTGGTATTGATCAGCCACGCCGCACTTTTGTCGGCCAGCATGCGCCACAGCACCAGGACCAGACCGAGCGCCACCAGCCCCATCCACAAAAGCGCGGAAATTCGCAGAACCGTGAGCGAATAGGCTTCGACATAGTCGATTGTGCGCAGGGCGGCGTTGAACACCAGAAACAGGTTCTGCCCAATCCACAGCGCGACCAGCACACGGACCGACCGGATTCCGGCAGTCGTCGATCCCGGGCGCAGCGCAACCAGCACAAAGAGCGCGGCCAGCAGCGCCGTGGCAATCAGCGGATAGGCGCCGCGATGGGCATAGGCGGCAAGGGTCATTCCGTCCGGCAGGAGGAAGAGTCCCCACAACCATGCCGCATCCATTGCGTTCTGCATCAGGAACAGCAGGTTGAA